>CAYTAG010000027.1:15920-22893 GCA_964435625.1 uncultured Halobacteriales archaeon | reverse complement strand
AGATCGTCTCGGCGTACCGCTACCTCGAACCGGCCGCCGAGGGCGTCGACATCCCCAAGGGCCTTGGCGCACGCCACATGGCGGCCGCCGCGATCACCCGGGACACGAACGCGACCGCAATCGTGCTGAGCGAGAGCGACGGCCTCGTCAGGGCGTTCAAGGGCGGAGAACTGATACTCGACCTCGATCCGGAGGACTACTGACATGGTGACCGACGGGATCGTCTCGCCGCTGCTGGAGGCCGTCCCGTTCCGTTACTGGATCGCCGGCGGCGTCCTGGTGGCCGGCCTCCTGGTCGGCCTGTTCGTCGGGAAGCTCAACCGCCAGTTGCTCTCGCGGATCGGCCTCCAGGGCGTCGTCGAGGGGACGGCCTTCGAGCGGACGATGCAGGACTTCGGGATCTCGACGGTCTCGATCATCGCCAGGCTGTCGACGTACGTGGTGTGGGGGCTCGCGTTGATCGTCGCGCTGACGCTGGCGGACCTGTGGGACACGAACCTGTTCTGGGAGGGCCTGTTCAGTTACCTGCCGCAGGTGTTCGTCGCGGTGGTGGTGCTGATCGTCGGCGTCGTCGTCGGCGACAAGGTCGAGGTGGTCGTCGGCGAGCGCCTCCGGGGGTACAAGGCCCCCCAGATCGGCTTCGTGACGGTGCTGGCGAAGTACACCGTCGTCTTCGTCGCGGTGCTGATCGCGCTCGGACAACTCGGGATCGCCACGGGCGCCCTGCTCATCCTGCTGGGGGTGTACGTGTTCGGCCTCGTCTTCCTGTCCGGCGTCGCCTTCCGGGACATGCTGGCCTCGGGCGCGGCGGGCGTGTACCTCCTGTTGAACGAACCCTACGGCATCGGCGACCGCATCCGCGTCGGCAACCGCCACGGCATCGTCCAGGAGGTCGACGTCTTCGTCACGACCGTCGAGACCGATGGCGGCACCGAGTACGTCATCCCCAACCGCAAGGTCTTCGAGGAAGGCGTGGCGCGGTTGCGGTGAGCGGGACCGTCGACGCGCCGGGTCAGTTCGGCGCAGTTCTTAGGTGTGCGCCTCCCCAACCGCCCCCATGGACGCACCAACCCCGCTGCAGTCCGCCGCCGACGAGCAAGAGGACGTCACGATCACTCGCCGGGACTACGAGGACGAGCAAGTGATCGCCGTCGACTTCGGTGAGGGCGTCGAGGCGTCGCTGGACGTCGTCGGCGACCTGGCCATCGTCGTCGCCGGCGACCGGCAGTTCGAGTTCGAGGTTCCGCCCGGGGCGACCGACGTCACCGTCAACGACGGGATGCTCCTCATCCGGGAGAACTAGTCGATCTCCTCGCTGGACATCTCGGTGGCGGGCACGCCCGCGACGGTCGCGCCCGGTGGGACGTCCTCGGTGACCAGGGAGTTGGCCGCGACCTGGGCGCCCGCGCCGATTTCGACGCCCGGGAGGACGGTTGCGCCGGCGCCGATCATCGCCCGCTCGCCGATCACGACCTCGCCCGTCCGGTACTCCTCCTGGAGGAACTCGTGACAGAGGATGGTGACGTCGTAGCCGACGATGGCGTGGTCCTCGACGGTGATCAGGTCCGGGAAGAACACGTCCGGGGTCGCCTCCAGCCCGAAGGCGACCCCCGAGCCGACGGTCGCGCCCAACCGTCGGAGCAGCCAGTTCTTCAGCCGCAGGCTCGGCGAGATCCGGATCAGCCAGACGACCACGTAGTTGATCGCCACCCGGAGGGGGTGGCGGGCGTCCGGCCAGTGGGCCAGCGAGTTACCCGACCCCGGCGTCGGGTGGGCCGTGAGCCTGTCGTGGCGGGGGACCCCACCGTCGCCGGACCGGTCGTCCGCCTCGTCGTCGGGGGCGGATCTTTCGTCCGCCTCGTCGGCGCCGACTGGCCGGTCGTCCCCCCCGGCAGCGCGTGCGGGCCGGTCCTCCCTCTCGTCGGCGCTGGCGGATCCGTCGTCGTCGGTCACGGCGTGGGGTTGGCTCCCCGCCACCTTGAAACCGTAGGCCGGGCGGCGAGCGGCTTTCCCGTCCTAACCCCCTACCGGAGGACATGAGCGATTCCGGCCGGGAACGCCAGCCGGACGGCGACCGGGGGAGCGAAACCGGGTACGGGAAGATCTGGCAGTGGATCGTCCTGGACGGGAATCGCTTGCTCGTCGCGGCCGGCCCGTTCGTCGCCGTCGTCGTCGCTGTGGCCACGCTGGAAGCGGCCGGGCTGGTTCCGCTACGGTCGCTGCAGCCGACGTACTACCTCTTCAGCGGCTTCATCGGCGGCAACCTGACGCTGATCACCGTCGTCGTCTCGATCAACCAGCTGCTGCTGTCGCGGGAACTCCAGTCCCCGGGTGAACTCCAGGACAGGATCGAGAACGTCACGGGGTACCGCAGGGACGTCGAGGACGCCGCCGGCGAGGTCGCGCCCGTCCAGCCGCTGGGATTCTTGCGACTCCTGGTCGAGGTCGCGCGCCGCGAGGCCCAGCGGGCCGGCGGGTTCGCCGCCGGGGAGGTCCCGGCCGACGTTCGCGAGGACCTCGACGAGGTCGTCGAGGAACTCACCGGGAACTTCGACGACATCGACGCGCTCCTCCAGCAGTCCCGCGTCGGGACCTTCCACGTGCTGTCGGCCACGTTGACCACGAACTACGCGGAACCGATAAAGCGGATCAGGAAACTGCGCGCCGCCCACGACGAGGACCTCCCCGTGGACCTGCAGGCGGCGCTCGGGGAGTTGACCGACCGGCTACGGCAGATCGACGTCGCTCGCCAGTACTTCAAGTCGGTCTACCTGCAGGAGGAACTGTCGGCGCTGTCGCGAATCCTGCTGTACGGCGGCATCCCGGCGGAGGCCATGGCCGCGTTCGTGCTGTTGACCTACACCGCCGCTGGGGGTGCTGCACTTCCGCGGGAAGCGTTGCTCGCCGTGATCCCGCTGGCGGTCGCGCTCGCCTTCCTCCCGCTGTTCCTGCTGGCGTCGTTCGTCCTCCGGATCGCGACGGTCACCCAGCGGACCGTCGCGGTGTTGCCGTTCACGACGCCCGGGCAGGAACGGTGACCGTGCCGGCGCTGTAGCGATGGGCCGTCCGACGGGGTGACGCCCGGCCGTCCGGACGGCCCGTCGCGGTCCTACCGGCACTGTTCAGTTAAGCGATGGTGGCCGGCACAACCACAGGGCAGCGGTGGCCGGCGCGATCTACGCCGGGTGGGACTGAAAGGGGCCGGGCGCTCGACCCCGCCCGGACGACGCAAGCACCGCAGCGAAGCGAGGCGCGCAGCGAGGCCCGGCGGGTCGAGCGCGCGGGGGCTTTCGAGGTGGTCTCAACACAGCACCCGGCTTATCTGAACACTGCCGTTCTACCGGCCGGACGAACTATTACCGGGGCGGGAGAACCCGGGGAGGAGACCGGCGGATGACAGCGACGTTCTACGACGTCCTGGACGTGCCCACCGACGCGACCGCCGAGGAGATCGAGGCGGCCTACCGCGAGCAGGTCAAGCGGTACCATCCGGACGTCAGCGACCACCCCGAGGCCGAGGCGCGGTTCCGGGCCGTCGTCCGCGCCGAGGAGGTGCTGGGCGACCCCGACGAGCGCGCCCGGTACGACCGCCTGGGCCACGAGGCGTACCTCCGGGTCGTGGGCGGGCCCGGCGAGGACGGTGACCCGGACGGGGCGTCCAGTGGGCGCGGCGACGGCTCGGCCGGGAGGGAGGCGTCGTCGAGCGCCGACCGAACTGGTGGATCCGCAACGGACCGCACTGGCGGGTCGGCGACCGAACGGTCCGACGGGTCGTCGGCCGACCGGACCGGCGGGTCGACGGCGGATCGCGCGGGCAGGTCGTCGACCGACCGAACGGGCCGGTCGACGAGTCGGACTGGCGGATCGTCGACGGGCCGGACTGGCGGGTCGTCGGCCGACCGGACCGACGAGGCGTGGTGGCGCGAGGCCTGGGAGCCGGGGACGGGCGAGGACAACTGGCGGCAGGCGACCGATCCGGAGCGGCGGAGCTACACGCCCGGCGACGGCGGATCCGCGGCCGCCGGACGGGCGGCCGACGTGGCCGCCGCGGCCGAGCGCGAGCGCAAGCGGTGGCAGTCGGCCGGCCGCGGGAACGACGACAGCTTCTGGTCCGCCGAGGTCGACGCACCGGTCGACCCCGGCCCGCGGGACGGCCCGGTCGCACGGAACGTCCGGTCGCGGGACACCGCGGTCATGTCGCTCACGCTGCTGGTGATCTACCCCGTGTTCGTCTACTTCAGCGTCGCGTCCACGGCGCCGGTGATCACCGTCGCCGCCGCCGTCGCCACGGTCGGCGTCGCGGTGCTGTCCCTGCTGGAGCCGGCCGTCTCGCTGCTCGTCTTCGGGAGCTGGAGCGTCGCCTCGCCGCTGGTGTTGCTCTTCCTGGGGCACTCGCTGCTGTCGCTCACGGCGCTCGTCGTGCTGGCGGCGTTCTGGATCCCGCTGGCGATGACGGGGCTGGTCGCCGTGGTCGCCCCGCGGTGAGCCAAAGCGACGTTTGACCCTCCCGAAAGCATTCACGGCCGTCGCCCGACCGATCACGCATGGAGCGACCGACCCGACGCCAGGTACTCCGGGCGGGGGGCGCGCTCGTCGCGGCGACTGCCGGCTGTACCGGCCGTCGTGGGACGACGCCCCGGGACGAGGGTTCGTCCAGCCCGCCCCCGGACACCCCGTCCGACGCGCCCACGGAGACGCCGACCGGGACCCCGACGGAGCCGGACGCCGAGCACGTCGCGTGGCGGCTGCAGGTCGACGATGCCGTGGAGGTCGCCCCCGCGGCGAACGATGGAACCGCGTACGTCGGGACCGCCGACGGCACGCTGTACGCCCTGGACGGCGCCGACGGGCGCGAGCACTGGACGGTCCGGGCGGACGACCCCGTCCAGAGCGTCACGGTGGCCGACGGCCTCGTGCTCGCCGTCTTCGGCACGCCCGAACTGGGCGACGACCACGAGGTGGTCGCCCTGGCCGAGGACGGCACCGAGCGCTGGCGGTTCATGCCCGGGGAGTGGTGGCTGACCGTCGTCGGCGCACGTGGGGGGACCGTCTACGTCGCCACCGGTGACGACGCCATCGCGTCGGACGGCGAGACGCTGTACGCGCTCGACCGTGCCAGCGGCGACGTCCGCTGGTCTGCGGAAGTCGGCGATCCCGGCGGCGGACTCGTCACCGACCGCGCCGTTTACGTCCCCACCTACGGCCGTCTGTACGCCTACGACCACGACGGGACCCGCCGGTGGGTCCACGACGATCTCGACTACGGCTACCGGACGCTGACCGTCACCGGGGACACCGTGGCGCTGGTGACCGACACCGAGGACGGCGGGCGCGTGGCGCTGGGACTGGCTGCCGACGACGGGAGCGAACGCTGGCGCCTGGACGACTGGCTCGTCACGTCGCTGCGCGAAGTCGACGGCGACCTGTACGCGGGCGGCGAACACGTCGCGGCCCTGGACCCGGCGACGGGCGAACGCCGGTGGGAGTCGGGCGCCGGCGGATCGATCTACGATGCCCCGGTGGTCGACGGGACGCTGTACGCCAGCGGCCCGCCCGTCGCGGCGGTCGCCACCGACGGCGGGACCGTGCAGTGGACGGCCGAACCGGACGTCTACCTCGCCGATCCGATGGCCGTCATCGACGGGACGGTCTACGTCCACGCTTCTGCCACGCGGGATGACCGGAACCGCCACATCCTGGGGCTCGGCGCCGCGGCGGGGACCGAGCGGTGGCGGTTCGTCGCCGAGCAACCGCTGGAGGACCCGGTCGTGGTCGGCGACGCTGCCCAGGGAGCAGGTGGCCGTTCGGGCGGCCGCCTCGTCGCCGGGAGCGCGGGCGGCGTCGTCTACGGCTTCGAGTGACTCACAGCGCGTCCAGCAGCTCCCGCTGGAGTCGGTCGCGCTCGCGGTGACTGGCTTCCGCGTCCGTCTGCACCTCGATCACCTGCGTCCCGTCGCTGCCGACTGCGGACGCGAACCGCTCGCGGAACGCCTCGCGGGTCTCGACGCGCTCGAAGTCCAGGTCGTAGAGGTCGCCGGTCGGCGCGAAGTCCAGGCCATGTGGGGTCCTGAACTGCTCCGTAAAGGGCGGGTCGAACTCTTCGATGGGGAGTTTGTGGAAGATGCCGCCGCCGTCGTTGTTCAGGAGGACGACGGTGGCGTCGACGCCACAGCGCTCCAGCGCGAGCAACCCGTTCGCGTCGTGGTAGTACGCGAGGTCGCCGGTCACGAGCACGAGCGGGTCCTCGGTCGCGCTGCCGGCGCCCAGCGCGGTCGAGGTGATCCCGTCGATGCCGCTGGCGCCGCGGTTGCCCAGCACGGTGAGGTCGGCCGCCCGCGGCCGACCGAACCGGTCGAGGTCCCGCACCGGCATCGAGTTCGAGACGAACACTGTGGTGGGATCGGGCGCCTGCGCGGTTACGTCCGCCAGCAGGCCGCCCTCGAAGTGGGTCCCTGGCCGGTCCGCGAGGAGTTCCCAGTGTGACTCGTCCGCGCGCGCGAAGCGGTCCCGCCAGTCGGGGTCCGTCTCGGCGTCGGGGCCCCCCGACGTAGCCGCCCCCTTTATCCGGTCGAGCAGGCCGTCGACCAGTCGGGCGGGGTCCGCGACGACGAGGTCGGTGGCCGTGAACTCGGCTTCGCGCCAGCCGCCGGCGGAATCCACGAGGAACTGCCGGGCGTCGACGTCCCGGAGGTAGTGCCGCAGAGCCTTCGAGGTGGGCGAGGCGCCGACCCGCAACACGACGTCCGGGGCCGGCCAGTTCTCCGCAGCGAGGCGCGACCCCGCCGACGTTTGCCCCGCCCCCCCGAGGTAGGCGTCGTAACCCCCAACCACCGGCGCGTCGGGGACGTGCGGCCCGAACCGCAGCCCCGAGAGAGGGTCCGCCAGCAGCGGTGCGTCGAGCCGTCGCGCCAGCGTGGCCAGCGACCGCGGGATCGAGGGGCCGGCGACCGGCGGGTCGGCGGGTCCGGCGACC
>CAYTAG010000027.1:0-15820 GCA_964435625.1 uncultured Halobacteriales archaeon | reverse complement strand
CCGGCGACCGGCGGGTCGGCGGGTCCGGCGACCAGCAGCGGCCGCTCGGCGTCGGCCAGCGCCGCGGCCACGTCGTCCAGATCCTCCGGATCGAGCGTGGGCCGGCCGCGAGTCGTTCGGACGTACGGTCCCGCCCGTCCCCCGGCGCCCAGCGGTGCTCGCTCGTCGAGGTCCTCGGGCACGTCCCCCGGCACCTTCGTCGGTTCCAGCGGCTTGCGGAACCGGACGTTGAGGTGAACGGGACCGGGCGGCGTCCCGGTCGCCTCGGCCACCGCGCGGGCGGCGGTCGTCCGGAGCGACCGGAGCTTTCGCGGTTCGGGTTCGGGTTCGGGGAGGTCCCGGTACCAGCGGACGGCGTCGCCGTACAGGTTCTCCTGGTCGACGGTCTGGTTGGCGCCGCTGTCGCCCAGTTCCGGCGGGCGGTCGGCGGTGAGCAGGAGTAAAGGGACCCGTCCGCGGTCGGCCTCCATCGCGGCCGGGTGGAGGTTGGCGGTCGCGGTCCCGGAGGTGGTGACCACGGCCGTCGGTTCGCCCCGCCGGCCGCGGCCGAGCGCGAAGAACGCCGCCGAACGTTCGTCGAGGTGCGAGTAGATGCGGATTTCGGGGTGGTCGGCCAGCGCGACGACGAGGGGGGTCGACCGACTGCCGGGGGCGACGCAGGCCGCTTCGATCCCTGCGGCGGCGAGTTCGTCGACGAACGCCCCGGCCCACAGCGTGTTTCGGTTCGGGGCGGTCATCGGTCGCTGGCGATGAGGCTCGTTGGCTCCGTCGGTGCTTCCGTCTCGTGGTGCATCCTGGAGTCGGTGGTCCTGTGTCGCTCGTCGGGGTGTTCCGTCCGCGCTCCGTCCATTGCGCGGAGGTTGTAGGGGCGGTCGCTTAAACGGCGTGCCTGCGCGTCCGGTCGAACGGCGTGCCTGGTGGTCGTGGTTCGGGAGTGTGGACGTCACTGGCAGAAAGCCCCCGCACGCTCGATTCCCGGGGCTGGCGAGAGGCAAACTCTCGCTGGGTCGCTCGTTACACTCGCGGGACCCTCGCTGCCGCCCCGATTAGGCTCTCGGCGCGCGGGCAACGCGCGAGGTCTCCGCGAGTGAAACGAGCGGAGGCTCGCAGGCTCGCCGGAGACGCCGAGGTCGCCGGCCTGGCTCCGCGGCTGGGGAGGGCGAGGACGTCCCTCGTTGTCGGGTGCCGTCGAGAAGTGTTGGACCAGCCAACGCTAGCGGCACACAACGACCAGGGATTTCCACACCCTCCCCAGCCGACTGCGTTACTCGTCACTCGCTCCGCTCGTTCCTGCGTTACTCATCCCTCGCGCGCGTTGCTCGCGCGCGCCGACGGCACCGCCGGGGGTTATATGAACATATGCACATGTGTTCATATATCCTGGCGTGCGACCACGGCACGAACGGAGCAGTATCGCAGAGGCAGTGAAGACCGAACGGCGAGCACCGAACTCAATCGCGGTCGCCGTTCTCCCCGCCGGCTTCCAGTTCGTCCAGCACGGGCCGGAACTTCGGGTGGATCTCGGCCCACTCCTCGTCGGGGTCGCTGTCGGCGACGATGCCGTTGCCGGCGAACAGGGTCGCGCGGCGGCCGTCGGCGACGCCCGAGCGGATGGCGACGGTGAACTCGCCGTCGCCGGCCGCGTCGAACCAGCCCACCGGCGAGGCGTACCAGCCGCGGTCGAACGCCTCCGTCTCCCGGATCAGCGCCAGCGCGGTGTCCCGTGGCAGCCCCCCGACCGCCGGCGTCGGGTGCAGTGCCTCGACCAGCGACAGGACGTGCGCGTCCCCCGACAGCGTCGCGGAGATGGGCGTCCGGAGATGCTGGATGTTCGAGAGCTTCCGGACGCCGCGCTCGCCCACGGTCACCTCGCCGAACGGCGCCAGCCACTCGCGGATCGCGTCGACGACGATCCCGTGTTCCTCCCGGAGCTTCTCGCCGTCCCGCAGGGTGTCCGCCAGCGCCGCGTCCTCCTCGGGGGTCTCGCCCCTGGCCACCGACCCGGCCAGCGCCTCGGTCTCGACCTGGCGGCCGTCGAGCCGCACGAGTCGCTCGGGCGGCGCGCCGAAAAAGCCCGGCCCGTCGGTCGGCTGGACGAGGAAGCGATAGCAGTCGGGGTAGGTCCGGCGCAACCGCTCGACGGCCTCGGGGATCGGCAGCGCCCGCGCAAGTTCGACCGACAGCGCCGTGGCGAGGGTGACCTTCCGCAACTCCCCGGCCGCGATGCGCTCGGTGGCCCGCTCGACCATCCGCGTCCACTCCTCGCGGGGGGTCGTCCGGCGGGTCGCGTCCACCCCCGGCGGGTCTCCGGCCGCCCGCATCGACGGCAGGTCGGCCACGGCCTCGCGCTCGCCGTCCAGCGCCGCGGGGTCCCCGTCCTCGAACCGGGTGACCGTCAGCCACGTCTCCTCGCCGGTGCGGGTCAGTTGCACCCGCGGCAGGACGAACCGGGCCGCCGGGAACCCCTCCCAGGGCGGCGCCGGTTCGTGGTCCGCGTGGAACGCGAACCCGCCGAACAGCCGGGGCCGGGTCGCCGCCGGGCCGTCGGCGTCGGCGTCGGCCAGCAGGCGGTCCGCCCGCTCGCGGACGGTCTCGAAGCGGTCCGGGCCGCCCGCCGTGACGGTCGCGGTGGTTCCGGCGGCGGCGATCTCCAGCCCGTCGGGAGCCGTCCAGCGGACCCGCGGCGCCTCCCTGTCGGCCAGGAACGCGGAGAACGAAACGTCGGAAATACGGCGGCTCCGGCTCACGAGGGTCCGACCCTGCCCGTCGACGGCCGCCCGTCCGTCGCGACGCGGTGTGTCCATCGCCGGAGGTTCGGGTCGGGGGACCCTTCAGCCTAACTAATCGGCGTGCAGGTGCGCGGGCCGGTCGGGGGATTCAGTCGACCAGGTCGAACGCGACGTAGAACCCGCGTCGGTCATGAACGCGATGTCGGTGACGATCCGTCAGTATTCAGAACGGCCTTCATTCGTCCGCGTCCCGCGCGTCGTGCACCAGCCGGTCGATCTCGTCCATCGAGAGCGCGACGTCGTCGGCGCGGTCCTCGACTCGTCGCTGGAACTCCTCGACGGACGGCAGGTCGATCTTCTTCAGGACGAGGCCGTAGTCGGTCGGGACGACCATCAGCTTCGTCCCCGTTTCGAGCCCGAACCGTTCGCGGAGCCTGCTCGGGATCGTGATCTGCCCTCTCGACGTGACCGTCGTGACCTCGGGTTCGTCGGCGCTCATCCGTACGTAAGAATTTCTTACGCAGGGGGCTTGAATCCTCCGACGGGTTACACCGGCCCGCGCGGCCGCCAGGTCGAACGCGACGGCGACGGGATGGTCGACGCCCGGTGGACGAACCGGTAACGGCCTGCCAGCAAGTCCTGGCAGACGGCCAGGCCCTCTTCGTGGGCGTAGCTGTCGAGAACTCCCTCCCCGATGAACGTCAGCGGTACTCGAAACCCCCGGCCGGGCCGCTAGCTGTACCGGTCCTCTTTCCAGGGGTCGGCCGTCGAAGAGTAGCCCCGTTTCTCCCAGTACCCGCGCTGTGATTCGGTCAGGAACTCGACGCCGGTGACCCACTTTGCCCCCTTGTAGGCGTACCGGTGGGGGGTGACGACCCGGAGGGGACCGCCGTGGTCCCGCGGGAGCGGTTCGCCGTCGTATTCCCAGGTAAACAGCACCTCCTCGCGCATGCAGTCCGCAAGCGGGAGGTCGGTCGTGTAGTCGTCTAGTGCGTAGAACATGACGTGTTCCGCGTCCGCGTGCACGCCCGCGCGGTCGGCGAACTCGGGGAACGGGACGCCGGTGAACGCCACGCCGAGTTTGCTCCACCCCGTGACGCAGTGGAAGTCCTGGCGCTGGGTGACCGTCGGCAACTCGCGGAACTCCTCGTAGTCGTAGGACAGTTCCTCCTCGACGGCGCCGGTCACGCGGAACTCCCAGTCGTCGGGGTCCCAGTCGGGCGTCCCGCTCTTCGAGAGGACGGGGAACTTCCCCGTCTCGGTCTGGCCCGGCGGGAGGCGCTCGTCCCCGAACTCACGGTACAACCCCGTGACGTCCTCGACGCCGTCGCCCTCCCCGGCGGTGTCCTCGGCATCGCTCATGCCCGCTTGTGGGGCTGCCACGCAGGTAGTCCTGACGAATCTCGGGAAAACGCCGCCCGTTAGGAGTCCCCTACTCCACTTTATTGTTGAAATAATATTCGAAAAAATGAATGTGTGGAGATTATGTTCCCCATAACCGAACTTCTATTTCGGAAATCCCGGTAAAAAGTTGCTACTCGGGATCCCGCCCCGTCAGACTTATGACCCCCCCTATCAAACCAACGAACACTCAATGCCCAAGGTAGAGATTACGGTTCCGGAGCACCTGGAGATGCAGATCGCGCAGCTCGTGGAGCAGGGGGAGTTCGTGAACCGGGAGGAGGCCGTCGAGGAACTGCTCTCGACGGGGCTGAAGGCCTACAAGACCAGCGGCCCGATGGAGGACGACGAACCCGGCCTGGAGAACGAGGGGATGATGGGTCACGAGGACGAGTACGTCTTCTGACCGGGCCCGTCTCGCCGGAAAACCCTTTTACCGGGTGGCACCGAACGCGGGGGTATGCACAAGGACGAACTCCTGGAACTGCACGAGGAGATGGTAGCCATAAAGGAGGAGTTCGAGAGCTACGACGATGTCGAGGAGGGCCTGTTCGAACCCTACGAGCAACTCGACGTCGACCCCTCGCACGTCCACAAGTCAAAAAGCGAACACAAACACGCCGTGTTCGTCCTGGGGAACGCGCTGGCCAGCGCGATGAGCGAGGACGAGTTCTCCAGCGCCGGCCGCATCGGCAAGCGAATGCAGGAACTCGCCAACGACGCCGAGAAGAAGCTGTAGATAGACCCTACTCCTGTCGTCTTCGTTACAGGGAGGCCCGGAAGGTATTTGTCCCACATGCCGTATGCGTGAGTTATGGAAGAGCGCACGGTATCGCGAGTCGAAGACTGGGACGCACAGTCGTTCCCCGGCGGGTACGACACCCTCCGGCAGTTGTCCGACGGGGGCTTCTCGGGCGCCGTCCGGACCCGGTCGGGCACGTGGGCATTTCTGTTGAACGGCCGCGTGATCGGCGTCTTCGAGGGGACCATCGAGGACTTCGACGAGGAGGACGGCACCGTCCACGAGGCGCCGCATCCTTCCCTGCCGCTTTTGTTCACGATGCTCGAACTCGGCGGCGAACAGCAGGCGAAGTACTACACCAACGACACGCCCATCTCGGAGGCCCACCGACAGCTCTCGGACGCGAGCTTCACGGGGTTCATCGAACTCAGCGAGAACGTCCTCTCGGGGGACTACTACGTGGTCTACTACGGCGGTCGCTCGATGAGTTGTGCGTTCGTCGGCAACGCCGAGCGGCTGTTCACCGGCGACGAGGCGTTCGAGCGTGCCGACGACGAGGTCGGCATCTACGAGGTCCGGACGGTCGACGTCGAGGTCGTCGAGATCCCGGAGTCGTCGACCGGGCCAGCCGACGGACAGCCGGACGGGGAGCCGACCAATGTCCAGCCGGACGAGACGCCGACCGACGTCCAGCCGGACGGGGAGTCGACCGGGGCAGGGGGCCACCGGGAGCGATCCCCGGGCCAGCCGGACGCCACGTCACAGCAGCCCGACCAGCAAGCGGGGACGGACCCCCGGACCGCCGACCGACGGCGGGACGCCGGAGGGGCCGAGCAGCCTGCCGACCGGGCGTCCACTGGCCAATCGTCGACCGACCGACAGCCTGCCGATTCCGGGCAATCGCCGGCCGACCGGTCACCGGCCGATGCCGGACGGCCGTCGGCCGACCAGCCGTCGGCCGGAGCCGGCCACTCCCCGACCGAGCCTGGCTCCGCCGAGGGGCAGGGCGACCCTGCGAACGCGGCCCCGGGCGACCAGGCGCCGTCCGACGGGACCGGGGCGGCCGCCGACGGCCCCCCACGGGAGCCGTCCGGCGCCGGGCGGGAAGCCGCCGGTTCACGGGACGAGCCAGCCACCGAACCCCAGGAAAGCGACGGGACTGCGCGAGGTGGCGCTGCCGGGGAGCCGACGTCCGACGCGGATCGAGGGGCCGGGCGGTCGACCGAGGGGGCGTCTGCGGACGCGACGGAACCGGCGACCGACGAGGCGCGACGGGGTGCCGGCGATGACCACCGAGCAGGCCAGGCCGACGCCAGCGGGACGGCGGACGCCCGGACCTCGGCGGACCAGGGGGCCGGCGGGCGACGCCAGGAACCGCCGGGGGACCAGCACCCCGACTCGGCCGGCGGGGGGCAACGCCAGGGCGACCAGCGCGGGGGGACGTCCACCGGTAGCGGGCGCCAGGACTCCCAGGCGGGCGACCAGCACCGGGAGTCGGCCGGTGGAGCGAACGATCACGACCCGTCCGGCGGTGCCAGCGCCGGCGGGGCAAACACCGGCGAACCGAGCGCCAGTGGCGCAGGCGGCGAACCGAGCGCTAGCGGCGGAAACGCCGGCGGTGGGGCGCAGCGTCGCGACCCGTCCGGCGGCGCGGGCGGCGAACCGAGCGCTGGCGACACGGGCAGCGGACCGAATGCCAGCGGCGCGGGACCGAGCGCCGGCAGCGCGGGCGGGCACGAGCGGGCTGGCGGCCAGGGAACGAGCGAGGGCGGTAGCGCCGCCGCCAGCCCGACGCCCGTCGCCGCCGAGCGGTTCGAGTCGACGCGGCAGGTCCCGTCGCTGGACCCCGACCGGACCGGCGTCGAGGAAGCCGGCGGATCGACTGCGGCCGCCGCGGGCTCGGCCGGCGGACAAGCAGCCGGCGGCTCGACCACCGGCGGTGCCGAGACGGCCGATTCGGGCGACGCGACGACCGGGTCTGCCGACGCGGCGAGCGCCACGACCACCGGGTCGTCCCAGGGGTCGGCGGGGAGTCGGAGCCCGGAGGAGGCGACCGGCGGTGCGGTCCGCTCGACGGAGGACGACCAGACCGGTGGCGAGGCCGTCGACGCGGCCGTCGCGGCGGAGGCCTCCTCGGGCGACCTCCGGGCGGAACTCGCCGAGCGCGAGGAGCGAATCGAGGACCTGGAGGCTCAACTCGCGGACCTGCAGGTCCAGCGGGACGGTCTCCGGGACGAGCGCGACCGCCTCCGCGAGGAAGTCGAGGACCTCGAGGCCGAGATCGCGGACCTCGAAGAGGAGGTCGAGGACCTCCGCTCGCAGTTGAACGACGGCATCGAGGGCAAGCGACGGCTCGACCCCGAGGAAGCGCTGCGGGGGACCAACCTGTTCGTCCGCTACGGTTCCAAGAGCGGCGGGACCCTGGAGAAGGCCCACGCGGGCGACGTCGGCAAGGAGGAGGTCGGCAACAACCTCCGGCTGGAGTACCACACGCAGTTCGACGCCGCCGACGTCGCCGTCGACGGCGAACCCTACGAGCAGTTCCTGGAGGGGTCGCTGTACAAGGAGTTCGTCGACTGGCTCGTCCACGACCTGCTGTACGAGATCCGCGGGACCGGCCACGTGAAGGGCCTGAAGGACCTCTACGACGCCCTGCCGCAGGTCGACCGCGCGGAGTTGCTCGGTCAGGTCGCCGTCGAGTACACCGAGGACGGCGAGCAGTACCGCGAGCAGCGGACCTTCGACGTGGTGATGCGCGACCGGATGGGTAACCCGCTGGCGGTCGCGGACATCAACGACTCCCGGAACCCCGCGACCCGCGAAATGATGACCGGCGTCATCGAGAACGCCAGCGACGTCAAGGGGTCGAACGACTCGCTGGCGTCGGCACTGCTGGTCACGGCGAGTTTCTTCGAACCCGGCGCGCTGGAGGCGGCCGACGAGGCGGCCGGCGGCGGCCTCCTGGGCGGCAGTTCACGGGAGAGCTTCGTGCGCCTGTCCAGAAAGCGGGGCTATCACCTGCTTCTCGTCGAGACCCGTAGCGGGGAGTTCCACGTCAACGTGCCCGAACTCTAGCCCTCGATCTCCTCGACCTCGCCCGGGTCCTCGATCTTCATCGCGTCCAGTTTCCCCTTGATCTCCTCGAGTTTCTGGTCCAGTTCCGCGACGAACTCCTGGGTCCTGTCGGTCGTGATCGCACCCTGGCTGGAGGGCTCGATGAGGTTCTCCTCCTCCAGCACCCGCAGCGAGTACCGGACCTTGTGGTGGGGGTAGCCGGTCTCGTTGGACATCTTCACGATCCCGATCGGCTCGTTGGCGATTACCATCTTGAGGACCTGGAGATGCCGCTCCAGCATGTCGACTTCCTTCTCAAGCCGGTCTATCATGGCATTTGTTAACTTGTCGTTACGGCCTTTAAAGATTGCCCCCGACCGTCCCGTCGGTCGAACCGTCTCAGTGAGGGAGGTTAACACTTCTGGTCGGCCACCCCCCGACCCCGGTTGCACGGATTGAAGTCGCCGCCGCCGCTCGTGGGCGTATGTCCATCGAGGCGTGGCGCTCGGCGTTCCCGGCCGTCCGGCAGGGGCGCGTCCACCTGAACAACTGCTCGGCCGGGCCGATCCCCGAGCGGGGACTCGACGCCCGCCGCGAGTACGAACGCACCTGGATCGAGGCGGGCAACCCCTGGGAGGAGTGGCTCCAGCGGGTCGACGACGCGAAGGCGCTGTTCGCCGAACTGATCGGCGCCGACCCCGACGAGGTAGCGGTCCTGTCGTGTGCGACCCAGGCGCTCGCCCAGGTGGCCAGCGCCTTCGACTACGGGGGCCGCGACGAGGTGGTGCTCACCGACCTGGAGTTCCCGACCGTCCCGCAGTTCTGGTGGGCGCAGGGCAAGCGCGGCGCCCGGGTCCGGGTCGCGGAGTCCCCCGACGGCGTCCGGGTTCCCGCCGAAACCTACGCCGACGCCATGAGCGAGGACACCCTGCTCGTGTGCTCCTCGCACGCCTACTCGTTCACCGGCGGCCTGATGGACGTCCCGGCGGTCGCGGACGCGGTCCACGACCGTGGCGGGTACCTCCTGCTCGACGCCTACCAGTCCGCCGGCGTCGTCCCCATCGACGTCGACGCGATGGGCGTGGATATGCTCGTCTCGGGCACCCTGAAGTTCCTGCTCGGCGGCCCCGGCATCGCGTTCCTGTACGTCGACCGCGAGGTGGCCGCCGACCTGGAACCCGCGAACCTGGGGTGGTTCGGCGTCGAGGACGTGTTCGGCTTCGAGACGCACGACCCCAGTTACGCCCCCGGCGCCCGCCGGTTCGAACTCGGCACCCCGCCCGCGCCGAACGCCTACACCGCCAGTGCGGGCCTGGACCTGCTGTTGGAGGTCGGGGTCGACACCGTCCGCGAGCGGGTCCTCGCGCACACCCGCGATCTGATCGAGGGCGCCGAACGCGAGGGGTTCGACGTCCGGACGCCCCGGGATGCCGAGTACCGTGGTGGCGTCGTCAACGTGCAGGTCGCGGATCCCGAGGGTGCCGCCGAGATCCTGCTCGACCGGGGGTTCAACGTCTCCACCCGGGCCGGCGGGGTCCGCCTCTCGCCGCACTTCTACAACACCGCCGAGGAGATCGAGGCCGCCGTCGAGGTGCTCTCGACGGTCGCCGAACCCCGATAACCGGCCCCGCACGACTCGACCGCCGTATATGATCATATATGAATATATCATATACGGTCGTCGAGCACCGGGGACTTTCCGGCGCTAACGGCGACGCCGGGCAGTCCCTCCGGCCAGCAACTGCTCACTGCCAACTG
This sequence comes from uncultured Halobacteriales archaeon, assembly GCA_964435625.1. Taxonomy (GTDB): domain Archaea; phylum Halobacteriota; class Halobacteria; order Halobacteriales; family PXRE01; genus PXRE01. The sequence goes on along the minus strand of CAYTAG010000027.1, from coordinate 6,136 downwards.
ATCTCGCCGGACCGGGCGAACACGGGAACCTGCCGGGAGAACGCATCGCCCTTCATAGAGACGGTCACCTCGGCCGAGCGCGGCGCCACGTCGGCCAACCTGGCTAACGGAAGTTCGGGCGTGATCGTCTCGCCGTCGCGCTCGCGGTAGGAGACGTGGACCCAGACGACCATCCCGTCGACGGACGCGTTCTCGGGCGGCCGGCCCATCCCGGACCCGAACTCGTCGGTGCCGAGGCGGTCGGCGGTTTCGGTCCGGACCCGATCAAGCCCCACCTCGGTGGCCTCGATGGACATCCACTCCTCGAACGGCATCGTCTCGAACGAGACCGGCCCCTCGGCGTTCCGGGCCACGGCGATCCGGACGGTCCGGTTCGACGGGAAGTACTCCACGTTGTCCTCGTATCCCGGTTCGTCGGTCAACTGTTGCTCGACCGAGACCGGGTCGCCGCGGCAGCGGACCGGCCCCGCGGGCGGTTCGGCGTAGGTGTGCGTGGGGGTCGCGGTGTTCGGGTCGGTCTCGGTTCGGGGACTCGTCTGGTCGAAACTGCCGAGACAGCCAGCGAGACCGGCGGTGATCGCCGTCCCGGACAACCGGAGGTACGAACGGCGGGCGGGCATACCCGGGCCATCGGTCGCGTGGCACAAGTACGTTGAGGCCGTCCCGGCGGTCGTGTTTAGTTAGGAGCAACCGTCAGCGGGATCTCGAAAGCCCTCGCGCCGTTCGACTCCCGCGGCTCGCTGTGCGCTTCGGCCGCTCCGCGGCCTGCAGTGCTTGCCTGGCGAGACGTTCCTGCTCGCTTCGCTACGCGGGCTGCGTCTCGCTGGCCTCCGCTCGCAGTGCTCGCGGAGACGTCGCCGGGGTTCGCCGAACGGCGCTCGCCCTTTCAGTCCACCAGGAAAGTGGTTGCTCGGCCGGGCGAAACGGGGCGGCCGGACGCCAGTCCGAACACTGACTCCCGGCAGCCGGAACCCGTCCGCCGTCGTCGCCTGCTCACTCCAGCGACTCCGGATAGAACCGACAGAGGTCGGCCCGCGCGCCGCCGACCATCGTGTTCACGTCGTCGTACTCGCTGACGTAGTTGGTCGACATCGTCGGAATTTCGACCTCGTTGCGGATAGCCTCGGTGTAGTCCGCGAGCGTGTTCGGGTCGAACTTCGGGCGGTCGTTCACCCCGGTCTGGCCGGCGACGACGGCCACGAGGTCGCAATCGCGCTCCTTCAGCCACCCGCCGACCCGGAATGCGTCGGGCAGGTGGTACGCCCGCCGCCCCCAGTCGGAGGCCGGCAGGGTAACGGAGAGGGGCCTGTCGTCCGGCCAGGCCTCACGCACCGCATCGTAGACCTCCAGCGGGTACCGCGCCCGCGCCGCCAGGTCGCCGCCGTACTCGTCGTCGCGCTCGTTGGTGATCGGCGACAGGAAACTCGACAGGAGGTAGCCGTGGCCCCAGTGCAACTGCAACAGGTCGAAGCCGGCCTCGTCGGCCATCTCGGCCGCGCGGACGAACTCCTCTTTCACCCGCGCCAGGTCCTCGGCGTCCATCGCCGTCGGCTCCTGGCTCGCGGGCGTGTACGGTTTGGGGGACGGCGCCAGCAACTCCCAGGTCTCGCCCTCGGGGAGCGGGCGGTCGAGGCCGTACTCCCGCGGTTTCGTGGCGCCCCGGCGACCGGCGTGAACGAGGTGCAGGCCCGTCTTCGTCTCACCGGCGTCGTGGACGTCCGCGACCACGTCGCTCCACGCCTCACAGTGCTCGGAATCGTACATGCCGGGCGTACCCGGCGTGATCCGGCCCTGCGGGGAGACCGCAACGGGGTCGGTCAGCACGAGGCCGGCGCCGGCGGTGCCCCGGCGGCGGACGGCGTCGAGGTGCTCGTCGCCCGGCAGGCCGTCGGTGGCGTCGTCGCTCGGGGTCGGCGCGAGCACGATCCGGTTCGGGACCGTCACGTCGCGCAACTCGCAGGGCTCGAACATCGGCGGGGTGGCGACCTGGGGATCGTTCGCCTCGCCTCCCTGGCCAGCGAACCAGCGGTCGAACCCGTCGACGAACCCGGGGTCCCGAATTCGCAACTCGTCGTAGGAGATGCGGCCGCTCCGGGTGAGGAGGTTGAACGCGAACTGGTAGCCGTCGAGGTGCTGGTAGCGCGGGACGTGCTCGAAGTACTCGCGACTGCGCTCGGCGGCGTCCTGCAGGCCCTCGACGCGGGGACGGCGCTCCTTCTCGTACCAGCTTGCGACGCCCGAGAAGTCCTCGCCGCGCTCCTGGACGCCTTCCCACAGCGCGATGGCGTCCTCCATGGCCATCTTGGTGCCCGAACCGATGGTGAAGTGGGCGGTGTGGGCCGCGTCGCCCAGCAACAGGACGCCATCGTCCGGGTCGTACCAGTTGCGGGTCTCGACGACCGGGAAGTTCCGCCAGGCGTACAGTTTCGACAGGAGTTCGTGCTCGCCCAGGTGATCGGAAAAGAGGTCCTCGAAGTACGCCAGGGCCTCCTCCTCGTTCTTCTCGTCCATGCCGGCGGCGCGCCAGACGTCCTCCTGGCACTCGACGATGAACGTGCTCTTGCGGCCGGGATAGGCGTGGACCTGCCAGAGGCCGTGCTCGTTCTCCCGGAAGACGAACGTGAACACGTCGAAGGGCTTGTCGGTGCCGAACCAGGCGAACCTGGCGTCGCCCTCCCGGATTCGCGGCCGGAAAGAGTCCTCGTAGACCTCGCGGGTCTGGCTGTTCAGCCCGTCGGCGCCGATCACGAGGTCCGACTCGGCGGCGAGTTCCGTGGGGTCCTCGACCGGCGTCTCGTGGTGCATCTCGACGCCCACCTCGGCCGCCCGGTCCTGCAGGATGCCCAGGAGGTCCGCGCGCATGATGCCGGCGAAGGTGTGTCCGCCACAGCGGAAGCGTTGCCCTTCGTAGTGGACGTCGATGGGGTCCCACCGGACGAACGCGTCGGTGATGCGCTCGTGGGACGCGTGGTCGGCCTCCCGCAGCGCCGAGAGGGTCGCGTCCGAGAAGACGACGCCCCAGCCGTAGGTGTTGTCCGCGGGGTCGCGCTCGTAGACGGTGACCTCCCAGTCCGGCCGTTCCTTCTGCAACAGCAGGGCGGCGTACAGCCCGCCGGGGCCGCCGCCGACGACGTTCACATCCATCCTACCCGCTCCACTCGCCCTCGATGACGTCCGCGAGCCGTTCGTACTGCTCCATGCCGGGGACCGTCGGGAACAGCAGGAGTTCGTCACAGCCCCGGTCCTCGTAGCCGCGGACGAACTGCATCACCTCCTGCGGGGTAGTGAGGAGTCCGTCGGCGATCCGCTCGGCGAACGGACCGGTGAACTCGTAGTAGTCCAGCAGGTACTCGCGGCCGGCCTCTTCGACCTCCTCGTCGCCCAGCGCGACGTAGCCGTGGCCCCACAGCGCCGGGTCGCCCGGGCGGTCGGCGGACGCCCACGCGGTGCGGGCGCGCTCGGCCTGCCTGGCGAACGCCTTCGGCGGGCCGCCGCCGTGGATGTACCCGTCCGCGAACCGCGCGACGCGCTTGAAGGTGGGGTCGCTCCGGCCGCCGACCAGCAGTTCGGGGCCGCCGCCCTGGACCGGTTCGGGGCCGACCTCCTCGCCCGTCCAGAACTCCCGCAGGGCATCGAGCTGTTCGGTGAACCGCCGCCCGCGCCCGGAGTAGTCGACGCCGGCGGTCTCGTAATCGTCCCGGCGGGCGCCCAGCGCCAGCCCGAGGGTCAGCCGGCCGCCGGAGAGTGCGTCGATGGTGGCCGTCCGCTTCGCCAGCAGGGCGTCGTTCCGGAGCGGCCCCGCGACGATGGAGGAGACGAGGCGAACGTCGTCGGTCGCGCCAGCGCAGGCCGAAAGCGTCGCCAGGGGGTCGAGGCTGTGGTACCGCAGTCGGTCGAAGACGCCCACGCTGGCGAACGGGCCGTCGTCGGCCGCCCGCGCCCACGCCAGCACCTCGTCGTCCCCGACGCCCGCCAGCGTGTTCGGTAATCCCAGTCCAACGCGCATCCGTACCCGTTACCCACGGCCGGACCATCTATAAGTGTCGGCGTCGGGTTCGGACAGTTTCACCGGTCGCGCGGGCTGTCCCCGGATCGTCCGGTCGGTCGTGAGAGCGACGTGGATGGATCGTCCGGTCGGTCGTGCCAGGGAACCCGTAGATCGTCGGGCCGGTCGTGACGCGGCACACGACGACCAGGGATGGCCACGCCTTCCCCAGTCGATTGCGCTCCTCAGTCACGTTCGTTCCCTCCGGTGCTCGTCCACCGGGAGAGCAAGCTCTCCCGAGCCCCCGCTCACGCCGTTCGCGGGGACCTCGCGCGCGCCGACGTCCGACGATCCGCGGGCTGAGGACGTCGGACGATCCGCTGGCTAGAGGACGCCGAAGGCCGGTCGCCACCCCGCCGCTTCCGTCGGCGCGCGCGTGGCGGCCGAACGGAGTGAGGCCGCGCAGGACACGAAATTCCACGTCCGGCTCCGAACCGCGCACACTCAAATCCCCCGGGGACCAACGGCCGCCATGAACGTCCGCGTCCGCGGCATCTACGCGACCGCGCTCACCCGCCGCTTCCTGGCGGCGGACCACGAGGTCGTGCAGGCCTCCGGCCCCATCGACCGCCGGTTCGACGCGTCGTTCCCCGTCGCGCCGGCGGACGTCGCCGCCGAGACGACCGACGACCGCCAGGGAGTCTTCCTGACCGGCACCGAGGAAGCCGTCGAGACGGCGGCCGACCTGCTCGTCGACGTGGCCGTCGACGCGATGACGTGGTCCGACCCCGCACCTCCCGGGGCGGTGTTCGACGCCACCGTGACCGAGACCCTCGGCGGCGGCGCCGTCGTCGACCTCGGCGAACGCGAGGGGTACCTCCCGTACTCGAACGTCGACGACCACGTCGAGGTCGGCGACGTCGTCCGCGTGCAGGTCCGTGAGCCGGCCCCCGGGTGGGCCGACCAGCGGTCCGTCGTCGGAACGACCCGCCACGCCGGCCGCGGTATGGCGACCCTGCGCGAGGACCTCGACGGGACGCGGGTCGAGGCCGACGACGAGGCGGCCCGCGAACTGGCCGGGATGACCGACCTGATAGACGTCGAGACCCCACCGGGCTGGGGGATCGAGTGGTCCCGCGCGGCCGTCGACGCCGACCTCGACGCGCTGGAAACCGCGCTCCGGCGGGCCGTCGACCGGGCGACCGACCTCATCGGGTTGCCGGACGAGCGCGACCCGCCCCGGCGGCTGGCCGCACCGGCCGCGACCGCCTGGTGCTGGTTCGGCCGCGAGTCGCGGTTCGCGCTCGACGGGACTCGCGCCGACGTGACGGCGACGATGCCCGGCCACCACCGCATCAAGGCCGGCGCCGAGCGCGCCAGCGCCGCGGTCGACTTCGTGGAGGCGGTCTGCGAGGACGCCAACCGCGGGGGCGGCGAGGGGGCCTTCCCGTTCCAAACGGTTCTCGACCGGTTCGGCCCCCGTGAGGGCGACCGAGTCGCGCTCCAGCACGGCAAGCCCGACGGGTCGCTGATCGTGCTCGGGCGCGGGGAGGTCACCGAAGTCGACCCCTCGGGCCAGGTGACCGTCCGCCGGACGGCCTCCGGGCGGGGCACCTACGACGCGCTCGGGACGCCCCGCGAACCCGGCGACGTCGCCACCACCCGACTGAAGGAGGGCCGATGGTGGTACGCGACGGCCTACCGCGGCGAGGACGGCGAGCGCAAAGGTACTTACGTGAACGTCTGCACGCCGGTCGAGGTGTTTCCCCGGGCAATCCGGTACGTCGACCTCTACGTGGACGTGGTGAAACACCCCGACGACACCGTCGAGCGCGTCGACGACGACGAACTCGACGAGGCAGTGGAGGCGGGCTACGTCGCGGAGGACCTGGCGGCAAAAGCGCGGGAGGTGGCCTCGACCGTCCAGGACGCGCTGGCGGAGTCGTGATCGGGACCTGCCGGTCGCGTCCGACGACGGGAGATCACCCGACGGTCCGGCGAGTCGGCCGCCCGCCCGAAATATTTTGGGCGGGCATTTATACGTCTCAAACCCGTCGGAGGTTGCACGGACGACCGGGGATCCTGGAGCGACCCGACGCCACTGTCCGACAGTCGATTCTGTCCGACAGTCGATTCTGTCCGACAGTCGAT
>CAYTAG010000026.1:16208-22916 GCA_964435625.1 uncultured Halobacteriales archaeon | reverse complement strand
CCCACGACCGGATCGTCTGGACCGACGACGACTTCCACCACCCGCCGGACTGGCTGGCGACCCTCCAGGCGGACTACGAGCGCCACGGCCCCGTCACCGAACTGCCCTTCTTCGTCGGCCGGGATCCGCTCTCGGTGTTGCTGGAGCCGATGTACGTCCTGGCCGGGACGCTGGGGGTCTACCTGTCGAAGGAGGCGTGGGGCGGGGGCGTCCTGTTCGAGCACTCGGACCTGGACGTCGAGGCCTTCCTCGCGGACCTGCGGCGGACCGTCAGCGACGACGGCCTGCTGGCGGAGTACCTCGACGTGACGCCGATCCGGCGGGCGCGGACCGTCCCCGTCGGGGGGTCGATCCGCGAGTCGCTCGAACGGCACGTCCGCTGGACGAAGATCGTCCGCTGGCACGGCCCCCGGGGACTCGCCGTCACGAGTACCGTGTCGACCCTGATCGCAGTCGCCGCCGTGTTGTTCCCGCTGCCGGCGGCGGTGCTGCTGACGCTGCTGTACCATGGGTTCAACGAGGCGGTCGGCCGCCGCCGCTGGACCGCCGTGCTGGCGTACCCGATGACGTTGGTGCAGGTGCCGCTGCTGGCGTACGCGCTGGCCCGCCGCACCTTCGTCTGGGGCGGGCGCCGGTACCGCTGGCGGGGGAAGTTCGACGTGACCGTGGTGGAGTGACCGCGGATCGACCACCGAGAGGGGCGGACCGACGGGCGGCCTCGTTCCGGCCGGACGGCCGGAAGGTTTCAGTAGGTCGGAGGAGTAGGATGTCCTTACTACGACGATGCCACCTCTCAGTACCCGGCGGGACGTCATGGCGGCGCTCGCAGCGGGGGCCCCGGCCGGTGTGGCCGCCACGCGGGCAGCGCCAGCCGACGGGACGACCGCCAGCGGCGAATGGGCACAGTTCCAGTCCGATCCGGCCAACACCGGCTTCTCGGGGAACGCCTGGGGGCCGGTCGCGGACGTCCGCGAGCGCTGGAGCACCAACACGGACAGTACGGGCCTGACCTCGCCGGCCGTCGTGGGCGGGACCATCTACTTCGGCGACTCCGAGGGAGTCATCTACGCGTACGACGCCCGGACCGGCGATCAGGCGTGGACCCACGAGGTCGACGGACGGATAACCGGGTCCCCGGCGGTCGTCGACGGGACCGTCTACGTCGGCAGCGACGAAAATTACGTGTACGCGCTGGACGCGGCCAGCGGCACCGAGCAGTGGTCCGCCTGGACCGAGGCGCCCGTCCAGGCCGCGCCGACGGTGGTCAACGACAGGGTGTACGTCGGCAACGGCTACGACGGCACCTTCTTCGCGTTCGGGGCCGGGACGGGCAACCGCAACTGGACCTACGACGTCGGCGACAAACTCACGACCGTCGCGGCGGTCGACGGGGGAACCGTCTACGTCACCGCGAACGGAGCCATCGACGCCGTCGACGCCCTCTCGGGGGAGCAACAGTGGATCAACACCGACGTCGGGAACGCGGGCGTCGCGCCGACGGTCGGCGGCGGAACCGTCTACGTCGGGAACCGCGACGGCGTGGTCCACGCCGTCGACGCCGACACCGGCGACCACCAGTGGTCCTTCGAGACCGGCGACACGATCCAGACCTCGCTCGCGGTGGCCGGCGGGACCGTCTACGTCGGCAGCGACGACAACAACGTGTACGCGCTGGCGGCCGACACCGGCGACCAGCAGTGGGCCTTCGAGACGGGGGACCGGGTGTCCTCCGACCCCGTGGTGGCCGGCGGGACGGTCTACGTCGGGAGTCACGACAGGACGCTGTACGCGCTGGACGCGGCCAGCGGCGACGTCCAGTGGGAACTGGAGGGCTCGGTGATCGACAGCGCACCCGCGGTCGTCGGCGGGAACCTCTACGTCACCAACTCCGGCGGCGCCATCGCGGCCCTGGAGGCCGCCTCGACCCCGACGCCACGGGGGACGCCCACGCCGACCTCGACGCCGGAACCGGGCGGGGCGTCGACCCCCACGCCGGGTTCTGGATCGACGTCGACGCCGACGCCCCAGGCGAGTAACGTCGGCGGCGGCGGCCTCTCGCTGGGGGCCATCCTCGGCACGTTGGGGATGGTCGCGCTCGTCGTGTTGCTCGGCGTGCGGCAGTTGCTCGGCGACTAGGTCTCCGTAACGGTGGCCGGCGAGAGTGCCGCCGGACTCAACTGATCTGCTCGTACTGGTCGCCCAGCTTCTCGGCGGCCTCGTCCAGTTGCTCGCGCTCGAAGTCCGAGAGATCCCAGTCGACGACCTCGTGGACGCCGTCGCGACCGAGCTTCAGGGGGACGCCGAGGCCGACGCCCTCGTAGCCGTACTCGCCGGAGAGCGGGATCGACCCGGGCAGCACCTCGCCCGTATCGCGGAGGATGGCCTCGACCACGTGGGCGACGCCGGTCGCCGGGCCCCACTCGGTGGCGCCCTTGCGCTCGATGACGTTCATCGCGGACTCCTGCAGGGATTCGAGGATCTCCTCTTTCTCGTCGTCGCTGAACTCGGGGTCGCTGCCGTCCACGCGGACCTTCGAGAAGACGGGAACCTGGGCGTCGCCGTGCTCGCCGAGGATGGTCGCCTCGACGTTGCCGACCCGGGTGTCGAAGCGCTCGGCCAGCACGTACCGGAACCGGGCGGAGTCCAGCCGGCCGCCGAAGCCGATCACGTGCTCGCGGGCGCGGTCGCCGACCTCGTAGAGGTGGCGGTTGAGCACGTCCACCGGGTTCGAGGTCGTCACGGAGACGAAGTCGTCGGTGTGCTCGGCCAGGGAGGTCTCGATGTCCTCCATGATCGGGAGGTTGTCCGCCGCCAGGTCCAGGCGGGTCTGGCCGGGCGAGCGCGGCAGGCCCGCGGTGATCACCACGACGTCCGAGCCGGCGGTGTCCTCGTAGGTGCCCTGCCGGACCGTCGTGTTCGAGTCGTAGGCGACCCCGTGGTTGACGTCGGCCGCCTGCCCGACCGTCTCGTCTTCCTTGTCCGGGATGTCCACGAACACGAGTTCGTCTACCACGTCGCGCAGTGCGAGGTTGTACCCCGCGGCGGCGCCGACGGTCCCGGCGGCGCCGACGATGCTGACCTTGGCCATAACAGTTGCAACTGCCACCGCGCGCTCGGTAAAGGTGTCGAATCGGCGGGCGGACGCGACGGCCCGATCACCGGCGCGTACCGGCGACGGGGCGGCGGTCCAGGCCGCCGTCCGAGCTACTCCGGCCCGGCCGCGAACTCCTCGACCACGGTCTCGCAGAAGGCGTCCAGGTCGTCGGGCTTGCGGCTGGTCACCAGTCGGCCGTCGGTGACGACCTCCTCGTCGACCCACTCGCCGCCCGCGTTGCGGACGTCCGTCTGCAGGCTGGGGTAGGAGGTCAGCGTCCGCCCGTCGACGACGTTCGCCTCGACCAGCAGCCAGGGACCGTGACAGATGACGCCGGCGGGCTTGTCTCCCCGGACGTGTTCCCGGAGCAGGTCCACGGCGTCGTCGTCCATCCGGAGTCGGTCCGCCCCGACGGTGCCGCCGGGGACGATCAGTGCGTCGTACTCGTCCGCGGAAACCTCCTCGAACGTCCGGTCGACCTCGTAGGTTCCGGCCTCCTCCAGGTCGTTCTCGACGGCCTGGGCCTCGCCGGGTTCGCTGCCGAGCACGTCGACGGCCGCGCCGGCCTCCGAGACGGCCTGCCTGGGGTCGGTGAACTCGACTTCCTCGGTACCTTCGGGGGCGATGAAGACGGCGACCCGGACGTCTTCGAGTATCCCTCGGTCTGAGTCGCTCATCACGTACGACCAGGGCCGAGACGCGGAAAAAAGGTCGATACCGCTTTGCCGGCCATCGGCTACGGGGAGCCTGACGGGTACTCCGCGTCCCCTTACCAGGTCGTACGCCGCCGGTCCGCGACCGGCGGCGTCAGTCGTCGCTGGGGGCCGCCCCGGGGCGATACTGCCGGCTGATGGCCTTCCACTCGCCGGTCGAGAAGCGGTAGTAGTTGACGGCCGCCGGGACGACCGTCTGGCCGAAGAACGCCAGGTACAGGCCCCACAGCCCCAGCGACGTCGTCGTGCCGAGGTACACCAGCGGAAGTGCGACGCCGACGGTGCCCAGCGCCCGCCCGTAGAACGGCCAGTTCGTGTCGCCGGTTGCATCAAGCGCCCCGGCGACGGCGCTCGTGACGCCCTGGGCGACGACCGCGAGCGCGGCGGCGTACACGAGCGGGATCGCGTACGGGACGGCCGGTGCGGTCGGGTCGTCGACGAACAGCAGGACTATCGGCTCCGCGAAGGCGACCACGATAGCGGCGGCGACGACGTAGCTCGCTACCGAGACGCGGACGATCTCCCGGCCGTAGGCCTCGGCAGTTCCCTCGTCGTCCGTCCCCAGTGCCTGCCCGACGAGACTGCTGGCAGCCAGGCCGTACCCCCAGCCGGGCACGTTCATCAGCCCCAGAATCCGCCGGCTGATGACGTAGGCCGCGACCACCGGCTGGCCGAACAACCCGACCAGCGCTAGCATCGGAAAGCGGGCGACCGTCCACACCCCGTTGCGACCGACCACCGGGGCGCTGATCTCGACCAGATCCCGGATGGTCGCCCGGTCGAGGTACCGCCCCCGGACCGGGACGGAGATGGGGAAGGCCCCGACGCCGGGGAGCCGGCCGGCGACCAGGCCGACGGCGAACCCGGCGGTCACGAGGACGTTCGCCAGGACGGTGCCCACGGCGGCGCCGACGACGCCCATCTCCAGGCCGAAGATGAGGACGGCGTTGATGCCGACGTTGGCGACGGCGCCGCCCGCCCGCAGGACCATCGCGGTCCAGGCGTCGTCGGCCCCCACGAGCGCGCGGCTCCCGACGAGGTTCAGCCCGGCGAAGGGCACCCCCAGCGCGAGGACCTGCAGGTACGCGGCGCCCAGCCGCCGGGACTCGGGATCGTCGGCCAGCAGACCGACCAGGAACTCCGGAAGCGTCCAGAACGCGACCGCGAGCGGCAGCGTCGCGGCCAGCACCAGCACCACGCTGGACCGGACCGGCTGACCGATCCGGTCGAACGCTCCGGCGCCGTACCGCTGGGACACGAGCGCGATGGTGCCCGCCGCGAGACCGCCGCCGAGGGTGAACGCGATCCCCCAGTAGGGACTGGCGAACCCGACGCCGGCGATGGCGCCCTGGCCGACGGCGACGCCGACCATCGCCACGTCGACGGCGTTTTTCGACATGCGCGCCAGCCCGGTGACGATGCGCGGCCACGCCAGTTCGACCGTGCGGCGGGCGCGCGCGGCGTCGACCACGCCGAGGCGAGCGAGCCCGAGGCCGACGCCGAGCAGGAGCAACCGGACCGGATTGGGGACCCACACCATCTGGACGCCAACGTATGCCGATCCGCACGTAATACCTTTCGAATCGAAACAGTCCTGCCGGAACGGCGGCCCGCCTCGCACTCGGCGAGCGCCGGGCGTTTCGACGGTCGATTCACGGTCGTTCGGTCCACTGACGCCAGGTTCCCCGAAGATCGATTCGCCGCCGACCGATCCGCTGCCGACCGGTTTGCTACCGACCGATCCACCGGGGACCCGTTCGCCGTCGACCGATTGGACGCCGTCCAGTCCGCTGAGGATCACTCTACTCCGGACCGCTTCGCTCCGGAGGCCACTCCGCCCCGGGGGTCGCTTCCCGCCCGGCCATTACTTCGAATACCGAAGTATAAATATGTAGAATGTAAATCGTAATTCTGTAGTTTCTAAAGAATAGGGCGCGGCCTCACTCCTCGGTTCGCAGCGCCTCGTAGATCGCTTCCGCGCGCTTCGGGCCGACGCCCTCGACCGCGAGCAGGTCCTCCATCGAGGCCGCCAGCAGGGCCTCGACGGTCGGGAACGCCTCGTACAGCGTCCCGGCGGTCCCGGTCCCGATGCCGTCGATGCAGCCGTACATCCGCTTGGGCGTCGGCTCCCGGCGCCCCGTTACCGCACCCGTCGGGAGCGGCCGGGTCGACGGGTCCTCGGTGTGCTTGCGGCCCAGGCGGACGGCCACGTCGACGAGTCGCTCGCGGTCGCCGGCGGGGATCACCGGGACCTCGAACCGGGCGGTGATCGACGCCATCGACCCGCGGACGGAGGTTCCCGGCACGCCCGTCGCTCGCTGTCGTCCCGCATCGCTCGCCGGAGAAGTTACGGCCCCGACGTCGGCGCCTGCCGCGCGTTCGACGTCGACGATGTCGCCCTCCACGAGGACGTAGGCGTGCTCGTAGGCCTCGGTCAGTTTGCGGACCTGTTCCTCCAGGTCCGGGCCGGTCCGGCCGAGCGCCGACCCGACGTAGTCGGCGGGCGTCTTCCGCTCGAACCCCACGCCGCGGACGACCAGGTCGCCCGCGGCGAGGCGGCGCACCTCCACCGACTCGACGTCGGGGTGCGCCCGGACGGCGGCCACCAGCCCCGCGGGTTCGCGGTCGTCGACGACTACCGCGACGGACATCCGGACGGCCGTTGGGACCGCGTGGGCAAAAGCCCCCGGCAGATCCCGGTTGCTGCGCCGGTCAGCGCTGAATCCCCGACCGCCGACCGGGCAGTCGAACCTTCGTCGAAGCGACACAGGGTTTATTCACGAAGACTCCCTGGATCGACTATGCGTAGACGGAGCGTCGTCTCGTCGCTCTGCGGACTCGGCGTTCTTCTCGCCGGCTGTACCTCCGGCGAACGTGACGACGACACGCCGACTCCAGCAG
>CAYTAG010000026.1:14371-16108 GCA_964435625.1 uncultured Halobacteriales archaeon | reverse complement strand
CGGCAGGACTGACCGACGCCGTTCGCCGCCTGCGTCGCCCGAATCACCCGTCGCCGTGGCTCACGGGGCCGGTCATCCGGCGTTTGTGGACGGTCGGCAGGCCCGACTGTCCCGTTTCGTCAGTTCTGTACCTTCTCCACGAGACACCCCACCGTGCAGTAGAACTGCGTGACTTTCTCGACCTCCCCTTTCAGTTCCATCGGCTTGACGACCTCGACGTGGGCGTCGGCGTCCGCGTCGATGTCGTCCATGCAGTTGTCACATTGGACCACGGTGAACGTCACCCCCGTTTGACACCGTTTCTCGAACGTTACCTATCGGCTGCTCCATTGTTATTGTTCGTTTAGGTTCTAGTTGGTTGAAATGTCGGCGTCGGGCAGTCTAGGGGACAGAGACACCTGATCGGCCGAGACGGCCAGCAGTCCCGGGCAAGGCCTTAATTACCAGAACGACGCAGTGGTATCATGGGCACTCGTCGCCGGGTCCTCGCTGCAGTTTCCGCCAGCATCGGCGCCCTCGCTGGCTGCCTGACCGGGAGCAACCAGAAGTCACCGGGCGGAACCGGAACGAAGACGAACACTACCTCACCGACCCCGACGGACGAGCACACCATCGTCCCGGGCCCGTGTCCCGAGGAGTCTTTCCCTGTCAGGGTGTGGAACTACGACGACCGGACACACGCCTTTGGGGTTACGATCACCGACGAGGACGGGTCGGAAGTCCTGGCGGAAACGTTCGAGATCGAAGCGACGACGGGGCCATCCGATGGAACCCAGACGGACGTCGAGTTGGCCCACGAAGAGTCGTACGCGTTCGAGGTCGACCTTGACGGCGAGCACGCACTCACCGAACAGATAGAGGTGGAATGTGGCCGGCCCGGGGTGTACGTCACCGAGGACGGCGAGGCCGAGGTTCACGCGTTCGTCGAACAGGAGTGATCCGGGCGACCTCCGTTTCTCACCGCTCGTCGTCGCGCTCGTACGCCCCCGCCCGCCGGAGTTCCCCCCGCTGCTCCATCACCTCGGGCGTCCGGCAGACGCCATCGGCACCCGTGGCCTGCGGGACCGCGCAGTTGTTGCAACTCCGGCAGAGCACCCGCCCCTCGTCGGCGTCCAGCAACCGCGCCGGCAGTCGCGGCTCCGCGTAGAACGGCCGGCCCATCCCGACAGCGTCGCAGGCCGGCGGTTTTCCGGCGTTCCCCAGCAACCGGTCGATGGTCCCGCGTTCACGGACGCCGCCTTCCAGAAGGACGGGCACGTCGACGCGCTCGCGGACCCGCCGACAGAACTGCTCGTTCCAGGCCGGTTCCCGGGAGTAGCGCAGCGCCTCGATGCGGTTCAGGAGGGCGACCAGCCGCGCCCGCCAGCGGCTCCCGAACGGGTCGGCGTAGTCGAAGCGGTCGTCGTTCCAGGCCCGCCCGGGGTACGCGCCCCGGACGATGCTCATGTCCCAGACGACCGAGCACTCGACGGGAACGACGGCGTCGTAGCCGATTTCGGCCGCCCGCTCGGCCAGCGCGACCCCGTCCTCGCGGGTGAGGTGCCGCCGGACGACCGGCGGTGCGGCCGTCTCGGCGGGCACCTTCGTCACCAGCGACACGTCGCCCGCGCGGTCGCGGATCTCGTCGTGCAGCAGTTCGAGAAAGCGCGCCCGCGCCGTCGGCGAACCGCCGAACTCGGTTTGCTCGAGCGAGAGGCGCCGAACCCGGGCGCGAGGGGATACACACTTTCCTGAGGG
>CAYTAG010000026.1:0-14361 GCA_964435625.1 uncultured Halobacteriales archaeon | reverse complement strand
CGGGCCGGGACCGAACTCGTCGTCCCGGCGGTTGTACAGCGGCGAGAGGAACTGCTGGACGATGCCCATGTTGGCGCCCGCGAGGTGGACGCCGTCGTAGCCGGCGTCGACGGCGTAGCCCGCAACCCGGCCGAAGTCCGCCGCCAGGTCGTACACGTCCCCCGTCGAGAGGACGTGCGGGTCGAGGTGGATCACGCCCAGGCGGTCGAGCGCCCGGAGGTGCCAGGGCGGCCGCGAGACCGCCAGTTGCTGCAGGCCGGAACTGCGCTCGCGGTAGCCGGCGTGCCAGGTCTCCATGCTCCGGAGGCCGCCGTGTTCGAGTTGCACGAAGATGCGACTCCCTTGGTCGTGGACGGCGTCCGTCAACCGCTCCAGGCGCGCGACGAACTCCGGGTCGTGGACGCGAGTCATCCCCGGGGCGGCGCAGCCGCCCTCGTCGCGGACGATGGTCGCCCCCTGGAAGAGCAGGCCGGCGCCGGCCTCGGCGGCAGAGACGAGTTCGTCGATCAGCACGTCGACGGCGTCCTCGCCGTTGCCGGCGCACTCCAAAAGCGGTGCCCGGTAGAGCCGGTTGGGCAACCGGCAGCCGCCGATTTCGAGGGGCGCCTCCAGCCGTGGCATCTGCGTTGGGGTACGTCCCAGTGGGTAAAAACTCCACGACTCGACCGGATCTCCGGGGCGGCGTGACGGTCACACGGTGGGCGCGCCGCCCGGACCGGGTACGACGGCCGGTCTCACAGCGCGAGCAGTAAGGCGGCGTACCCGCCCGCCCCCGCGAGGAACGGCAAGAAGCGGCTCTCGCGGTGCTCGGGGAGTTCCTCCTTGATCACGTTCAGGACGACGCCGCCGGCGAGCACGGTGAACAGGAGGTGCAACACCGCCTCGTGGACGGCGACTGCCTGGCCGACCGCCCACCCGCCAACTACGGCAGCCGACAGCCCCCAGCGTCCGCGGTCGTGGTAGCGGTCCCGGAAGTGCGCGCGCAGGCCGTGGTCGTTTACGAGGAAGTGCAGGCCCATCGCGACCGCGAACAGAGTCAGTGCCACGCGGCCGCCCGTCTCACGGTGGACCAGCAGGTAGCCGATCAGCGCGTTGTAGACGGCGAACGAACCGAGGTGGACCCAGAACACGCCGGGGACGGCGGCCTCGGTCTCGCGGGGCGCCCCTCGGCGGGCCAACTGTTCGAGGCCGTAGAACAGCACGAATCCAGCTAGCGCGACGAGGTAGACGTAGCGTTCGAGCGACCCGCCGGGCACCGCGGACGCGCCGACGGCCCGCTGGCCCGCTTCGAGTTCCGGCAGGAGATGAACGAAGACGTACGCGACGGACGCGCCGCCGCCGACGGACAGCCAACTGCTCCGGGGGACGATTCCCAGCGAGCGGACGCGCCCGGCCAGCAGGTGGACCGCCGCCAGCGCGACGGCCGCCAGCAGCGGCGGCCAGCCACCGACGAGGGGGGCCACTACATGTCCGAGCTACCGCTGTCGGTGACGTCGTCCTGGGCCGCCTCGTCGAGTCGCTCCAGGTCGCGCCCCTCGTTGTACTCCTCGCTCGGACCGGCCGACCCCGTGATCTCCCCGTACATCGCCTCGCGGGCCTCCTCGGCGGACTCGAACCGCTCGTCGACGAGTCGGTCGAAGACGCTCCCCAGGCTCTCGGTTTCGTTCGGCAGGTCGATGGGTTCGTCGGCGTACTCGGTCGCCAGTTCCTCGCTGGTGGTGGGGTACTTGTGGTCGCCCAGCAGTTCGTCGGCCCGGGAGAGCATCCCCTCGACGCTCTCGGACCGGTCGTGCTGGCGGCGCCGGGCGTTCTCCTGGACGCGCTCGCGGTCTTCCTCTGTCATGTGCGACCTTTGGCCACGCACGCGGATAAGACGCTCGCGGCTGGCGGTTCGACAGGACGGCCGGAT
Source organism: uncultured Halobacteriales archaeon (assembly GCA_964435625.1). GTDB lineage: Archaea > Halobacteriota > Halobacteria > Halobacteriales > PXRE01 > PXRE01. The sequence goes on along the minus strand of CAYTAG010000026.1, from coordinate 12,452 downwards.
CGTACCGTGGCGGTCGCCGGTCACTTCTCGACCACCAGCAGCGCCACCCGCTCCAGCACCAGATCCTGCAGGTCGCCCGCGGTGGCCTCCAGTTCGGCCGCCGGGACGTCGAAGAAGTCCCGGACGAGGCCGGGGTCGGCGTACTCGACCCCGAGCGTTTCCGCTGGCTCTAGCACCTCCCGGACCTGCTCCGCAGCCGTCGCCTCGGCCTCGTCGTCCGCCGGCGAGTCGACCACGACGACGACCGGCCCCTCGCCCTCGTTCACGCCCATCCCCAGGGCGCGGTCGATCTGCCGGCGGCCGGCGGCGTACAGCATGATCTCCATCCCGCGGTCGCGGGCGACGTTCTCGTCGCGGTCGATTGCCCGGTCCGCGAATTCGACCGCGCGCGCGAGGTGCTCGCGACCCATCACGTAGCGGGCGCCGAACGCCTGGACCGTGCATCCGGCCTCCTCGCCGATTTCGTCGATCTCTCCGAGGAACCCGTCCAGCTCGTCGACGTCGGCGATTCCCTCGACGACGCGCATCAGCGACACCCCCGGCGGCCCGGCGTCACCCGTCCGGCCATCAGAAGTCACCCAGGTTCGCCTGGTCGTCGTCGGGTTCGTCGCGGTCGACGGCCGCGTCGTCCGCCCCACCGCCGGCCGTCCCGGTCGCTGGCCGGGCGTCGGGGTCCGGCCGGACGTCGTCCATCGAGGGGTCCCGACGGCCGACGTTCTCCAGGATGGACTCGGCGGTCCGCTCGCGGCCGCGCAGCGCCCCCAGGACGACGGACTTGTCGGCCTCCCGGAGGTCGGCGCGGGTCTCGATTCCGGCCTCGTACAGCCGCCGGGCGCGCTTGCGGCCGACGTTGCGGACGCCCGCGAGTTCGAGCAGTTCCTCGCCCACCCCGTGCTCGACGCGCTTGCGCGCCCGCCTGACCGCGGGCGCCACGTCGAGGTCCAGTTCGTCCGAAAGGCGCTCGGCCGCCTCCAGCAACCACTCGGCGGTCTCGACCTTGCCGCGGACGTCGCCCGGGCCGACGCCGTAGCGCTCGGTGATCCGGTCCTCGTCGACCTCGTCGGCCCAGTCCTCCAGCAGTTTGGCGGTTTTCAGCGCCGACAGCCAGTCCTCCCAGCGGGCCTCCTCGTACTCGGTGGGGGCGTCGCCGAGCAACTCCGTCTCGCGCTCGTAGGCGATCTCGGAGAACGTCTCGCGGTCGCCCGACCGCAGGTACAGTTCGTACATGTCCGGCGTCCGCGAGACGAGGTGGTAGAGGCCGAGCGCGCTCGGCTCCGGAATCTCGTCCGGGTCGGGGTCCGCCTCCTCGTCCGCCCGGAGGGAACTGGCGGGCTCGAAGCCCACTTCGTCCGGGTCGGCGGATGCCTGCCGGGCGGTCGGCTCCTGCAGCGAGCGGAGCCCGTCGGCGATCTCGGCCGCCGACATCGGGTCGAGGTACAGCCGCGAGACGGAGTGCCCGAGGCTGGTGGCCTCCAGGTCGTCGCCGGCCCGTTCGACGAACCCGTTGGCCTCCAGGTACGAGAGCGTCCGGTCGGTCACCTCCTCCAGGCGGCCGGCTTCGGTCGACTGGGCGGCGTACAGCGTCCCCTGGAGGAACTCCAGCAGGCCGTCGCGGGTGCCGGCGAACCCCGAGGCGACCGTCGCGAGGACGTGGGTCCGCAGGGCGGGTTCGGTCGCCAGTTTCGACCGGACCGGCTCGGGGTCGGCCCAGACGTACTGCTCGAACAGTTCGTCGAGTTCGTCGTGGCTGGACGCCACCAGCACCGCCTCGCCGTAGGGGTCCAGGCCGGGCCGGCCGGCCCGGCCCATCATCTGGTGAACCTCCAGCACGTCCAGCGGGGCCATTCCGCCCACCGTCCCGTCGTACCGTTGCCAGTCGCGCACCACGACCCGCCGCGCGGGCGTGTTGACGCCGGCCGCGAGGGTGGGCGTCGCGCTGATGACCTTGATCAGTCGCTCGCGGAAGGCCTCCTCGACCAGCGAGCGGTGCTCGCGGGCACAGCCGGCGTGGTGGAACGCGGCGCCGCGCTCGACGGCGTCCGCCAGGTCGTCGCTGGTCTCGGCGTCGCTGACGTCCCGAATCTCCGCCGCGAGGTCGGCCAGGCGCTCGCGCTCGTCGGAATCCAGGTGCGGTTCGACGGCGCCGCCCAGCCGTCTGGCCGACGCCTCGGCGTTGCGCCGGGAGTTGACGAACACCAGCGACGACCCGCCCTCGGTGACGGTGTCCTCGACCAGCGCGGCGGTCTGTTTTTGCCCGCTCCGGACGGGGACCTCCCGCTGGCTGCCGTCGTCGAGGTGCAGTGCCTGGCCGTAGTGGACGCCCTTGCGCAGTTCAATGGGTCGCCAGGTCGACCGGACGAGTTCGGCGTCCAGCCAGTCGGCGACCTCGTCGGCGTTGCCGATGGTCGCCGAGAGGGCGACCACCTGCAGGTCCGGGTTGACCCGGCGGAGCTTCGCCAGCGTGACCTCCAGGGTCGGGCCGCGCTGGTCATCGTCGACCAGGTGGACCTCGTCGGCGACGACGGTGGTGAGGTCGTCGATCCAGGGCGCGCCGTTGCGGACCAGCGAGTCCACCTTCTCGCTGGTGGCGACGATGACGTCCTGGTCGGCCAGCCACCGGCCCTCGCTCTCGTAGTTGCCGGTGGAGACGCCGACGTTGACGCCGTACTGCTCGAACTCCCGGAACTCCTCGTGTTTCTCGCTGGCCAGCGCCCGCAACGGGACGATGTACAGCGCCTTGCCGCGGTGGCCGGGCGGCGAGCGGCCGTCCGCGTTCCCACCAGTCGGGTCGCTCGTGGCACCCTCGATGCCCGACAGCATCGCCATCTCGGCGATCAGCGTCTTGCCGCTGGCGGTCGGGACGCTGGCGACGACGCTCTCGCCCCCGGTGACGCCGGCCTCGACGGCCTGGGCCTGCGGCGGGTACAGTTCCTCGACGTCCCCCTCGCGCAGGTGCTCGGGCAACCACTCGGGCACTCCCGGTACGTCCGCGACGTCCATTACCGCGTGGTTGCGCGCCTTCCCGTTTAAGGGTTCGTTCGTCAGATGCGGGGCCGGGCACGTGATCGATCCCGGGCAGGCCCTCCGGCAACGATTCCCGCTTCGTACGCGCCCGTCCATCGGCCGTAGCTTTATGTATAGTAGAGCGTAATACGCACGTATGTCAGACACCGAATCGCCGCCCGAGGAGCCGGAGATGACGACGATCACGCTCCGGCTCTCGGAGCCGTTGCTGGCGGACATCGACGCGGTCTGGAAACAGGAGGGGTTCAACTCGCGGAGCGAGTTCATGCGTCACGCGCTCCGGGACGCGACCATGCACCCGTCGTTTACCCGCGAATCGTGGAAGGCTATCGCCGCCCGGGAGAGCCGGCTCCGCCACGGGGACGGCGAGACCGTCAGTAGTGACGAAGTGAGGGCGATGTTGGCCGAGGATGACGGCTGAGGAGTGGGATTGGGAACTCGATCCGCGGGCGAGCGACGAACTGGCTGCGCTCGACCGGGAGTCCCAACAGCGGATCGTCTCGAAGCTGGAGGAGGTCGTCAGCGACGAGTGGCGGACGCCGGAAGACTATCTTGATTCGCTCAGCGGAGCCGACCACTGGAAACTCCGCGTCGGCCAGTTTCGGCTCGGCTGTGACCTCTTCCACGACGAGAAGCGACTGCTGGTGTTGCGAATCGAGAACCGGTCGAGCGCCTACGAACCAGGCGACGACTGAACCAGAAACTTGACCGACGACCGTTCACGGCTGCCTGCCCATTATTTCGATCCGTCTTGCCGTTTGGACCGAGGCGCTACCCGAACTGCCCCATAGTCCTGCGCGTGCGCTCCGAACGGCGACGCCGCCCGTATATGAATATATGAACATATTTTCATATATTCGGCCGATAGGAGGGAAGGATTTTACCGGCGGGGGTCTTCCCTCGACGCGATGATCGCCGTTCACGCGGCCCTCCCGATTCGGCCGGACCGTCGCGAGGAGGCACTGGACCTGGTCGCGGACCTCGCCGAAGCGACCCGCGCCGAGGAGGGCGTGATCGAGTACCACGCGACGGTCGACCTGGAGGACGAGAACGTCGTCCGCTTTTTCGAACAGTACGAGGACCAGGCGGCCCTGGACGCACACATGCGGACCGACCACTACGTCGACCTCATGGGCGAGTTGCTGGAGATGCTCGCGGACGACCCCGAGGTCACCCAGTTCGTCGTCGAGGAAGCGTTCGACCCCAACGCCGACGACGAGTGAGCGAACACCGGGCGGCCGCTGTCCGTTCGTCGCGGTCGCGGACCGCTAGTCCCGTGCCCCTTCGACGGTCTCGACGCCGGATTCAGGTCCTGACGCGTGGTTGGCTTTCCCGCCGATCTCGAACGAATCCAGCAACCGCGAGAGTTCGTCGGCGCGGTCCTCCAGGTCTCGGATGCGTCCGGCGAACTCGGTCGTCGTGGAGGTCTGCTCCTCGGCGGCCGCCGAGACGTCGCTGGCGGTCTCGTTGGTCTCCTCGCTGATCTGGGCGACGTCGTCTGCCAGCGCGACGACCTCCTGGAAGGACTCGGTCTGGTCGTCGGTGGCCTCGTCGATCTCCTGGACGCCGACGTTGGCCTCCTCGATGCGGTCGACGACGTCCGTCAGCAGGTCGATGGTCTCCTCGACGGTCTCGGTGCCCGCGGAGATGCGGTCGCCCATCTCGCGGATGTCGCCGACGGCGTCGTCGGTCGAGTCGTGGATCTCCTGGATCACCTCCTCGATGCGTTCGGTCGCCTCCTCGGCCTCGCCCGAGAGTTGCTTGATCTCGTCGGCCACGATGGCGAAGCCCTCGCCGCCGGCCCCGGTCCGGGCGGCCTCGATGGAGGCGTTCAGCGCCAGGATGTTCGTCTGCTCGGTGATCTCCCGGATCAGGTCGGTGATCTCGTGGACCTCCGCGACCTGGTCGGCCAGCGCCTCGACGTCGTCGATCACCTCCCCGGACTGGCGTTCGGTGTGGCGCATCTCCTCGACCGCGTCCGCGGCGATCTCGCGGCCGGACTCGCCCAGCTCCGCCGCCTGGTCGGTCATCTCCGCGACCTGGGTGGCGGAGGCCGCGACCTCCTCGGTGTTGCCCGACAGCGACGCCATCTCCTGGGATATCTCCTGGAGGTGTTCGTGCTGGCGGCGCGCCCCGTCGGAGATCTCCTGGACGGCCTCGCTGACGGTCGCGCTGGCGTCCTCGATCTCGGCGGTGCTGGCGCTGATCTCGCCGGTCGAGGTGGCCACCTCGTCGGCGAACGCCTGGATGCGCCGGACCGTCGACTCGATGTCGTCCATCATGTCGTTGAACGCCTCCCCGATCCGGACCATGGCCTCGCTCCGGCTCTCGGGGTCCATCCGGACCGAGAGGTCGCCGGTCGCCGCCTGCCCCATCGTCTCGCTGAACGCCTCGGCTTTCGTCTCCAGCGCCCGGTTGAGCGCCTCGGCTTCCTCGCGGGCCGCTTCGGCTTCCTCGCGGGCGGTCTCCGCCCGTTCGCGGGACGCCTCGGCCTCCCGTCGGGCGTCGTCCAGTTCCCCGTAGGCGGTCTCCAGTTCGATCAACATCCCCTGGGTTCCGGGGATGGTGTACCCCAGCAACAGGACGACGCCGGCGAGGAACACGTGGGCGCTCGCCGCGGCGCCGCCGACCCCGACCTCACCGAGCAACAGCGTCACGGCCCACGCCGCGCCGGACGCGCTCCCGAACATGACGATCCACCAGACTCCCGTCTCGTACTGCCGTTCGCGGTAGACCTGGAACGCGATGAACGTGGCGACGACGAACGCGAGCGCGGCGACGGCGTCGAGCAGGGCGTAGACCAGCGCCATCAGTTCTCTCCCTGCCCCTCGCCCTTCAGGATGTCCTCCCCCTCGTCGAGACGGTAGAGGGCGTAGAAGATGCCGAGAACGGCGAGTCCCGTCCCCAGCGCCAACCCGTGTTTGCCCACCGTCACCGCCTCGTTCGCGGTCGCCGGTTCGACGGCGCCAGCGAGCGCTGCCCCCAGCATCAGAACCAGCACGGCGACGTGGACGAGCGCGTCCCGTTCGCCGTGCACCAGGTACAGTTTGTAGACGAAGACGACGATGCTGCCCGCAGCCAACACCGCCACAGCGAGGTACCCCGGATCCAGTTCGCCGATTCCGAGAGCCATACCGCCTACTTTTAGTCTCCAGTACTAAATCTTAGGGTGGGAACGATGATCACCCGGGTCGAAATTAATTCCCCGGCCCGGACGGACGTGTCATTCTTCGGACGGGAGGATTCTCGTGGGCTGGATGCTCAGGTCCTCGAGGGTCAGCATGTCGTATCCCAGGATCAGCCAGGCCAGTCCCGCCGGACCGGTCGCCAGGACCACCGCAAGGGCGTCGGGAACCGACGCGTCGAGCGCCGAGACGGCGGGGGTCGCGCCGACCATGGTCACCGCCGAGATCACGAGCAGGACACCGCCGACCCGGCGGTGGGCTAGCGTGTTGCCGGCGGCGGTCGCCACCCCCGACCCGACGGCCCCGACGAGCACCAGTCCGCCGACGGCGGGCCAGACGACCCCGGATCGCGGGACGGCATCGAACGCGAAGTCGGCGAGCGCGAGTCCGAACACGGCCAGGAGTCCGACCACGAGCGCGGCGACCGCGGCCGTCGACGCGGGGCCGAAGGCGTCCGCGTGCGCGAGATAGAGGCCGACGGCGCCCGGCAGCAACAACAGGACCGACGCCATGACGAGCGTGTTCGGCGCGGCCAGCACGGGGGCACCGACCCCCTCGGCCACGGACGGGACGAACAGGGCCATCAACGGGGGAAACAGCGTTCCGCCCACCATGGCTGCGGCCCCGAGCGCCCCGGCGACGATGATGCGACGCTTCATGGCTCGGGTGATCGAAGCCCGCACGAAAAACTATTCGGGCCGCGTCCCGTAGTAACCGCCCGGCTTTTCCCGGATTCAAACGTTATTTTCCACGACGGTTCTGCGAACTTACGCCGGTGTCGGTCCGCCGCGACTGCAGCCGCGTACGAGCGCGTCGTGCGGTCTCCCGCCAGCCATTTACCCTCACCGGGACAACGCTCGCGCATGAAGGTCGAGTTCGACCGGGACACCTGCATCGGGATGTTCCAGTGCGTCGCGGAGTGGGACGGGTTCGAGAAGGACGAGGACGCCGGCAAGGCGGTGCTGGTCGACGGCGAGCAACGAGACGGCGAGGACGTGTACGTCCGGGCGGTCCCGGCGGGCGAGGAACTCGACGCGAAGTTCGCCGCGCGGACCTGCCCGGTCGACGCCATCACCGTCTACGACGACGACGGCGAGCAACTCGTCCCGTGATCGCTTCGCGGCCGGCGTGATGCGACCCGTCTAGCGGCCGGCGGCGGGTGCATTGGGAGTCCACCGTTGGGCCTGGAATCGCCGGACTGGACGGGGTGCGGCGAGCCTCCCGGCAGTCGCAAGCGATTTAGCCGAGGGGTCCACTAGGGAGGATACACATGCCGGATTGTCCCCTCGCGGACGAGTGCCCGAGTTTCACCGAGCGGATCGAGGGGATGGGTTGCGTTCACTACGGCGACAGGGGTGGCGCCGAGTGGTGTAAACACTACAGCCAGCCCATCCAGGACCTCAAGCGCCAGCCCGTCAAGGTCGGCGAGGAGGTCGTCGTCGACGTCGAGGACATCCACGAGAGCGGCGCGGGCGTCGGCCGGACCGACGACGGCTTCATCGTGATGGTCGACGGTGTGCTCCCGGAGGCGCGCGCACGCGTCGAGATAACGAAGGTCCAGTCGAGCTTCGCCTGGGGCGAGGAGCTGGAACGGTTGCCGCTGGAGCCCGACGACGACGAGAGCGACGCGGACGGGAGCGACGCGGACGGGCCCGACGCGGACGGGAGCGACGCGGACGACGGGCCCGACGCGGACGACGGGGTACCGGCGGACGACGAGGACGAGACGTCCGCGCGCGCGAAGCGCGAGGAACGCCTCGGCAGCCGCGAGAACTTCTGGGGCGGCTAGCCCCTCCCGCAGTCCGGTCGACACTCCGCGAGCGGACGGTCCGGCAATCGCACTCGTCCTCGATTCCCCCGTGGCTTTTTCTCCCGGCGGCCGTATCGGCCACGCATGGCCGAGGACGTCCCGGACGCCGACGCGTTGCTGTCGGCGGTGGGCTTCGACGAGGACGACAGCGTGTTGACCCGCCGGCAGGCGGAGGTGCTGGCCCTGCGCGAGCGGGACGTCCCCCAGGCGGCAATCGCCGAGGAACTGGGTACCTCCAGGGCGAACGTCTCCAGCATCGAGGCCAGCGCCCGGGAGAACGTCCGTCGGGCCCGCGAGACGGTCGCGTTCGCGGCGGCGCTGCAGGCGCCCGTCCGGGTCAGCGTCGAGCCTGGAACCGACCTGTTCGACGTCCCCTCGCGGATCTACGACGCCTGCGACGAGGCCGGCGTGAAGGTGGCGGTCTCCAGTTCCGAGTTGCTCAAGCGCGTCCGCGAGGTCGCCGACGACGCCGTCGAGGGCGACCGCGTCGTCGCACCCCTACTGGTCGGCGTCGCCGCCGACGGTTCCGTGCAGGTGCGCCGGTCCGAGGAGTAGCTTCGCCGGGCGTGGCTGGGTGCGCCCCGGCCGTCGTCAGCGGACGACGTACCAGTTCCACCCTTTGTCTATCGACCCGTCGTAGAGGGAACTGGGCGGGGTCCAGTACCCCCCGTAGTGGGTCGAACAGATGCGGGTCCGCGACCCGGTGGTCTCGTCCATCACGCACAGGCTCGCCGGGTCGTAGTTGACGGTACTGTTGCGCGGATCGGTGCTGTACTTGATCGTCTGGTGCCACTTGGCCTTGTGGTCGGTCGGCTCGCTTTTGTCCTCCTCGTAGACGTCGGGCTGGGAGTAGCTCCACTCCATGCCGACGCTCATCGAGCCGCCGCCGCTGCCGACACTCGCGCCGACGCTGACCTTCTCGGTGACCGTTCCGACCTGGGTCCCCTTCGGTCGCCACGCGGCGAGTTCGAGGTTGCCGGTCTGTGCGTTCGACCAGTCGTGTGTCATGTGGGAGTAGCGGTTCTCGTACCAGGTGTCCCACTTCTGCCAGCCCGACACCATCGAGTGGTCGCTGAGGAAGGCGTGGGCCGCCCGCCCCTCGTTGACGCCGCGGTACCAGTCGAGTTTGACGTGGAGCGCCCCGTAGGGGTTCTTCTTGTGGGAGTGGGTGAAGTGGCCGAAGTGGTCCATGTTCTCGACGTGATCGATGTTCACGCCGACCCGCTCGTCGAGGGAGTCTAGCGGGGCCGCCGAGCGTGCCGCCCGCTCGACGTCGGCTGACGGGCCGCCGTCCCCGTCGTCGCCGAAGCCCGGAACCCCGTTCAGTCCGCCCATCTCGACCGTCCGCGTACTCCCGTCGGGGTCCTGCACCTCGATGTCGGTGTTCGTCACGGCCGCGAACCGTTCGGCGAACGCCGCCGCCTCGACGGCGGTCCCGAGGACGTCGTCCTCCGTGTGGGCGTGCCCGCCGTACCCTACGGGCACGCCGTCGGGCGTCACCGCACACGCGAACGCGACCATCTGCTCGTCGTCGTCGTCGCTCTCGGGGACCGGCAGCGCTGATCCGACGAGGTCGGCGGCCTCGCTGCCGTTCCGGTCGACGTAGTCCTCCCTGGCCGTCCGGAGCGCCTCTAGCCGCTCGTCGTCGGTGATCGGATCGTCGAACCGCCGTCGATGGACGACGACCCGGCTGCCGTCGTCGAACGACGAACGCGTCGCGTCGGTACCGGTGCGGTCGGTGGGTTTCGATGTCGTCATCTACGAGTCATTCCTCCGACCGGTCGGAGAATAAATATTTCCAGCACGGAATTACTGTAAAACTTCTGTAACGTCGTGTCCGGTCCGCGGACGATTCCGTCCTCGTTCGGTTACGGTCTGTCCGGTCCAGCCGGTCGTCCGGTTACGGTCTATCCGGTCCCGTCGGCCGTCGTCGCACCGTTCGGAGTTGTACCAAGGATATACCTCTGGGAAGAAAACGGCGTCGTCATGGACGGTGACGACCGACGCGGCGATTCGCCGGAGGAACCACTGGCCGCCGACGAACTGTTCGGCATCCTCGGCAACGAGACCCGGATGCGGATCCTGCAGACGCTATGGGAGACCTTCGACTTTCAGGACTACGTCGTCCGCCAGCAGGAGCCGCTGTCGTTCTCGACCCTGCTGGAACGGACGGGCGTCGACGACAGCGGGAATTTCAACTACCACCTCGGGAAACTCGGCGGGACCCTGCTGGAGAACCGCGAGGACGGCTACGTCCTGACGCCGCTGGGGTACGACCTCATGCGGGCGATCACGACGTACACGGCCCACGAGTACCGGACCATCGACCCCAGGGTGCTCGACGACCCGTGTCCGTTCTGTGGGGGGTCCCTGGAAGCGAAGTACGAACGCGAGTTCGTCCACGTCCGCTGTACGGCGTGTGACGGACTCGCCGACGGGAACATCAACTACGTCCACTGTCCCGCGACGGACGTCAAGGGCCTCGGCCTCCGGACCATGCTGGATGCGGCCACCCTCCAGTTGATGGACCGGGTCCGCGTCTCGGGGTTCGGGTTCTGTGGCCAGTGTCACAGCCGGACCGGGACGACCGTGACCGTCTGCGAGGATCACTCGACGGACGCCGGCGGGACCTGCGGGGACTGTCGGAGCCGGTTCGGCGCGACCGTCGTCGTCGACTGTCGGCACTGCGGCAGCGGCGGCCAGGGACCGCTGGCGGAGTACGCCCTCGCCGCCCCGAGCGTGGTCGCGCTGTTCGACGGCCACGGCTCCGGGCCACGCGACGTCGGGCCGTGGCGCTACCGGCTGTCGGGCCTCGCCGCCGTCGAGGAAACCCTCCGTGGCTCCGACGTGCCCGGAGCGGTCTACGCGTTCTCCGTCGGGGACGACCGCCACCGCGTTGTCGTGGAGGAGAGCGAAGGCGGCGTCGACGTCCGGCCGGCGGACGACGCCTGAGGACGGCCCCGGCAGGCCCGCCGCCGGTCTCCCCGGGCGTCGTCGACGGCGCCGTCCGGACCCGGCGACACGGGTCGCCGGGGGGCGTAACCATTTGTGAGTGGGCAACGTGGGTACCCCCATGGATCTGGGAATCGAGGGTAACGCGGCCCTGGTCACCGCGAGTTCGCGGGGGCTGGGGCTGGCGAGCGCGAAGGCGCTGGCCCGCGAGGGCGCCGACGTCACCGTCTGTGGCACCACCGAGGAGCACCTCGAATCGGCGAAGGCGGACCTGGCGGAACTGGGCGACGGAGACGTGATCGCCCGCCAGGCCGACGTCACCGACCCCGACGAGGTCGAGGCGCTGGTCGACGTGACCGTCGAGGCCTTCGGCGGCCTCGACCACGTCGTCACCTCCGCTGGCGGGGTCCCGAGCGGCTCCTTCCTGGAGATGGACGAGCACGACTGGTACTCGGCGTTCGACGTGCTGGTGATGAGCCACGTCTGGACGCTGCAGGCGGCCTACCCGCACCTCGAAGCCAGCGACGCTGGCACCGTCGTCTCGATCACCTCCACCAGCGTCGAGGAGGCCATCGACGGCCTGGTGCTGTCGAACGCCGTCCGGCGGGCCGTCGTCGGCAACGTCAAGACCGTCGCCCGCGAGTGGGCGCCCGAGGCCCGGGCGAACGTCGTCATGCCGGGCGCCCACGAGACCGGCCGCATCCGGGACCTGATCGAGCAGGCCATCGACCGCGGCGAGTACGACAGCTACGAGGAGGGTCTGGACTCGTGGGCCGACCCGATCCCGATGGGTCGCATCGGCGACCCCACGGAACTGGGCGACGCCGTCGCCTGGCTGTCCAGCGAGCGTGCTAGCTTCGTCACGGGCGCCAGCCTGCCCGTCGACGGCGGCCGGATGCGAAGCTAAGCAGGTTCCGTCCGACGAAAGGTTCTTGCCCGGCCGTTCCGATCCGGGGACGTGGTTCCCCTCGACAGGCGCACCCTCAGGGGCGCCGAACTCGCGCTCGCCGTCGCGGTCCTGCTCGTCGCTGCCCTGATCGTCGCAGGGCCGCCCGACTGGTACCCGTCGTGGCCGACGGTGGCAGGGGTGCCGGTCGACCCGGAACTCGTGATCCCGGGGTCGCTCGGGGTGGTCGCGGTCCTCGGCGCCGCCGCCGACGGCCTGCGAATCGCGTCGCTGGTCGTGGCGGCGCTCGGGGTCGTGACGGCGTGGCTCGCGGCCACGAGCGTCCACACGCTGGCGACCGCCGACGGCGGCTGCGTGTTCTTCGGCGGCTTCTTCACGCTACTGGCCGGGACGCTGCTCGCCGTCGCCGTCCTCGTCCGCGAGGCGATACGGGCGCTGGCCCGACGCGGAACGCTCGATCTGCTCCGGGAGCGGTTCGCCGGCACGTAGCGCGGCCGACGGCTGCGCTCGCCTGGGCGTCACCTCCGCGACGGGTATATCCCGCACCGGACCGACGGGACTGACGTGACGCGAA
>CAYTAG010000025.1:0-23002 GCA_964435625.1 uncultured Halobacteriales archaeon | reverse complement strand
GCGAAACGACCCGCCGAATCGCGGACCACCAATCGAAGGTGAAGCGCGAAGAGGGGCGGTACACGTCGAAGCGGATTCGACGCCTGTACCGCCGACGGACGCGCCGACGCGACCACGCCATGGACGCGCTTGCCCGAGACCTCTTCGAGAGGTTGTACGAAGAGGGTGTGGCGACGGTGTACGTCGGCGACCTCACCGACGTGCTCGAAACGCACTGGTCGGTGCGGGCGAACGCCAAGACGCACAACTTCTGGGCGTTCCGCGCGTTCATCGACCGGCTCGCGTGTACCGCCGAGGAGTACGGCATCACCGTCGAGGTCCGCCCCGAAGCGTGGACGAGTCAGACGTGTCCGCAGTGCGGCTCGACCGACCGCACGACTCGGCACCAAGACACGCTCACCTGTTCGTGTGGCTTCGAGGGGCACGCGGACCTCACGGCAAGCGAGACGTTCCTCCGACGCCACGAATCGAACGTACCACGGCCGATGGCACGGCCCGTATGCCTCAAGTGGGACGACCACCGATGGTCGGCGTCACCACGCGCTCACCGTCCCAACGAGGAGCATACAGACCGGAGTATCCTACGCCCGGCGTAGGAGAAAGTTGCCTCCGTGGGGGGTGGTACTGATGCCAGACCCCCAACGCGAGGAATCCCCGCCCCTTCAGGGCGGGGAGGATGTCAACTTGAGCATCTGAAGAAACACGATCCGGGGTTGCTCGAAGAACTCCGCGAAGTCGTTTGCGAGAGGGAGGGGTGACGCAGAACATGTCCACTACCGCAACCCAGAACGAAGACACGCTCGAACAGATACTCAACGCCGACGACCCCCTCGACCAGCTCGGTGACGACGAACTCAAAGCCGTCTACGTCCGCGTCCGCCTCGCCCGGACCGCGATAGGCGAGTTCTCGCGCGCCGAAATCGTGGACTGGCTGGCCGACCCCCACGACGACTACCTCGGCCAGTTCGCTCAGAAACTCGGCCTCGACGTGAACCCGTGGACCGACGACGTGGTGGCCACGCTTTGGGACGAGTGCCTGACCGACGATGTGGCCGACGAGGACGCCCTCGCCACCGTCCGCGAGTCGCTCAAGAACGACGCCCGCGAGTGCGTCGGCACGGCCGACGCCGAGGTCCTGCGCGAACTGCTCGGTTGCAACGGCCGTTGAACCTCTACGGGTGTTGTGAGGTGCAATCGAGCATCCTTCTGAGCCCCGGTTGGTGCGTGAGGAACTCCTTCGTTATCTCGTCGCACCGGCTTTCACCGACCCACTCGGCGTCGATGAGCTTCGCGGACGGCGTGCCCCCATACCGACTATCCAGTTGGGTAGATAACAGCATCTGGAAATGGGTGAGGCAAAACGCCCCCGATAGCTCACCTCTACTGGCGTCGGTGCCCCACCAGTATTCGACGCGGACGACGGCCAGATTGCATGGGACTGACACCGACTCGTCCGGGTCGGGATGGCCATCGCAAGTGAGTGGACCATCAAGCATCGTCGATCGCCTCCTTTTCGGATTCAAGCACCGAGAACTCTTCGCAGTCGCTCCGCCACGCCATGTTGGGTCCCGGGTCGTCGGGATGCGTCCCGCTTGCATCGCAGTACTTGCACCCCCACCGCTGGACGTCGCCGCGAAACCCGGCCACCTGGTCGTTGACGGTGATCGTCTCGTCCGTCGGTACGATTACGTGCGGTCCGACGGCGTCGCGGTCCTCACTCGGCATCGTCGTCCTCATGTTGGATACCATCCACGCCGCGCTCATCTCGGCAGTCCGCGCAAAGCACACGCCGGCCCGCGTCGGTCTGGCACGGCCAGCACTCTTCGGTCGGCTTTGGGGTCTCGCAGCCCTCGCATAGCCAGGTCTCGTGGTCCAGATCGTGGTCAGCATCGAGATCGATGAAGTTCGGACCAGAGCCGTCGGAGTCGTCACTCGGCATCGTCGGGCCCCCTCAGAGATCCTCCATGATGGCCTCGGCGCGTTCGCGTCGCTGGGCTTGCTCTTTTATCTCGGCAATCGCGTCCAGGTCGAAGTCGACCTCGACGGGCCGCTCGCTCACTTTCTTGACGACACCGCGACCCTCCAGCGCTGATGCGGCCTTCCCAACGTTCGACGTCCCGGAGAGGCCGAGGTAGTCGGCGATGGTTTCGTAGTCGACGGGCCCGCCCCCCTCCAGGATCGACGCGACGACGCCCTTGACGTACCGCGGGGAGACGTGATCGGCATCCTTCGCGTCCTCGATGGCGTCCTGGACGACGTCCTCGTTGACGAAGTCCTGGTAGTTGGTCGGGACTGTCACACCCCCAGCGTCCGCCAACCGCTCTCGGAGCCGCTCGTTCTCGGCTTCGAGGTCCTGGATCCGTTCCTGGGCGTTCGCCAGGTCCGCCCGAAGCTGCTCGTCGACGTCGTCCCTCTCCTCGGCCGACACTATCCCCACGTCGACGCCGTCGACGGCGAACGTGTCGGCCAGCGCGGCGACGTGCTCGCCGGCCTCGTCGAACGCCGTCCGTAGTTCCTGGACCTCTGCTTCGAGATCGGCGATCTGTTCCTGGGCCCCCGCGAAGTCGGCTTCCAGCGTCTCGGTTCGGGCTTCAGCCGCGGCGAGTTGCTCCTGCAGGTCGTCGCGTTCGGCTTTGAGTTCGGCGACGCGGTCCTGGAGGTCGGTGACGCCCTCGCCGACGTCCTGAGCGGCCCCGCCGCTAGCCTGGAGGTTCTCCAGTGCTGACGCCAGCCGGTCCGTGTCCGCGAGTTCCTGCTCCAGTTCGTCGACGCGCTCGCGCAGTCGCTCGTTCTCCTCACGGAGCCGCTCCAGTTCGTCCTGGCGCTCCTGGCGGCGTTCGCGCTCGGCCTCAACCTGCGCCTGGATCTCCTCAAGTGCGTCCGCGAGTTCGGCCGACGTGTCCGGCAGTTCGAACGACTCCTCGCGCGGGTCAGGCGACTCCCGGCGCCGGACCGTGGTCGGGCCGACGAGGTCACCGTCGGTAATCGCTTCGCCACGGGCAAGGATTTCCCCGGTGCCGAGCGCGGCCAGGTCATCCTCCGAGCAGCGTAGCGCATCGGCCGTCCGCCCGATGTCTTCATCGCCGGGCCGGTGGGCGACGAAGTCCTGGCACAACTGAATGACGCCGTTGTGGAGGAACGCCCGGCGCTGGTAACCGACGACCATCGAAATGCCCTTGTTGCCACCCTCGGTGGCGGCCTTGATGAGCTGCCCGCGACAGCGCTTCACCCAGTCGTCGAGTTCCGGCTCCGGCGCCGAGTCCTTCGGCGCCAGGTAATGCGCCTCGTCGACAACCAGCAGCGACTTCGTCCGGTCGCCGGCGTTGAACTTCTCGTGGGCGCGGTCGTTCAGTGATCGTAGCGCGGTCGCCGCCGCCAGATGCATCCGCGATTGGTCGGCCTCGTAGTCGGCATACGTCGAGACGTCAAGCAGGATCTTCACCCCACGGTCGAGCACCCATCCGCCGAGCTTGTCGAGGTCCTCCAGGCCGACCGCGAGGTCGACGTGCTCCTGCTCGCGCGCGCCGACGACCACGAGGTCCTCGTCGACGAGCCGGACCGGCGTCAACGCGCCCAGCCGCTCGATGATCAGGGCCGGGAGAGTGACGTCGGCGAGGTCCTCCAGGAGGACCGCCAGCGTGTTCGACTTGCCCGTCCCGCTGGTCCCCTCCACCGACAGCCGAAAGTCCTGGATCGCGACGGGATCGAACGTGACGCCGCCCAGTTCGACAGTACCCATGGCCTCGGACTGCTCGTCTAATTGGGGCTGGGCGCTCATGAGCTACCGCCCTCCCGTGGATCGTCGACGAGTTCGTAGACGCCAGTGTCCAGCAGGTTCTCGACATGCTCGTGTTCTGCGAGCCGCTTTAGCCGACGGTTCACGTACTGCCGGGAGACGTCGGCCACCCCTCGTTCCTCCAACTGCTTGCGACCGAGCGTCGGCGTAATCCGCCCCTCGTGAAGCAGGTCGAGAAGCGCCTCGTCGAGGTCGTTGAGTTGTCCAGGCGCGAGTGTCACTGCCTGGGTGTTGCTATCCGTCATTTACAATAGTAACGACTCGTGCCATCCCTAAGTAAGTTACGACAGAACCATTCTTCGTATAGTTCCAATAGCTGTTTACATCAGAAACTTTTATGGTGCTGGCGAATAGACTGTTAGGTAGGAAGCGCGGGACGCCGGTCAGAAACTGGCCGGGGCGGTGCACCAACACCGCCCGACCGCGCTTCAGGAGCACTGAAGCATGTCCACTAACGTTCAAAACGGACAAAACGGTTCCGGCACGACATCGCCGGTTGAGCACAGCGCGTACACCGAGGTCAAGAGCGGGTTCGTCTCGGTCTGGGAGCACGACGAGACGGGCCTCGCCGTCGAGTTGGCCGTCCGGACGGTCGTCCACCCCCGCGAGATGACCCGCGCGACCACGGGTGCGGACGAACACCGCGAGTGGACGTTCAGCGCCCGTCCGGGCCGCGGCGAGACGGCCGTGATCAACGAGGAGTGGCCGCCGCTCGACAAGACCGAGGCGTTCGACCGCGTCCAGGAGTGGCTGGACGAGCACCCCGAGGGCGGCGTCAACGCGGTCGACGGAGAGGGCGAGCCCGCCGGCGAGAACGCCCGGAAGCACGCGGGGGCGCTCGACCACCACCCGAAGCGGTGCGGCGAGGGCGGAGGGGGAGCCTGACCATGACAATTGACCCCAACAAACCCGCGAGCGAGCAATTCGACCTCACGATGGAAACGAACGACGACCTACTCGACCCCGAGAAACTTCAGGAAATCGCCGCGGAACTCGAAAAAGTTCCAGACACGGATCTTAGTTGCCACGCCAGCGAGTTCCTGGCCGAACTCGCGGCGGCGTGCAAGCGGATCGAGAACGCGGCGGAGGACGCTCGAAAGGACGGTTACGAGGGCGAACTCGATGACCGCGTTAGCGAGGGGCAGCAGGTCGGCCCGCTCGTGAAGCAATCCGGGAAAAGCACCTGGGTCACCGATACCGAATCGGCGTTCGCGGCGGTGTCCGAAGCGGGCGAGGACCCGATGGACGTTGCGACGGTGTCCATAAGCGGCCTCCGGGACGTTCTCGGGCCGGACGCCGACGAGTTCATCGGGGAATCAAATTACACCTACTTCCGGAGGCAATCATGATTGCCTCCGGCCGCGCCCATCGGGCGTTTACGGACGTGCTGGCCGTCGGGGAGGGCGAGGGCTTATGAGCGACTACCATCCGCGCGCCCGCGAGTCACGAAATGAACTCGCCCGGGAAGCGGCCAGCCAGTTCGATGCAGTGCTAGTCCGTAGCCTCGTCGGCGAACACGTCGGAGACCAGTCCGATGCTGGCGAGGACCTGATCCGCGTGCTCAACCTGTCGGAACGCGCCTATGACCTGTCGGAACGTCGTGAGGATAGAGCTGGTGCTGCTGGAGACACGTCGCGGGCCGCGTTTGACGCGGCCGAGGAGCTGTCCGAGTGCGTCGATAGCCTGGTCGACGAGGCCGTCGCGGAGGCGTGCGCGACGGTGACCGACGACGCTCCCGACTGGGACGACGTCTGGGACCAGACGGGGATCGAGGCAGCGGTCGCGGAAGCGCGGCAGTGGCTCCAAGACCACCCCGATGCCGCTGAGCGGGCTGGGATCGACTCGGAAGTCTGGGAGGGCGGGTAGCGATGGACGACTTCGGCGAGTTGTCCCACGGCGATGAAATCGAGTACGTCGGCCCCGAGGACCTGCCGGGCGGGTGGGCGGCGCCGCTCGACCGAAACCAGCCCTACGAGTTCCAGCACGTCTCGGTCGGCGGGACGCTGACCTGCCACACGCGGTTCGGAGGCAAGAAGCGCCTCTCGCCGGAGCACCCGGCGAACGATCCCGCTCGATGGGACCGGATTACGGGGGGTGCGTGACGATGTTCGAGCACGACAGCCCCGCCGACGGGGCGACACTGCGGGCGTGGCGGAGCGAGGCCGTCGGTAAGATCCGGGTGTCGTCGTCGCCTGGCGGTATCGCACCCGACGCCGACGAAGCGCGCGGCCTCCGGGACGCGCTGGATGGCCAAATCGCCGAACTCGACGGTGGGGAGGGGGAGTGACGATGGCGACCGACACCCAGGAGCCGGGGGACGCCTGCGAGTGCCCGGTCCAGGGGCATCACGGCCCCGACGACGAGGGGTGTCTGGACCGATGGGAGCACTCCAACGGCCGTCTGTTGTGCTCGCGGCCCGCGGGCCACGATGGCCCGCACGCGGCGTGCAACCGGTCGGAGCACCCGGTGATGGTCTGGCCGCGGGACACCGACGGCCTCCCCGACGGCTGGGAGCGCATCGACCCGGACGGTCCGTACCACAAGCTGGTCACCCGCGACGCCGTGACCGTCGACCGCGACGGCCGCGAGGCCTACGACCGCGACGTGGTGGTGCTGGTCGCCGAGGAGACCGTCGGCATCGTCAATGGGCCGGCGGCCCACATGAGTTGGTCGGTCGACGACCCGGGGGCGGCCGCCCAGCGCGTCGTGGCCGCGCTCGACGAGTGGGTCGGGGAGGGCGGCGACCCCTACGGCGGCCCCGCGCTCGACCAGCGCCTCGACGCCGCCGTCCGGGAGGGTGACCATGAGCAGTGAGGGGGCGAGTGGGACTGACCAACCCCGCTGCCCACGGTGTGGTCGGTTCTGCGGGGTGTCCCCGAAGTACGCTGGCTCCGTGGGACAGGTCCTGTCGGAGTCCTGCCTGTCGTGCGGCCTCAACGTGCCGAACTGTTCTGCCGAGGACGGCAGTTGCTACGGGTGCAAAAACACCGCTACGCATCGGGGGTCGACCGCTCCAAACAAGCGGGGGCGTCTCTGGTGCGAAGGTCACGCACCCGAGGGTGCCGAACCGCTACCCTACGTCACCGACCAGGAGGCCGATGCATGATGGCCAGCACCGACGGCCGTGGGGGCGGGCCAGCGTCGCTCGACCGCCGCGACGCCGACGCGCTGACCCGGTGCATGACCGTCGTCGACGACGTCGGGTGGGCGCGGGACGCGCCGGGACTGTTTCTCGTCGTTTCGGACTCCGGCCGCGAGTACCGGGTCGACTTTCACGAGGGGACCTGCGAGTGTGCCGACCACTTCTTTCGCGGGGCGAGATGCGTTCACCTCCGACGGGTGGCCTTTGCCACGGGTGAGCGGGCGATCCCCGCGTGGACCGACCGAGATCGGGTCGACGGCCAGCTGGGCCAGCACTTCGATGGCAGCCCACGATTCGAGGGAGGACGATCACATGACTGACGAGATAACCGAACAATCAGTCGACGGGACTGGTCGTTACCAGTACCACGTCGGTATCGGAAACGAGACGTTCGATACACGGCATGAGGCCGTGGGGCAACTGGCGATCTATCTGAGAGACGACCCGTTTACTAATCCCATGTTCGCCGCGTCTCGCGTCCAGGTACTAACCCCAAACGACGCCCTCGACGACGTCGACCTGCTGCGCGTCCAGCCCTGCGGCTGTCGGGTCGGCGTCCAGGCGTTCAACGCGCAGTTCGAGGGGAGTGAGAAGGCGTGAGCGGGCAAGCCAGCAGCGGTATCGAACGAGAGAAGTCGTCGAGGCATCGGTCGGTACTCGGGCCAATCCCGTGCCTGTTCGGCTGGCACAACTGGGGACGACCCCGCGCGGTCAACTCGGTTACTCTCTCGGGCGAGAAACAAGACGATGGGACATGGGAGCATTGGACCGACGACCCCTCTAAGAAGGTGGCCCAGTCGTGTCGATCGTGTCCGCAGAACAGGTACCGTGACGACTTAGACTGGGAGTTGCTTTCAGATATTCAGCGGGGGAACATCCGACAGGACGCCACGGCCACCGCCCAGGACGGTGATGCGGCATGAGCGTCGACGACGCCGGAGACAACGCCGAGGTGCCGCCCTGGGAGGAGCACGACCTTTTCCCGACCGCGGAGTCGCTGACGAGGGCGATCCATGCCATCAACGGGGAAGACTACGGCGAAGCGCGGGACCACATCGAACTCGCCAGTTGCAGTGCGTCAATCCGCGACGAGGACCACGAACTGCTGGAAGAGGCGTTCGACCTCCTCAAAGAGGACGACGACGAGGCCAAAGACCTGCTCAACCTGGTCTGTGACGGCCTGGACGGTGCTGGCCTCTTCTTCAAATCGGAGTGGTTGGCATGAGCGGGCGCTCGCCGTTCGATCCGGACACGGAGTTCTGGCTCGAACGCTCCGGCACGCCCGTCGACGTCGACGGCTTCAAACTCGGCGAGCCGACCGGCGAGGTCGTCTGCCCGTTCTGCGGCGGGGTCGCCTGGGACGTCGACGGGATCGTCCACCCCGACTGGTGTCCGCAGTTCGGCGTTCACAGCGAGTGGTGGGAGCAGACGCACGACGAATAGCAACTTCGTACCCATTTGTGTCACACAACACTGTATGACAAGACTTAAGTAGGGTGGCGTCATACTTCTATGTGTGACAATGGCGGACCACGACCTCACCGACGCGACGAACATCGAACTCGAATCGGCCACGAATGAGATCCTGTCCGTTGACCGGACTGACGAGGCGGCCGCGAACCGCTGGCAGAAGTACGGTCACGACCGCCTTTACCTCGAAGGCCCGGCAAAGTTCGACAAGAACAGCACGTACCTTGACCTCGAATCTGGCGAACTGGAGGACGCGCCCAGCCGAAAACACTCCGCGGAGGTTACGATTGACGGCGAGACAGCAACCGTCGAGATCCACAAGGACGGCAAGGGCAACGTCTACACGTTCGAGCTTACCGTTGAGGGTGAGGCGATCCAGCGTGGCGAGGACAACGACGACGACCGCGAGGTCCGCACCGACGGCGGCGAAGCGCCCACCGACCGCGCCCGCGTTGTCGACGAGCTGGCGGACATGGGCGAGGTCGACGTCGACCTGCAAGGCGGCCAGCACGCTACGTCGGACAGTCTCAGCGTGGAGACGCCGGCGGGCCGCCTTGAGATTGACCGCCCCAGTGACGACGACCTATCGCGGGAGCACTCCGAGTATGGGGGCCCGGAGCACCCCGAGTACCAGCAGCATCGGGGCGTCTGGGCGACGGCCTGGCCCATCGACGAGTATCTGGTTGTCCTGTACGAGGAGCGGGCGGGGAGCGGCGACGACTACGACACAGCGCGGTGTCTGGAAGTCTCAGAGGTCGAGACCGGCACAGAGGAGCCTCTGGAGCAGTGGGACGCCAGGGCCTACGCCACCGGCGGCGACTATACAACGTTTTGGAACGTCCGGGAGCTGCCCTCGGGCCGTAAAGTCGAGATCCAGTACCAGCGCGGGAACGGGGAGATCGTCGAGGCCGACGGCCCGCGAGAGCTTTGCGTCGACGCCGAGGACGTTACGGCCGGTGAGGTCATCGCAGAACTCCAGAATCAGGCTGCGAAGGCCGTCCAGCACGCCCGCGAATACTTTGACGAGGAGGCCGGCGTCAAAAAGTTCGATCACGGCCCCGCTTCGAAGCGGCGCGTGTTGCCGGAGTCTTGTGGCTGGCAGGCCCGAGCGCGAGACCTCCACGAGCACGGGGGCGTCCCCGAAACACGAGCAAAAGCAATCGCTCTCGTCGAAACGGATCGCGGCCTCCAGGAGGCGGGCGACGTGCTCGGGATGGACCGTCGAAACGTCCACACGCACGTCGAGCGGTATCGCAATCAGGATTTGGAGCCAGCGCGGTGGCTCGCGGAGAACGGGCCTGACCTCTGACGAATAGCAACTCCGCACCTTCCACGCCAGATTCGCAATATATTGCGAAACACTTATTACAGTTCGCACCATACTACGAAGTGTGATGCCCCGAAACACCACCACCGACGCACCGATTCACCAGGACGTCATCGCCACCATCAGCGAGCGCTACGAGGTCGACGAAGAGAAGTTCGCCGAGTTCCTGGCGCGAGCCAACGAGCGATAGCAGGAGTTCCTCCCCGAACTGCGAGAGCACAACGAGGTCATCGAGGAGACTGACGAGAAACTGGTTGTGCTCGCCCAGCACGACGCCGAAACGCGCGAGATGGACAAGCACATCTACCGAGAGATGGATATCGATATTCCGGACCGCCATGGGAGCCGTGCCAACCTGCTCCGGGACGCCCACGACCGGCACGCCCGGAAGTTCGAGTTCGGCGCCTTCGGCGGCAAGCAGGAGGCCGTGGGCGCGGTCGGCGCTGCGGACGCGATTATCATCAACAAGGAGTAGCCATGCCCGAGTACACTGTCGAAGAGGAGATCGAGATGCTGGTTGAGGCGGGGCTGTTAACCGAGCGCCAGGCCGAGGCGTTCGTCCGCCGGCGAGTCAACCCCGAACCCGGCTATGCCGTCGCGGAGGACATGGGAATCGGGGAACCGACGCTCAGCGACTACGTCAGAGCTGCTGAAGAGAAGATCGGGCACGCTCGCGAAACGCTGGACGTGCTTGAACAGATCCGGTACCAGGCGCCCGAACAGCCGTAGCAAAATACTCCAGAGTCCACTATGCCTCAATACTCGGCCGACGACCTCTACGCGGCCCTTCGGGCGACCGCGGAGATCGTCGGCCACGCGCCGACCGCGGACGAATATCGCGAGCACGCGCCAGCCGACGCCCCGACTGCGCGCACGATTATCAGCCGCCACAAGGAGGAGTCCATCAGACGAGCTGGCCGGGGGCAAACGGGACGGCCCTGGATGATTGCGCTCGCGGGAGCTGGCCTCGACGTTGATCCTGTTAATCATTTTGGCTTCAAATGGGCCAGACGAGAGGCGCTTGAGGGGGTTTGGTACGTCGCGTCGCTGGAAGCTGCCTGGCCGTCCCCCTACCGATACCGACGCGTATTCCGCGAGCAGGATTTGACGGGTATTTATCCGTCGCGAACGGCCATCGATGGCCGCATATTTGACGACTGGGGGGACGCTATCGAGGCCGGGAGAGCCGCCAACGAGGCACTCGCGACGCTCGTCGATGAAGGCCCGTCACAAGTCGACGTGAAAAGACTCCGGGAGTCTGGGGCCGTGTGGCAAAAACTTCGAATTTTCACTTCAAGCCGTGTCAGGGTTTATGATATTTGTTATCTTGCGGGCCACTCCGTCGGGGAGGTCATCGATGCTGCACTCGGAGCAATTGACGTCGGCCCCGAGGAGATCCTGATTAATCGGACAGTTCAGTACGCGCCCGCGCCGCTCCGGGAGGCCCTCTCCGAGAGACTCCGTCTGATGCAGGGCTGATAGCTCTTAGCTTCTAACCAATCACTGTGTACCACTGCACCACAACACTTATTATACTGTGGTGCAATGGTACACATGAGGAGAAAGCTCATGACGAAACTGATCGACACCCGCGTCAAGCACAGTACTGAAGGTAACATGGACCTCGTCGGCTTCGACACCGACGAAGGAGCGGTTGACCTCACCCGGTTCGAGGACGGTGCGATCAGCCTAGAAGTCGGGTTCGAGGAAGCGTCCCCCGATGAAGTTGACGCGATCCTCGACGACATGGAGGGCAGCGAGCATTTCCCCGCCGACGCCCTGGAGACGGCACGGGGCATGGTGGCCGACTCCCGGGAGGGCAAGACGGTCGCGGAGATGGGCGTCGACACCGACGACGAGGACGCTGACGACGGCCCTGGGTTCGAGGAGGGCGACGTGGTTCACGTCTGCGACGATGGCACTAAGATCCGGGTCGGGGACAAGATCAACCACCCTGGCGGGTGGTCGTACAGGATCACCGGGAAGGATGGCGAGCACACGCTCACAAAGATGGACAACACGGACGACTGGGGAGTCATCGTCTCGACGGCCGAGCGCGACGTTGAGGAGAACGGCTTCGCCGAGCGGGTCGGGGAGGGAGTCTAATGCTGTCCGATAACGATCTCGCGCTCGTGCTCGAAGGAAAGGCCCAGAAGCTGGAGGCGGGCGACAAGAGCCGCGCGGAGGTTACCCGCGAACTGGCCGAACGCGTGGCCGACGACCTGGAAGCGCACGACTACGATCTCGTCAAGCGCGGGCGACTCCAGAGCCAGGGACGTGCGTCGTTCGGTCGCTCGAAGGAAGGCCGTGATGGTCTGGCCCTGTTTCTTCCTGACGACCTATGACAGCCGTCCCGAGAGCGAACTACCGGCACGTCTTCAACACGGCCCGGGACGTTCTGGAGGATGCCGACCCCCGACCGTTCGTTCGGTCGGAGGGGAGATGGATCAAAATCACGGTCCACGACCGCGTTTCGGACGATGTGCTGGACAGTCTGGCGGACGAACTCCGGGCCGACGGGTACCACGTCTCCCAGATGGGTCCGACGACCAAGGCCACGAAGTCGGAAGTCCAGTGGCCCGACCCCGACGACTCGTAGCTACTGCACTACAATATCGTGGGCCGAGGGACCGGGCGGCACGAACCTGGTGGAGGCTTAACGATGAGCGAGTGCCCGAACTGCCAGGCCACGGACGACCCGGAACATGGGATCATCGTCGGTCCGATTGGCGACGGGGCCAGCTCGTGTACCATTTGCCAGCCCGGATTATTCCCGGTGGATACCTGTTGCATGGAGCATGATAACAGTTAACAACCGTTGTCGGTAAGTTAGTGGTAAGGTCTATCCGAGAGGGTGGGCCTACCCCCCGATGGAGAGACTCACCATGTCAGATGCCACATGCGATCACTGCGGGAGGGGCGTCCCGGTCGGCGGGGCGGTCGTGGGGGCCGTCGGGACCTACTGCCCGGGGACGTGTCGGTTCGACGCCGAAGTGTTGGGCGCTGATCCCGATGACCTGCCGCCTCTCCGGGGCCGCGCCGTGGCAGTGGATAATTAGTCAGCCGTCGACGTCGTCGTTGGCGTTGACGTCGGAGTCGTCGACGTCCTCACGTCGCCCAAATTTCCCTCGTCGATCCCCGTCTGCTCCTCGATCCGCGCGTAGAGGTCCTCGGTCATTTCGTCGATGGATTGCCGCAAAAGCTCGCTTTTCGACGTGTTGCTGTCGAGAATGCTGAACCCCTGGGCCAGGTTCACTGCCCGCTCAAACTCCTCTTTCTTTGATTCCTCTATCCGGAATGTTATTTTCTTAATTTCTTCGTCGCCATCGCCCTCGTTATTATCTGCCATGATATAACTGTCTTACGCCGCATGGTTAAAAGGCATTTACCCATTCATACTGTAAGACTATTGCCATGTATGGCAAGACTGATGTACCAGCGCGTAAGACAGTCTGACGATGGGGACGAAGATAACTGTGCGTTTGCCGGACGACCTCGAGAGCGACATCGAGGGGCACCCCGAGTACTGCACGAAAAGCGGGTTCGTCCGGGACGCGCTTCGGGAGAAGTTGGACCGCGAGCCGGCAGAGCGCCCCGACTGAGCGCCTACCACCTGTCACGCGGCCGGTCACGGGTACCAATCGGGCCCGGCCGCGTGGATGGGTGGCCTTGCGACCATCACAACCATGCACGACCGCAAGACCACATCCGACGACGACGCACCGAGCACTAAAAGTAACGAACATCGTTCGGGGGCCAACGCAACGCCTAACGGGGCGGTTGCCCCGCCCCTCGCGCGAACCGAGTACGGCGGTCGGATCGCGGGCCCCCACTCGGCGCTGATCGAGGCCCGCGAGGACGGGGGTGCGCGATGAGCACCATCGGCCTCGCGGACGTGACCTGCCGGCGCTGTGGCCAGCCGACCGACGACCGCTACTGCGAGGACTGCAACGGCGCGGCGGCCCCCGCGCGGTCGCTTTTGTCGTGGCTGCCGGGAAAGGGTAGCTTACTGGCCCGCATCCGGTCGCTGGGGAGCAACCCCGCCGACGGCGACGGCCGCGGCCGGGTCGAACCGGTCTCGCTCGACCGCGACGCGTTTTACGAGGCCGTCGGGGTCGAGCGACGGCGGCTGGCCCTCCGCGTGCTCGATGACGTCGGCGAGCCGATGGAGCTGGGCGACGTCGCGAACATCATCGCGGCCATCGAGAACGACGTGCCGCTCGGCCGCGTCACGAATCAGCAGTACAAGCGGGTCTACGTCGGGCTCCAGCAAGCGCACTGCTCGAAGTTGGCGGAGTGGGGCCTCGTCGAGGTCGACGACGACGGGGCAGGGACCTGGGTCGAGGCAACGGCGACCGGGCGGGCCGTCCGCCACCTGGACGCCGACGTCGGGACGCAACTCACTGGCGAGCGCGACGACCGCGAGGATCCTGCCGCGGAGTTGATCAAACGCGCTGGGCCTTCCGGGGGTGGGGCATGAGCCTCGGCGTCCCCGAGACGTACGAAGTGACCGTCCGGCGAGTCTACGGCGAGGACCGTGCTCACGTCTACCTCCCGGACGGTAGCCTTGAGGTGAGATACGTCGACTCCGGCGGTCGGGTCGGTGCGACCATCCCGGCCCCGGAGGAGAACCACACGCTCGGGCTGGCCACGCTCGGACGCGCCCCCGCGCTGGACGCCCTCCGGAGTGGTCAGGCATGATCGCCGGCACGCTCGCCCGGCTGGTCAGTCCGGCCGAGGGGCGGCTGGAGACGACCTTCCGGGATGGCGGCCGGCTCCCCGGCCTGGACGTCCGGACGACCCAGACGTCCTTCGACGACCGCCCGATCCAGACGGGGATGGCGGCCGCCCGCCTGCCGGTCACCGAGACCGACGTGAGCGTCGCCAGGGACCGCGACGGCCAGTCGCAGGCCATCATGACCGAGCGCGTCGAGGGCCGGGAGTCGTTCGTCACTGACTGGACGGCCGACGTCACGTCGTCCGGCCTGATCGCGGTGGAGTCCGCCGCCGGGGACGGCGATCTCGACTTCCCGTTCGACATCTTTTACGCGAGCACGGACCGGCGGGTCGAGCGGCTGGCCGTCGACGTCTCGGGCCTACACAAGGCCTGGGCGGACGAGGACGTGCTGGGCGACGTCTGGATGGTCGGGGCCGAGGACAGTCAGGGAGCGTCCATCGACTACCACGCCCGCGCGTCCGCGGCCGACCGGCCGACCATCGGCCTCGGGTTCCAGCGGCCGTGGAACGCGACCGTCGTCGAGGGCGTCGTCTACCGGTCGGGGTACGTCGCGCTGTACTCCGTCGAGCGGGCGAACGACTTCGTCCGCTTCGTCGACGGCGAACTCGGGCCGTTCCTGTTCGTCCCTGACGATGACGACGGTGGCGGCCAGGCAACGCTCGACGAGTCGGGGGGTGGCCGATGAACGCGCGTTCCGACCCGACCGTCGTGGTCGAGGTCGACCGCCGAGAGGTCACCATCGCGGAGTCCTATGGCCTGCTCGTTGGGCATCCGGCGCGCGACGAACTCCTGTTCTGGGGCCCTGGTCGGTTCGTCCCACGGGTCACGAAGGAGATGACGTCGTGCATCGTCACGAAGCACACGAGGGAGGACCTCGTGGAGACGGGGCGGGTCGAGTACCCAGACGCGTCCGATGACGAGCGGATCGTGGTCGAACTGGTCGACTCCCCGCTTCAGGACGGCACGCGACACACCCCCGACCCGACCCTGTACGACACGCGATGGGTCCCCGACGACGACCTTTCCCGGCTGTTGGGGGTTGTCGTCATCGAGGCCCAGAACGAGAACTGGGGGAACGTCCGGACGACCCTGGACACCGCGCTGACCCGCGCGGAACGGCTGGCCTGCGACGCGTCGGGAGGCGGGGAATGACCGATCACGCGACATCGGTCGTCGGCCAGTTGCACGAGACGATCGAGGAGCGGGTCGAGCCCGAGCCGGACGGCGTCCAGAACGCCGAGAGCAACATCTGGACGAGCCTCCAGCGGCTGAAACAGGAGGCCAGCAAAGGGCACGTTTCATGCAGCCGCGACGGCGTCCAGGATGCTGTCGACCGGTTGGTCGACGACGGGCGCGTGATCTACTGGCACGGGCTGATCGCGCCGGCGACGGACGAGCACCTCCGGGCGATCATCGAGAACGAAACGCAGTGCGGCATCACCCGGAGGCTCCTGATCGGGAAGTGCAATCGGCTGCTGGAGTCGGCGGGGGGTGAGTCCGGTGACTGAACCCTGGACGGAAGGCTTCGAACCTCGGTTCCTCATCGGTGAGCGGGTCGTCCGCGCTACCTACCATCCGAGTGGCCTCGAGCGGTTCGACAGCGTGTTCGTAAAGGGTGGCATCGGCGACGGTAACTGGTTCGTCAAGGATTCGGACGCCCGTGTCGGTTGGGAGGCGACGACCGAGCAGATCTACAAGTCGTATGTGCCGATCAGTCAGGACGCCCTCGACGAACTCGAACAGGCCCTCGAGGAGACTGATGCGGTCCCCCCGACACAGATCAGTTTCGTTGAGCAGGATGGTAGTTTTTACGTGGATCTCGGGGGTGAGTCCGGTGACTGACCTGGGGAGCGGGGTCCCGAGTGACTTCGACCTCGACGAGGCTCGGAGGGCGCGAAGCAGCACGCCACTGGAGCAGCGCAAGCGCTGCCCGCACTGTGGGTCAGAGAACGTCGGTTGGAAGTCCAACGCCCACGGCGGCGAGCACCTCCGCGAGCACGACGGCGAGTGCTGGTGCGACAACTGCGGTGAGCACTTCGACGAGCCGGTGTCTCCGGAGGAGTACCATGCCCAGTGAGGTCGCCGACGCCCGCGAGCGGATCGAAGGCGTCCGGGTCCGGTCGAAAGCATACGGCCTCGAGGAATGGATCGTCCAGCCCACCGACGACCGCACGGCGAAGCTGGAGTCGCAAACCGACAGCGCCGACGACGACGTCGTCACCTACCGCCGACTGCTGGACCGGCACCGCCACGGGGCCGTCTACTGCCCGGACGGGGACGCCGACGTGCTGGTCGACGCGCTCAACGACCTCGTCGGCGACGGTGGGGGCAGTGATCGCGATGGGTGAGGGCGTTATCGAACGGCGGGAACACATCCAGGTCGGCCGGCCGATTCCTCGCGAAACCGTTCAGACGGTCGAACGCGGGTATCTGGTCGACTGTACCGAAAGTCACTGCCAGTGGCAAGGTCTGTTCCCTGACCCGGACCTCGCTGCGGAGGCCGCCGAACGCCACTACGACCACGAGCGTCGGAACGGCCGGTGCCACTACGGGGTGGTTACGTACACCGTCGTCGAACTTCTCGACGGCGGGACCGCCTGCATGCTCGACGAGTCCTCGCTCGGCCTCACTGTTGAAGAAAATCGGGTCCGGGCGGCCGACGGCGACGCCCGGGAGGTCGAGTTTCCCCGGACGACGGGCGACCTCTCCGAGATCGTCCATCGGGGCGACCGGATTCGGCTTCCGGCGGGACGCGAGGGGAAGGTCCACCAGGTGTCCGAGACGCGCTCCAGCGGCCTCCCCACCTGGACGGTGGTCTACGTCGACCCGGACGTCTCCCTCACCGACGCCCGCAAGAAGGACTTCTACTGGCAGAACGAACTCGTCACCCGCGACGGCCAGATCTACCGGTCGTTCGGTCGGGACCCGCTCGCCCAGCCGGCGTTCGAGGTCGTCGGCCAGGCCGAGCACCAGGCCGACTTCTCCGAGTTCGTGGCCCGCGCCGACGGTGGGATGCCCCACACTGACCGCGCCCGCGTCGACGTCGGTGCGGTGCTGTTCCTCGTCGCGACGCTTCTGCTCCTGGCGGCTGGGCTCACGATCATCCTCGGGGGTGCGCTCTGATGGACCACGAGACCACCTGGAAGGAGACGGTCGCGGACCTTCGGGGCGCCACCCACGACCGGATCGAGTGGGATGGCGACGACGGGAAGCTGGTCGGCCCCGGTGGGACGGAACTCGTCGACGGCCACGGCCAGCACCCCGACGACGTGACCTGGATCGACCGCCGGTCGCGGTGGGGCAACCCCTTCCGCCTCGGGGATGGGTACGGCCGCGCCGAGGCGGTCGGCCTCTATCGTGGGTGGTTCCACGGCCACGTCGAGCGCGGCGAGTGGGACCCCGACGTCCTGCGCGGGGAGACGCTGGCCTGCTGGTGCGTGCCGCGGCTGTGTCATGGGATCGTGATTTGCAACTACCTCGCCGAGACGTTCGACCCGCAAGCGACGCTGGAAACCGCAGGAGGGAGCAACTAATGGACCCCGAACAACCCGTCGACCGGATCCCGAAGGAACGCATCGCCCGCAAGCGCGCTGCAGACAACGTCGAGCGCTGGGGGCTGCAGCCCCTGACAGCGCTGCTCCTCGCGATGGCCGAGGAACTCGGCGAACTCGCGGGGGAGATCTGCCCCGAGGAGCCGCCCGAGGACGCGCCGGCGTCGGTCACGGACACCTGGCTGGTGCTCCGGAACGTCCAGAACATCGGCGGGGAGGTTCAGGACTGCCTGCAACTCCACTTCGAGGCCGACGGCGAGCCGCTGCCGCAGGCCGAGCGCCCGCCGATCGTTCCCGAGCGCGCGGACATGGGCCGCGACGAGGTTCGCGAGGAACTACTGGACCTGCTGGCGCTGTGCTACCAGCTCGACTGGGCGCGGTACCAGGGCGTGCGCGCCGACGGTGCGGGAGGTGACCAGCGGTGAACGACGCGTTCACTCTCTACCTGTTAGCCGCGCACTTCGCCGGGGACTTTCCCCTCCAACCGGACTGGATGGCCCGGGCAAAGCTGGAGAGTCGGATGATTCGGGAGAAACACGTCGCGCGGTACACCGCGACGTTCATCCCCGTGACCATCATTGCGCCCTGGTCGCTCCTCCAGGCAATCGCGTTCCTGGCGATAACGAGTGTGCTGCATTCGTTCGTCGACTCCCGCCGATGGGCAGAACCGACGGACGAGTTCCCGGGCCGGCCGATCTGGTTCGACCAGGCATATCACATCATCTGCCTCGCTCTCACGGTCGGTTTTATCGAGGTGATCGCATGACGAACGACAGGCCCGACACCGCGATTACGCGCTACGAGGAGTCCCGGAGCGAGACGGGCGACCTCGACGCCGTCTCGGGGACCGTCCGCGCCGAGGGCGGCGAGGCCCGGGAGTTCGCCTTCGGGGCGACCGCCGAGGATGGCCGGCTGGTGCTCGACAAGTTCGGCCCACACACCGGCCGCAACCTCGGCCGCTCGGCACTGTGGGCGTTCGCGGCCTGCGTGCGGGACCTCCGGGCCCGGGGCCACGAGGTCGACACGGGGCCGCTCAACGTCCCGTCGGCGTCCGGCGGCCAGCCGGTGGGTGAGACTGACGGCGGCCCTCGCGCGCGTTACTCGTGCGCGCCGCCGACCGACGAGCAGGACGGCGTGGGCGACCTCGACGCCGACGTCACCCGCGAGGGCGACCCGTTCCACGGCGACGGCACGCGGACGGTCATCGAGGAGTCCGACACTAGCGAGGCGTTCCCGGAGACGGCCGCCGACGGAGCGGCCCCGCCGGCTGACCCGCCGCTGGACCGCACCGAGCGAGCGAACCTCGCCTGGGCCTACGAGCACGAGCCGACGATCTCGGACGCGGTCGAGTGGTTCGCCGCGGAGTACGATGCCGTCTACCAGGCGCTCATCCAACACGGTATCCACGTCCCGGGGAACAGCAAGGGGAAGTCCGAGGACGCCGTGCTGGACGTCCTTTCGGACCACGACGGGGAACTCCCGCAGCCCGAGTTGATCGACGAATTGGGCTGGTCGCGTGCGAAGGTCCGGCAGGTGCTCGACCGCCTGGAGGGCAACGGCGACGTCGAGCGCGTCCGGCGCGGCCGGAAGAACGTGATCCGAGTGCCCGACGCAGTGCCCGGCAGTGATGCCGACGGCGAGGGCGACGAGAGGGACGGGGGCGACCAGCAAGCGGTCGATCCCCCCGAGGACGACGTCGAGGAGAACCCCGACCGACACGACGTCGACGGGGCCGAGGACGGCGGGGACGAACCGGGTGGGGCCCGCGCCTGGCTCGACCAGCTGGACCTCGCGGACGACGAGGTGGCCACCGCGTTCGCCGGCGCGACGTCGCTGACCGGGGTGATGCGCTCGCTCAACCTGACCGACCGGGGGACGGCGGCCACGCTGGCCGATCAGTTGGGGCTGCTGGAGGACCTCCGCTCGACGGGGACGCTCGCCCGTCGGGACGTCGAGGACGCGCTCGCGGAGGTGGACGATGCCGGAGACTGAGGGCGTGGCCCGGGGGTACTCGTCGTCCACCAGCGGCCTCGGGGCGTCGTCTCTCGACAAAAAGGCGCTGTGCGATACCCGCGCTGACCCCGCGAAGGGCTGCCCGCACGGCTGCGAGTTCTGTTACAATAAGGCGAGCCCCCAGTACCGGTTCGATCCCGGCGACGAGATCGCCGACCACGGCTTCGACGGGAGCGGCGACTGGGGTGAGTACGCGCTGTACCGCGAGCACCTGCCGGCGGTCATCGCCCGGGAATTGGCGCAAGGGACCGGCCATACCGACCGCTGGACCGAGCGGGGGCGGGGCGTCGTCGGGCTGTCCTTCGGGACGGATCCCTACTTCGACGCCGATGTCGCGCGGATTACGGGCATTACGCTTCGGCTTCTCCGCGACCACGCGCGCCCGGCGCGCATCCTCACTCGGAACCCGGCCATGGCCTACCACGCCCACGGTGACCTGCTGTCGAAGATGGCCGACCTGGGGCTGGTCACGATCGGGTCTTCTATCCCGACGCTAGACGCCGACGCGGCCGCGGCGATCGAACCGCGGGCGCCCGCCCCCCAGCATCGTCTCCGTGGGCTGGAGTTGTTCGCGGACGACGGCGTCCCGGTCTACGTCTCCATGTCCCCGACGTATCCGACGGCGTCACTGGCGGACCTCGATGCGCTTCTGGACTCGATCGGCGCGCTCGATCCGACGGTCGTCTTCCACGAGCCGATCAACCCGCGGGCCGGGAACATGGCCGACTGCCAGCAGGCGGCCGCCGCGGCCAGTCTCGACGGCCTCGCTACGGCATTCGACGTGCTGGCGAACGACCGCGACGCCTGGGTCGAGTACGCGGTCCAGCAGTTCCGTCAGGTTCAGACGCTCGGCTCGGAGAAGGGGCTGCCCGTTCATCTCTGGCCGGACGAGGCGTTGCTGGACCGCGTGAACGACGACGTCGCGGAGTGGCTGGACGCCTGGCGCCGGCTCCAGTCCCCGGAGCCATGGCCCGACCGTCCGGCGCGTGCTCCGGGGTCGATGCCGCCACTGCCGCCCGCGCCCGACGTTCAATCGAGGCTCCAGGAGGTGAGTCATCGTGCCGAGTGAGACCCACCTCGGCGTCGATGGGCTCTGGATTCCGATGGAGTTGCGGGAGTTCACCGCGCAGGTCGTCATCCGGACGCCGCGCGCGACCATCCAGCACTACCAGTCCGGCGGAGGGGTTCTGGACGGGTACTACGGCGGCGTCGACGAGACGCACTTCGGGCCCGCCGATGACCTCCGTGATCCGCGGAACCCCGGGTTGGCGCCAGATCAGGTGTCGATCAAACCCCAGGGGAAGGATGCCGTCGTGCTCGACGTCGACCTCGATCCGGACGCGCGGTGCGACGGGGGCGAGACCGGGACCTGGAACGCCGTCTATGGCTGGCGGATCCGGCCCGGCGGCGTGGACCGATTGGAGGAATCATGAGCACCGACACGACTACGCCAGACGACAGCCTGACCGAGGACGAACGGGACCTGCTGGAGTGGGTCGCCGACCACAGTGATCGGCTCGGCGACCTCGCCGAACGGATGCTTCAGACGGACTCCGAATCCGACGGCGCGTCCGAGGGGGTGAGCGACTCGTGAGCGTCGTCGGGCAACCGATGCGGGTTTTCCCGCAAGAAGGACATGAACTCGGCGAACATCTGGCGGGCGCCGGGGTCGTCGGCGTCGACGAGTTCCGCGGTCGTCGCGTCGACGGCGTCGTCGAGCGTCTCGGCCGCGTCGTAGTCCAGCGCGTAGTGACACCACATGCAGAACTTTCGGTCGCTGGGGGTCTCGCGCTGGCAGCGCGGGCAGGTAATCGGCCCGGTCTGCTCGACGTCCTCGTCGCCGACGTCGAGGCCGTGGATCCGGGCGTAGGCCTTTTCGTTGGACTCCTCGCCGAACCGGGCGAGGTAGCGGGCCGTGTGCTCGCTCCCCCGCTTGCGCCCCTGGCGGTCCTCGATCCGGGACTGCTGGAACCCCTGGAGAACGAGCCAGCGGGTGTTGCTCTTGCGGAAGTTAGTCGGCGTGACGTCCTTCGAGACGCCGGCGCGGTCGGCGGCGTTTCGGAAGTACCCCAGGAACGTGTTGTAGGAGGGCCGGTCGGCCGACGACAGCTTGCTCCACAGCCAAGCCTGGCCGTCGTCGCCGGCCGGGTGGCGGTCGAGCCACTGCTGGAGGTACGGCGTCGCCATGATGAGGTGGACCGCCCGCTCGCCCTCTTTGCCATCGACGTGGAGCCCCGTCGCGTGCTCGCCGTCGAAGACGTCGCCGACGCGGAGGTCGTAGAGTTCGCCCCCGCGAAGGCCGGCCTCGAACTGCAGCGCGATCAACGCCTCGTCGCGGACGTTCTGGCAGGCGTCGATCATCGGGCGGACGCCGTCCTCGTACGTCAAGAGGTCCCGCTCGCTCGGGACGGGATCGAAATCGTTGCTCGTGCCGGTCGGGATCCAGTCAAGACTTGCCGGCGGCTCGTCGAGTTGCTTCGTCCGGTAGCGACCGAACGATCGGAGCGCCGTCCGGTAGTCCTGGTTGGTGTGCTCGTTGTCGTACTCGCCGTTGATCCAGCGGACGATTGCCTCGGCAGCGGCACGCGACTCCAGCGCCAACCCGAGCAGCCCCTCGGCCGAGAGCAGCTCCTCGACGTCGTCGTCGGTCCGGATGTCGAACGCCTCGCCCTCGTCGTTTTCTCGGAAGTCATCCAGGGTCGGCGGCGGCGCCAGCGCGGCCATGCGCGTGACGTGCCGAAGGAGCTTGAGGTGGCGGTGGTCGCCGATCTTCGACGGGACCAACCGGATGTTGTCGGACATGCGGAGCAGGTGGTCCCGGTCCGCGTCGAACTGGACGTAGCGGTCCCCGGTTCGGAGCGCAGTCCGGAGCGTGTCGACCTCGTCGCTAGGGTCGGCGTCTGTCATGCCCCCACCCACGGAGGCATGGATTATAAGGTTCAGCCTCAAATCCGGCCCTTGGCTT
>CAYTAG010000024.1:0-23264 GCA_964435625.1 uncultured Halobacteriales archaeon | reverse complement strand
CAGGCGGCCGTGCCGGCCACCTTCGCGTGCGGTCGTGCCGGCCACCACCGCTTATTTGAACAGTGCGGCCAGAAATTCGGTGTCCTCGCCTCCGGCTGATTGTAACGACGCGTCCAGACACGTCATAACGCATTTCCCCGTGGCTCCCTTACTCCGCCGCATGAGCGGTTCGGGGTACGACGAGACGATCCAGTTCCGTGCGGGGGCCGAAAAGGAAGCCGCGGACCTCCTTGACGAGATCCACGTCGGCGGCGTCAACGTGAGCGAACTCGCCCGGGTCGGGTTGACGGAGATGCTCCGGCGGACCCTGGACGAGGACGACGAGATGCGGATTTACGAGCTGTACAGCCGTGGGGAAATCGACGAAGACGTCGCACGCGTGCTCCTGGGCGAGAAGTTGGACGCCGTCGCGGCGGAACGGGAGGCGTTCGAGTCGGCCACGAACCGGGACACGTCGTCGTTTTTGACCGAATAGATGGCCGAGGAACCACGCCATCCGCTTTTGGTAGACACGAGTGCGCTCGTCGCCGTCGCCAACACCGGGCTGTGGGACACGCTGGCGGCGTCGCTCGCGTTCACGACGACGACCGTCTGTAAACACGAACTTCGTAGACACGTCGAGGAGCACGCGTATCCCCCAGAGGGGAGTCGCGAGCACCATCTCAAGCGCGGAAGCCAGCGCGCGCTCGACGCTATCGAGGATCGTTCGACGGCGCTTTCCTGCGTAACGGTCGTTCCTCGCCCGCACGGACCTGACGCCGGGGAAGAGTCGATCAAACGGGAGTTGTCCGATCATCCGGACGCGTATGAGGTCGTCGTGCTCCTGGATTCGGCCGCGAGGCGGTCGATCCGGCGGTTGGTCGAGGACAGCGACGACCTCGACGTCGTCGGACCACCATACCTCCTCTACGTCCTGCTCGACAACGACCTCGTCTCGAAAGCCGAGTTCTGCGAGGCGACGGCGGAGATGATCCACCGGGAGGGGTGGACGGGCTACGAAGTCGTCAAGAGCGCGTGGGCGGGCATCCCCGTGAACTGCGCCGAAATCCTCGGAACGGAGTACGACGACGTCCTGCCACCGGAATGAGATCGGTACGGTTCAGCGCCCGAGCGCAGGTGACGTTTCGGGCCCGCCGTCGGGGTCGACCTCGTGGCGGGTGCTCGCCATCTACGAACACGTTGGTCGATTTGCCGGATAAACCTTCAGTCGGGATGCGTTCAGTCGCCCTCAACCGTTCCCGTCGGTCGGGGAGATGCAGTACGACAGGTCCGGTTCGACGATCCACCACAGGTCGTCGAACCCGTCGAGAGCGACCCGGTAGTACCACACCCCGTCCCTGCAACACCGGTCACGCACTTCGCCGCAGATGCCGTTGTCGATCTCGATCCGCTCGATGGCGTCCGGGCAGCCGTCGATCCCCCTGGCGAAGCCGTTCGCGCCGTCGGTCACGAGGACGTCGCCGAGTCCGAACGCGGGGTCGCTACAGTCCCGACAGAAGTCCAGGTCCGACTCGGGGATCCAGACGAGCCTGTCCCACCCGTCGAACAGGTAGTACCACTCCCCGGACGTACAGCACCGGTCCCGGACGTAGCCACAGATGCCGTTTTCGATCTCCACGACAGCGCTCGGGTTCGGACACTCGTCGTACCCCCTGGCGGAGCCGTTCGACCCGTCGGTGACGACGTAGTCCCCTTGCTCGAACGTGGGGACCGCACACTCCGAATCGCTGGCCGTCGCCAACCCCGACGCGCCGACGAGGCCGACGGCACCGGTCGTCTTGAGCACAGTCCGTCGATCACAGTCCAATTCGTTGAGCGACATCGTTCCAACATATTATTTATGGTAAATAATATTTTTTGGAAAATTAGATAACAAAACGGCAGCGAGTAATAGTCGGGTGTTCGAACCTCCGTGGTTCCGCGCGACCGGCCGTCACCGCTCGGGATGTACGGCCGCGTCGAACCCCCCACGGACGAGCGGCCTCGCGACGTGCCGCCGCGCTCCGGGTGGGACCTCGTACCACCCCGGCTCCAGCACGCGCTCGACCGGCCGTTCGGCCTTCCCCGCAGCCGTCGTCCCACAGTCCCGACAGCGGTAGCCCTGTCCCCGGCCCGCGCTCTCCATCGACCGCCCGCACGCCGGACACCCGGGTACCACGCGCTCGGTGCCGACCAGCGAGCGGACGGCAAACTTCTCCAGTTTGAGCGTCCCGTCGGCCACCTCGCCGCAGGCGGTGATCCGGTCGCCCACCCGCAACCGGCGGACGTGGTCCCGGAAGCGCTTCGTGGGCTCGAACGCCACGCAGGGCAGCGTCGCGTCCCCGTCCCGGAGCGTAAAGTGGACGTGCCCGCCACCGCCCTTCCGGAACTCGGGGGCCTCGGTGACCACCCCGTCGACGCGGTAAGCGCGGCCGTTCCGGACGTCGCCCAGGTGCGCGTCCCGCAGGTGGGCGTCGGTCCCCTGGTTGGTCAAAAACAGCGCCCGCCGGGCGACCGGTTCGCCCTCGATGGCGTCGCTGACCGCCTGGACGGCCCCGGGGTCGTCGCCCCGGATGCCGTACAGCACCGGCCCGGGCGTGTTCGGCACGCAGACCGCCTCGCCGGTCTCGCGGTCGACGGTGTCCCAGGCGGCCGGATAGGCGGCGTCGGCCGCCGCGAAGACGGAATCGCGGTCGACCTCGCGGGGCGTTCCCCAGCGGTCGCGCTCGCGGTAGGAGACGAGTTCGCAGGTCCACTCCTCGAACGCTCCGTAGGCGCCCACCGCCGCGAGCGCGCCGACGGTCCCGCGGGCGTTGCCCCACCCGGCGTGGCCGTAGCCCACCTCATCGACCAGTTGCAGGGCGGCCTCGCGGTCGTGGTGGTCCCGGACGGCCTCGCGTGCCCACTCGACCACTTCGCGGGGCGCCGCGGCGGGCGCGTGGTCCGCCACGACGACCCCGGGATTCGTGTTCGCGGCTTCGGCGTCGGCGAACTCGGCGACGGTTTCGCGGGCGACCGCCAGCGCCAGGTCGGCGTCGGCGTCGGTGTGGACCGCCAGCGCGGCGTTCCCGCGGGTCTTGTGCTCGACGGCCGGGTTCAGTCGGACCAGTAGCTGCCGGTCGACCGCGGCGCCGCGCTCGCGCAGGCGCTCGGCCACGCGCGCGGCGACGTAGGTCGTGCACATCCCCTCGCGGGAGTCGGTGTCGTCGAGGCCGACGACGGTCATCGATGCCGCTTCGTACCCGGCGCGGGAAGGATTTTCGACCCGGCTCCGGGGGGTCGTCACGACTCTCGCGCCGCGACGACCTGCGGTGCGACCCGTGGCCTGTCCCGCCCGGATGGATTTTCGAAACGTGCGGGCAGATCGAGCGGGCGTGCCGTAACCGTGGGACGCCGAAGCCGGAGGATGCCGAAGACGATTTAACCTTCTCCTCCAAAGCTAACCTAACTGAACACGACTCGAATACAACATGACGGTACTGATAATCGACAATTACGACTCATTCGTTTACAATCTCGTCCAGTACGTCGGTGAGTTCGACCCGGAGATCCTCGTCCGCCGGAACGACGCCATCGACGTGGCAGGGGTCCGCGACCTTGACCCCGACGGGATCGTCGTCTCGCCCGGCCCGGGGACGCCCGCCTCGGCGGGCGTTTCCATCCCGCTGTTCGCCGAGACCGAGTACCCGATCCTGGGCGTCTGCCTGGGCCACCAGGCGCTCTGTGCAGCGGAGGGGGCGTCTGTCGGCCACGCGCCGGAGGTCGTCCACGGCAAGTCGTCGATGGTGACCCACGACGGCGGGCGGATCTACGAGGGGATTCCCGACCCCTTCGAGGTGGGTCGGTACCACTCGCTGGCGGTGGAGCCGGGCGACCTCCCTGAGAGCCTTGACGTCGTCGCCCGGACCGAGGACGATCACGACGTCGTCATGGGCGTTCGCCATCGGCGCCGTCCTCACTTCGGCGTCCAGTTCCACCCCGAAAGCATCCTGACTGACGCCGGCAAACGACTGGTCGAGAACTTCTGTACCTTTGCTCGCCGGCACGAACCGGTCGACGCCACCACGGGGTGACCCCGCCGACGGGATGGCTCACCTGGCCGTCGGGCTGACGGATTGTTCGGCGGGCGTCTCGACGACGTAGATGATGACGTAGCCGAACAGGGCGAGTGACCCCAGCGTCCCGAGCGCGACGAGCGGCGAGTAGTGGTCTGCGACGACCCCGCCGAGCGGCTGGAGCGGAATCCGGGCCAGCGCGTACACCATCGAGACGGCGCTGAGGATGGTGGCGCGACCGACGGAGTCGGTGTAATCGTTGATGTACCCGGAGGCGATCGGTCCGATGACCGCCTGGGACGCCCGCATCACGAAAAAGGCGGGCAGTGCGACCAGCGGGACCATCAGCGGTAGGACGAACAGCAGCGCCATCAGCAACGGGAGCGAGACGATGGCCCACTTGCGGGTCAGCCGCTCCTCAACGTCGCCGGCGAAGAACCCTGCGATGGCCGCCGCGACGGAGAAGCCCGCGTACAGCGGCCCGAGCGACGTCACCGGGAGGCCGAGCGCGGAGGTGGTTATCGGCTGGATGAACTCGTCCGCCGCGCGGAACACTCCCGCGAACAGCGCAACGTAGAGGACGACCGACCGGAGGGGCGGCGACATGATCGCTGAACGGATGATCGGCACGGCCTCCCGGATCGTCAGCGAATCGTCGCCGTCGACGAACTGCTGGTTCTTCGGGAATGTGAGCAACACGAGCACACCCGCACCGCTGACCGCGCTCCCGACAATGAACGGCAGCGTGGCCGCCATCTCGTAGAGCAGTCCGGCGACTAGCATCGATGCCGCAGTTACCCACTGGCTGATCGACCCACCCCGCCCCCTGACGCGGCTGAACTCGCTCTCGTCGAGCCGTTCCTCCAGGATGTCGTACAGCCAGGCCTCGCCGGCCCCCGAACGGAACGTCTGTGAGAACGCGTACAGCACCCAGAGTATCGCGAACTGCCAGAACGCGGCCGCGAACACGAACCCGAGCGTCTGGGCCACGAACAGGACGGTGGCGATCACGAGACTGTTCCGGCGGCCGATACGGTCGCTGACGTAGCCGGTCGGAATCTCCCCGAGCAGGACGAGCAACGCCCCGAAACTGTTCAGGAGCGTAATTTCGGTGAAGGTCAGGCCGCGACTCAGCAGGAAGAGCGTGAAGATGGGCCAGAAGAACCCTTCTCCCGACGCCGCCTTGAACAGGTAGTACTTGAGGATGACGCGGGATGGACGCTCTACTTTCATGCGCCCACCTCGGGGGGCCACTCAGGGACGCGGGGCGGGGCTGGTGAGTCGTCCGGACCCGTCCGTGCCTGACGCCACTCACTTCGAGCGATGACCGACATAACTGCTGTCGTCGGTGACTTTCTCCGTTGCTGTCTTGAATATTTCCATGTCTTTACGGCTCTTCATTTAACTCGATTGGGGATCGTCTCCGCGAACACCGACGGACGCGACGGTGTCCAGCTCGGCTACCTGTTCTGGGTGGTGGGTCCGGACGGCGGCGGCCGTCTCGACGACGCGGGCAACCGTCGACGTCCGCGCTGGCTCGACCCGCCCGGTTTCG
Organism: uncultured Halobacteriales archaeon; assembly: GCA_964435625.1. Taxonomy (GTDB): domain Archaea; phylum Halobacteriota; class Halobacteria; order Halobacteriales; family PXRE01; genus PXRE01. Next base: position 17,675 of record CAYTAG010000024.1, on the reverse strand, counting down.
GTCCCGGCCAGCAGCGTCACAACGAGCGGGCGCTTGAGGGCTGCAAACGCTCCCGTCTGGTGGGCGAGTTCGGGAACCGTCGTCGCGTCGGTCCCGAACGGATCGAGTAGCTGGCGGCCGGGGTCTATCCCGGTTCGCGCGAGGTGGACGCGCTGTTCGACTAGGTCGTCCAGCAGGTCCTCGACCGTCGTCGGGGGGCCACGCGGTCCGGCGACGAACGGAATCCCGGCTTCGGCCGCCACTTCCACCACCTGCGGGTCGGCGACGCCGGACGCGTCGACCAGGACATCCGCGCCGGCGGACAGGCCAGCCGCAGCGACATCGGCGTCGTCCGCGGAGGCCCAGACGGGAGCGTCCACTCGCTCCATCGCCTCGACCGCTGCGGCCGTGGCGTCTCTCTCCCCGGCCGCGACCTCGACGGCGTCGGCACCGGCGGCGAGCAGTTCGGACGCCGCGGCGGCCGGGTCGTCCCGGGTTTCGGGGTCGACAATGCCGACGACGTCCGTCCCGTCGCCCCGGAGCGGTGCCCGTGGCTCGACCGTCGGCCTGTCCGAGAGCAGGAGGTCGCGGACGTCCTCGGCGAACCACCCCACCTCGCCGCCCGCGCCGTCGAGCACCGACGCGAGGTCGGCGAACTGGTCGCGAGTCCCCGATAGAGACGTCCGAACGGGGTACTCCTCGCGGCCCTCGACGCGGGAACTGGCGACAGACCCGCCGAGCGACTCGAAGCGGTCCCGGACTGTCCGGGCAGACTCGCTGTACAGACGCGTCCGGACGGTGGGACGCGGTCGAGCGGCGCTACTGTCGGACTGCTCCTGGTGGCCGGGCTGCAACTCGCCCGGGCTGTCGCTCGTCGGGACCAGCAGCTGCGTCCAGCGACGGCGAGCCTCAACCGCGGTCCAGATGTCTCCCGTGGCGAGGACGAGGTCGGCGGCGGCGGCGGCCTCCAGCGCATCTTCGAACGCCTCGGGTACCGTGTCGGCCACGTGCGCCTCGGGCACGTCACGTGCCTCGAACTGCTCTCTGATCGTTGCGGGGGCCACCGCGTCGTCTCGTCGGGTCGCAGATGCGACGAGACGGTCAGGAATCGGGAGCGCGTCGACGATCCCACGGTATCTGTCCTCCTCGGAGATGGCACACACCAGGTGGAGGTTCCGGTAGTCGAAACCTGCGATGGTGTCGGCGAGGGCTTCGCAGGCGTGGGGGGAGTGGGCGGCGTCGAGGACGACGAGGGGTTCGCGCTGCATCACCTCCGTCCGGCAGGGCCAGCGCGTCCGGCGGATCCCGGCTGCGAGGTCCGACGACGCCACGTCGGCGACCTCCCGTGCGAGCGTCGCAGCGACCCCGGCGTTCCGAGACTGGTGTGGGCCGGGTAGCGGAAGGTCGGTCGTCACCGACCAGTCGGGGCCGCTGATCGACACCGTCGACGGGCCGGCACCGGGTTCGTCGTATCTGACGGTCACGTCGCTGGCGTCGTCCGACCCGACGACGATGGCGGAATCGATGCTGTCGACGACTGCCCGTCGACCCTCCCCCCGGGCACCGGTGACCAGGGGGCCGTCGGCTGGTGCGATCCCGGCGAGATCGCGGCCGATCTCCTCGACCGTTTCGCCGAGGATGTCGGTGTGGACCCGCCCGACGCTGGTCACGCAGGCTGCGGACGAGTCGATGGCCTGGGTCTGGTCGAGTTCGCCCCCGATGCCGGCCTCGACGACGGCGACATCGACGTCCCGCTCGGCGAAGTACCACAGCACGAGCGCGACGTAGATCGACTCTGGACAGATTCGCTCGTGGTCGACCCCCTCGACGAACGGGCGAACGGCCTCGACGTACCGGCGGATCGCCACGCGTGGCGCGTAACGCTCGTTCACGCGGGCGATCTCCCGGGTATCGATCAGGTACGGGGAGTTGAGCAGACCGGAATCGAAGCCCGCGGCCCGCAGAATTTCGTGGGTCATCCGGGCAGTGCTACCTTTCCCGTTCGACCCCGCGACGTGGACGAACTCGATTCCGTCGAGGCTCGTCCCGAGGTGGTCCAGCAGGGCTTCGACGAATTCCGGCCCGGGCACCGGCCGGTGGGATTCGAGCGAGCCGAGATACTCGACCGCGTCCGCGTAGTCCATCGATCCGTCGCTGGCGGTCATGGCTTCCGGGCGACGAGCCACTCGTTCGGGTGTGGCGTGTCACGGACGTACATGTCGTCCAGTGATCGATCCTCGTACCGGAGAACCTCCCAGTCCTCGTAGTACGTCCGGAGTTCACCCTCGTCGTAGAAGTACTCGTAGTCCTCCCAGACCGCCGGCGACTCGTCGGGCCTGTCCACGAAGGCGGTCAGCGAGTGGACGCCGCCGGGTACGGTCGCCGACTTGAGGGATCCGAACACTGCCTCGCGGTTCTCGGGCCGGAGGTACTGCGTCGCCCCGACCGAGTGAGCGAGCGAGATTGACCGGGTAACTTTGAGTTCGTTCACGTCCTGGCGCACGGTTTCGATGCCGACGCTCCGCTCGTCGGCGAGTCGTTCAGTCTTCTCGAGTCCGTTCGGCGACGTGTCGATCGCGACTGCGTCGAACCCTTGCTCGGCGAAAAAAACCGCGTCGCGGCCCTCGCCGGCACCGATGTCGAGAGCGACGCCGTCGGCGTCAAGGTACTCGATCGCCGCTCGCGCGATGGGTGTCGGCTCGGTGCCTTCGACGTACTCGTCTCTGCCGTAGATCCGTTCGTAAGCGAGTCTGTACATCGTCGGTCACCTCCTCTCGTCTAGATCGGCACCTTGCCCGGTCGCCTCGGCCACCCGGACCGCGTCGGCGTTCTCGGCCACGTCGTGTACCCGAACGACGTTGGCACCGCGGTCGACCGCCAGCGATGTGGCTGCCACCGTGGCCGAGTGCCGCTCACCGGCCGGGCAGTTCACGTGACCGAACATCGACTTGTGAGAGTGGCCCACGAGCACGGGGCACCCGAGCGCCCGGAACTCCGGCAGGCGGTCGAGGAGTTCGAAGTTCTCGGCGTTACTCTTGCCGAACCCGAGGCCCGGATCGACGACGATCTGGTCGCGATCCAGGCCGGCCCGTTCCGCCCGGTGGATCCGCCGGTGCAGAGAGCGGATCACGTCGTCGACCACGTCGTCGTACTCGACCGTCAAGTCGGGATCGACCGGGGTGTCGATGCTGTGCATGATCACGACGGGGGCGTCGTGTTCCGCCGCGACCCGTGCCATCTGTGGGTCCTCTAGGCCCGACACGTCGTTGAGCAAGTCCGCGCCGGCGTCGAGCGCCGCTTCGGCCACCCTGGCGTTTCGCGTGTCGACGGAGATCAACGCATCGACGTCGGCTATCGACTCGATGACCGGAACGATGCGATCGATCTCCTCTTCGGGCGGTACCGGATCTGCTCCCGGGCGAGTCGATTCCCCGCCGACGTCCACGACATCCGCCCCCGACTCGACCATGCGTTCGGCCCGTTCGACGGCGTCGTCGAGGTCGTAGTACTCGCCGCCGTCGTGGAAGGAGTCGGGGGTGACGTTGAGGATGCCCATGACCGCCGTCCCGTTCGTCCACGGGTACGCCCCGGTCGCGCCGGGGGAGTCGAGGACGGTTTCGATCCGGTCGACGAGGTGGGTTACCCCCGCGTCCGCGTCGGCCAGCGCCGCCGTGAGTCGATCGAACGCGCCCCGGGAACCAGCGAGGACGACGTCGACAGTCTCGCGGTCCTCCTCGATGCCGGAGGTCCAGCACTGGCCGCCAGCGTCTCGCATCGCGTCCCGGACGAACTCGGCCCGTGGCAGCTGGGCGCGGACCTTGAGGACCTCGTGGTGGAGGTCCTCGGGTGAGGCGTCTTCGGTCGGCACACCGGCCTTCCTGAGTGTCTTCCTCGCCGCGTCCTCGGAGTCCACCTGCCGGGGGAACGCCAGCCGGGACCACCACCGGCGGGCCTCCCGGACCGTGTACAGCGAACCGGTGACCAGCAGGAGATCGTCGTCGGTCGTCGCTTCCAGCGCGCGGTCGACCGCGTCGACGACGGCACCGCCACGCTCTATGGTCCTGACGCCGAGTTCCTCGAACGCATCCACGAGCGTGTCTTCGGGCTCTATCTTGCTCCGGTTGGGTTCACACGTGACGACCCGGTCGGGATGGGGCAGTTCGCCGGTCGTGCTGGCGTGGTCCTTCTCGGCTGCCGCCCCGTAGACCACGTGCAGGTCGTCGTAGGCAAACTCCTCGAGAACGGCGGCGAGACGCCGGCAGGCCTCCGGGTTGTGTGCGCTGTCCAGCAAAACCGTCGGGGACTGCTGGACGACCTCACACCGCCCCGGCCAGTGGGCCTTCTCGAAGCCGCGTGCGATCGTCTCCGCCGAGGGATTCGCGACGGCCCGGACGAGCCCGGCGGCGACGCCTGCGTTCGACGCCTGGAACGCTCCCAGCAGCGGGAGTTCTGCGTCGATCGACCAGCCGGGTCCGTCGAGCGAAATCTCGCTTCGGCCCCCCGTTTGTCCTTCGTAGGTCGCCCGTACGTCGACGTCGTCGCGCTGTCCAACCGTCACGACCTCGGAGGCGAACGACTCGATCACGTTGAGGGCGTCCCCGTCGGCTGCCGTGACTAGCGGCCCGTCCTCAGGAGCGACGTGTGCCTTCTCCGTGGCGATTTCGGTCACCGTCTCCCCGAGGTAGTCGGTATGGTCGAGGCTCACGCTCGTGACGGCGCTGGCGACCGGTTCGACCGCACTCGTGGCGTCGGTCCGGCCCCCGACGCCGACCTCCAAGACGGCGACGTCGACCCTACGCCGGGCGAACTCCCAGAGGGCCAACCCCGTCATCGCCTCGAAGAAGGTCGGCACGGATCCACCGGCTTCTCGCTGCGACTGCAGGTGCGGTTCGATCGCCTCGACGTACTCGCAGACGTTGCGCTTCGATATCTTCCGTCCGTCGATCCGGACGCGCTCACGGAAGTCGTCAAGGTGTGGCGACGTGTACAGGCCGACGTCGTACCCGGCTTCACGGAGTGCCCGCTCGGTCATCCTCGCCGTGCTCCCTTTCCCGTTAGATCCGGTGATCTGGACGGCTTCGACGTCCGTTTCGGGGTTCCCAAGGTGATCGAGCAGCCGTTCGGTGTTGCCGGGGCCTGGCTGGATCGGTGACCCCCGCAACTCGAAAAGTTTGTTCGCTGCTGCGGCGTAGTTCATCACTGAATCGGAACGGATTCACAAACTTAAAATTACTGAATAGGGTCGGATAATAACACAGACGAGAATCCATGAGTAATCGGGCCGACGGCCTCGCGATGCGGGGCATCGAGATCACGCCGCACGGCGACGTCTCTGAACTGGTCAAACTGGGCGTCGACGCCGAGCGGACCGGGTTCGACACGGTATTCGTCAGCTGCCATTACATGAATCACGATCCGTTCGGGATCCTGTCGTTGATCGCGGACTCGACCACCCGTGCGAGGGTCGGGCCGGGCGTCGCTAACCCGTACCAGGTGCATCCGGTGGTGCTCGCCTCGCGGATGGCGACGCTCGACGAGATCAGCGCGGGACGTAGCGTCCTCGGTCTGGGTGCGGGCGACAGTTCGGCGCTCGCGAACCTTGGGATTGCCCCGGATCGGCCCCTCGAACGCGTCCTGGAGACGCTACAGGGTGCGCGTCGACTCTGGCGCGGTGAACGCCTCGACGCGAACGACACTTTCGACGCTGACGGTGCTCGCCTCCTGACCGGCGAACGGTCGGTCCCCATCTACCTCGGTGCGCAGGGCCCGGACATGCTCCGTATGAGCGCGAAGTACGCTGACGGCGTCCTCGTCAACGCAGCCCACCCCGCAGACTTCGCGTGGGCCAGCGACCGCATCGAGGAGGGGCTGGCCGACCGGGGGACGGACGACCCGTTTGAGGTTGTGGCGTTCACGAGCGTGAGCGTCGCCGCCGACGAGGACGCGGCACGCCGGACGGCCCGCGACGCCGTCGCCTACATCATCGGCGGTGCGTCCGACCCCGTGCTCGACCGTCACGGCATCGCCCGGGACGTGGCCGAGCGGATCGGTGACGCGGTGAGCCTGGGGGACGCCGAGACGGCACGGGGACTCCTCACCGACGAGATGATAGACGCCTTCTGCATCGCCGGGACGCCCGACCGCGTGAGCGAGCGACTCGCATCCATCTCCGGGGATGTCGACGGAATCGTCGTCGGGACGCCGCTTGGTCCTGACGACGGGGAAGCCGTCGCGTTGCTCGCCGACGCGGTCGACCATCTGTAACAGAACTGTGGGTCTAATTGACTGCCCGGGACAACGATTAATATACAGGGACATTTACTTGATATCAGGAGGTGACGACGATGGAAATCGCCGACGAGATCACGGGCGGGTAACGTGAATCCAGGTCCCCGTTCGTCGGGGGCGAGGGAAACTGAACAGAGATAGAATCGCCATTCCACCACTCCAACCGACTGCACTGTTCGACGCGCCGTCTGGGGTTGAACGACGACAACGTAATCAATGACCGAGACCGAACTCCGGACGACCCGTACCAGGTATCGTAGCCTCGCTTCCACGCTCGATTCCCCGGCCAGGATCCCCGTTGAGGTCCGGACGACGGTGTCCGACCCCTTCGAAGCCTACCGCCGGGCGCGCGAAGAGGTCGGCGGCGTCTACCTCGAAACGACGGGCGGGCAGTCGGGCTGGGGATACTTCGCCACCGACCCCGAGCGGTGGGTGCAGACCGACGGCGACGGGGAGAGCCCGGAGGCGTTCACGGCGCTCGACGAACTGCTGGACGAGGAGCGACTGGTCCGCGGCGAGTGTGACGTTCCCTACCCATGTGGCGCATTCGGCTGGCTCTCCTACGACGTCGCCCGGGAACTGGAGGATCTCCCCGAGACGACCGTCGACGACCGGGAACTGCCGCGTCTCCAGTTCGGCGTCTACGACCGCGTCGCCACATGGCGTGAGCCACGTTCGGATCCGACGGAACTCCGTCTCACCTGCTGTCCGGAGGTGGCACCCGACGATGACTTCGACGCCGTCTACGACCGGGCCTTTGAGGGGGCGACCGACCTCGCCCGACGCGCCCACGCTGGTGATCCGGGGGTGGAGTCACCGGTCGTAATGGACCAGACGGTGACGTTCCACAATGAGGTCGGGCGCGAGGCGTACGCCGACCGGGTACGGCAAACGAAAGCGTACATCCGTGACGGCGACACGTTCCAGGCGAACATCTCCCAGCGATTCATCGCCCCGGCAGGCATCCATCCCGTCGAGACGTATGCCGCACTCCAGCGGGTCAACCCCGCGCCCTACTCTGCGGTGGTCGAGTTCCCGGGCGTCGACCTGCTCAGTGCGAGTCCGGAACTCCTGCTCGACTGTAACGGCGACCGCCTCGTCACCGAACCGATCGCCGGCACGCGTCCGCGCGGAGAGACGCCCGAGCGGGACCGCTCGCTCGAACGGGAACTCCTCGATAGCGAGAAGGAACACGCCGAGCACGCGATGCTGGTCGATCTCGAACGCAACGACCTCGGAAAGGTCTGTGAGTACGGGTCGGTCGAGGTGACCGATTACCGGCGTATCGACCGCTACTCCGAAGTCATCCACACCGTCTCGCGAGTGGAGGGGACCCGCCGGTCGGACGCCTCCGTCGCGGACGCAATCGCCGCGGTCTTCCCCGGCGGAACGATCACGGGAGCACCCAAACCCCGGACCATGGAGATCATAGACGAACTGGAAACGACCCGACGAGGGCCGTACACCGGAGCGATCGGCGTCGTTGGCTTCGACGAACGTGCCACGTTGAACATGGCGATCCGGACGCTGGTGCGGACCGGCGACCAGTACTATCTCCGGGTTGGAGCGGGCATCGTCCACGACTCGGACCCAGTCGCCGAGTACGAGGAGACGCTGGACAAGGGACGCGCACTCGTCACCGCGATGGACGAAGCGCTCGACGACGACACGACCCTCGCTATCGAGGATCGGTAACCCTGGCCCGAGGGTGTGGATCGACTGGACGGGCGAGTGAGAGCGGGATCGACTGGACGGGCAAGGGTGGCGTGCTACCCGACTCCGTCGCCCGGATTGGGACACCGAACTGCTGGCGGCAGTGTTCAGATAAGCGCTAAAGGATGAGGCGGACGGATTTCCGAGTGATCTATCTCGAAATCCGCCGCCTCACCGGAAGTACCGACTGCTTGGAGTTAGGGTTTGTGGAGCGGGAAGCGACGCCACGGTGGGCGATGAAGCTCGGTATTCGGCCCCATCTGGCCGGATTATCACTTTCCAGTACTACCGCTGAACTTGAGAGGTATGGCATCGAGTGTGGGCGGTCGACCGTCCACAACTGGGTGCAGAAAGCCGACTTTCAATCCACCGAGGGGAAGGCCCCAACCAGGTCGCGGTCGACGAAACGGTGATCCAACTCAATGATCAGCGCTACTGGCTGTACGCTGCCGTTGATCCCGACTCCAACGAATTCCTGCACGTCAAGCTCGAAACCAGCCAGAATCGGGGGCTCTCTGCGATCTTTTTCCGGGAACTTCGCCAGAGACACGACGTCGACGAGGCGCTGTTTCTCGTCGACGGTGCGCCGTGGCTTCAAGCCGCACTCCACCGGCACGGACTTGACTTCCAGCACGAAACCCACGGCAACCGGAACACGATCGAACGAATCTTCAAAGAGATAAAACGCCGAACCAACCAGTTCGCAAACCACTTCCGTCATGCCGACCCCACGACCGCCGAAACATGACTGCTCGCCCAGGTCTTCTGCCAAAATCAGCTTATCTGAACAGTGCCGTGGTGATGCACCAGAAAGTACATATGTGATAATAGCCTAGACCCGCTAAAACGGGTCATGACAAGGAGTGCACTGGTCGGCAACGTGACGGCCATGTTCCGGGACGCGGGTTTCGCCGTGAGCGACCGGTGTGCGATCCGGCCGAAGAGCTTCGACGTCGTGGCCCGCCGCGGCGAGGACGTGCTGTTGCTGAAGATCCTGGGCAACGTCGACGCCTTCGACGCGACCACCGGCGAGGAGATGCGCCGGCTGGGCCACTACCTGAACGCGACGCCGCTTGTGCTCGGGCTGACGACCCGCGACGAGGAACTGGACCGCGGCGTCGTCTACTTCCGGCACGGCGTCCCCGTGCTCTCGCCGGACACGGCGCTGGACCTGTTCGTCGAGAACGTGCCGCCGCTGATCTACGCCGCACCCGGTGGGCTGTACGTCAACATCGACGGCGACGTGCTCTCGGACGAGCGCGAGGAACGCGGCTGGAGTCTCGGACGGCTGGCCGACGAACTCGGCGTCTCCCGGCGGACCGTCAGCAAGTACGAGGACGGCATGAACGCCAGCATCGAGGTGGCCGCCCACCTCGAGGAACTGTTCGGCGAGGAGCTAACGAGTCCCGTCGAGGTGCTGGAGGGCGCCGAGGACGTCCGGGACGCCGACCCCACGCCGGAGGACCCCGAGGCCGACCCCGACGACCGTCGGATCGTCGCCGTGATGCGTCGCGCGGGCTTCGCCGTCCACCCGACGTTGCGGGCGCCGTTCGAGGCCGTCGGCGAGGACGAGCAGGGCGCCGGGAACCTCCTGACGGGTCACTCGGACTTCACCGAGACCGCCGAGAAGCGCGCCCGCATCATGGGTTCCATCGGCCGGGTCACCCGGACGCGGTCGGTGTACTTCGTCGACCGCGCCAAACGCGAGGAGGTCGAGGGCACCGCCATCGTCGAGCGCGAGGACGTCGAGGACATCGACGAACCCGAGCGGTTCCGCGAGCTCATCCGCGAGCGCACCGGGACCGAGGCCTGACGGCCGGCTCCGGTCGCTCTCCGGCCGTCGACGCCGCGAGAGGACAGTTTGATTACCGTTCGCCGATACCTGCCGAACCGATGAGCCACGGCGACACCCTGGAGACGAACCTCAGCCCGCACGGGACGTTCTCGCTCCTCGTTGGCCTGTACGTGGCCGCCGTCGTCGCGCCGGCCGCGACGTCCCTCCTGGCGGGCGGTAGCTCCCCCTGGCGGGTGTACGCGACCCTGCTGGTAACCGGCGCGGCCACGACGGTCGTCGTGGGCGTGGCCGTCGGCCGGGTCGAGACGCGGCTGGCGGTGGGCCTGGGCCGGTCCCGCCTGGCGTGGGGCCTCCCGCTGGTCGGGTTCGTCCACGCGGGGTGGCTCGCCGTCGCGGGGCCGGGGGACGGCGTCGTCGGGCTGGCCATGCTCGGCCTCATGGGTGGTCTCTTCGTCGGCCTGTTCGTCGTCCAGATGGCGCGGAATCGGGCGGTCCGCGACCGGATCGACGGCGTGCCGGTCCGGGCGCGCTGGGCCGCGCCGGCGGGGCCACGGCGGCGCCGCCTGGCGAAGGTGCTCGCCGTCGCTCTCGTGGGCGGCGGCCTCCTGGCGTTCGTGGCCGGCGTCGTCCTCGACGTCCAGCCGGTCGTCTGGGCGGGCCAGATCGCCATCCCCGTCGGCGCGGGCGTGCTCGGCGCCACGTCCGAACGCGAGTACGCGGTACTGGACGAGGGGCTGGTCGTCCGCGCCCCGGTGACCCTCAGGCTGATCCCGTGGGACCGCTTCGAGGACTACGCCGTTACCGACGAGGCCGTCTCCATCCGGCGGCGCGCCGCCTGGCGCCTCGACGTCAGTTGCGACCGCGGGGCCATCGACGACGTCCCCGCGCTCCGGGGCGCGCTCTCGCGGTACCTGCACGAACGACGGTAACTCCCCGCGGCACGGTCACGCTACGTACGTAGCGGTGTATTTTATCGCATATAAGGTCGCTATACTCCACCGTGACGCCATCCGATGGCACCGACGACGGGAGCGCGACGCCGAAGGCGTCGTCGCGGCGGGAACTGCTATCAGGGATCGCGACGGCCGGCACCGCAGCCGGCCTCTCCGGCTACTCCGGACTCGTCGAAGCGTCCGACTACGCCCAGGCGACGCCGACTGGGCTCGGCATCGCGGGCCAGGAGTACCTGCAGCTGCCGGCGTTCGACGTCGCGGAGATTCCATACGACGAAACCGAGGCGATCAGCTACCTGACGGTCCACGGCAGGTACGCCGACCACGAACCGCCCGAGCAGTTCGAGGTCCCCGACCCCCCGGCGCGCACCATCGGCGTGATGTCGATGCCGTCGCCCGAACGGGTCGGCGAGGAGGTCGACCCGCTCGTGGCCCAACCGTTCGAGGAACTGCTCGTCGAGGAACGCGGCCGCGAGTTCCTCGCGCAGACGGGCGCCGTCCCTACGCCCGAGTTCGACTGGGAGCGCGAACTGCGGCAGATCGGCACCGCGGAGATCGAACTGTTCGGAGAGGGGGCGGAGGCCCGGAGCTTCCTCGGGGTCGCGGCCGGCGAGTGGCCGACGACGACGGTGCTGGCGAACCTCGTACGGATCCCCTACGAGGGCGACGTCGTCGTGGTCGGCGAGTTCGTCCGGCGGCGGACCCCGCCCGAACCGCTGGAGGTCGAGGGTGAGTGCATCGACGAACTCTGCCAGTTCATGGAACCGATGCAGGTCGACATGTGGCGTCGGTACCAGGAGGTGATCAGGCACTCGGTCAGGTGTTCCGAGGTGCCCACCGGCGGCGGCGACTTCGTCAAGGTCTGTGGGGGCGGCACCGATCCGGAAGACGAGCCGGACCCGAAGTTCGGCGTGTCCGACGTCAGGTTCGTCCAGCAGGTCGACGACACGGTCGTCAAACCGCCGAAAGGGTCGGCGATCTACGTCGAACCCAACCCCGACCTGGTCGAGGGCGAGAACACGACGGTCGTCTTCGAGTTCGACCGGCTGGAGAACCTCGACCAGATGGACGAGGACCTGGAGATCACGCTCTACCGGGGCCACACGGATCCCGGCAGTTCCCGGAGCTTCGAACACACCGACAGCTTCGAGATTCCCCTCGACCAACTCGAGAAGATCGAAGGTGACAAGGAAGACACGATCTCGGTGCTCCACCAGCTCGCCAACGACGGCGACCCCAACAACGACCCCCCGGTGTTCGAGGCCGACGCGAGTCCCCTGGCCGTGATCACCGCCAGCAACGTCCTGCGGTTCGACTTCTGGGAGCGCATCAGCGAGCACCCCGACGACGTCGTGGACCTGGACCCGCTGAAGGTCGGGTTCGTCCGCCTCGAAGACGACGAGAACGGCGACAGGTACGGCCAGCGTACGAACGGGAAACCGCGGGACTACCGGCGGTCGGTCGAAAGCGCGACCTCGTACCTCCAGAAGGTCTTCCCCGGCGACGTCGTCACGTTCGAGTACCTCGACATGCCCTTCCACGGTGGGTACCCGAGGACGGGGTGGTTCATCGACAACTGCGAGGGCAAGTGCGTGGTCTACAAGGACCTCAAGCACGCGGAGAACTTCCTCCAGCGCGTGGCGACCGACTCCTCGTATCCCCACCACAACCGGGGGTTCCCCGACGGCGGAATCCTGCGCCTCGACGGACGGGACTATTCGACCATGGTCGACGAGATCCGGTCCGGCGGCTTCGACGTCGTGGTGGCCATCGTGCCGGGGATCGCCCCCGGGAACAGCGACGCCAGCGACTACTACAGCCACTGGGGTCTCTCGAACGTCGGCGGCCTCTCCCCCTGGGACTCGGAATCGGCGGTGTCCGTGACGGGGGCGAAAGACAGCGGCGACGACCAGCGAATCAGCCTCGCGACCGCCCACGAGATCGGTCACCGCTTCCAGCAGGACTACTGGGAGCCCTCCGAGGACGCCCCGATGGCACGGCGGAGCGATCCGGACAGCGGGACCTACATCGCCCCTGGTCCCGGCGACCGGATCGACCCGATCCACGCCCGCGACCAGGAAACGACCGACGCGTCCGGCGACGACGATCCGGAGGGCGTGGTCTCGCTGGGGTACGACCTCGAACGTGGGTTCGACAACGTCAGGCGATTCGAGAACCCCGAGGGCTCGTTCCACACCGAGGGCCCGAAGAAGGGGACCGACACCGTCGACAGACTCAATAGCTACATGACCGGTACCACGGGGGACTCTGCCCAGGCGTGGGCGGACGCCCGCATCCACCAGCAGTTGATCGACAGCAGGTGGAACCCGACGGACACGTCCGGGAGCGGCACCGTGAAGTACATGCTGTCGGCCATCGGGGGCTTCGACGGCGAGGGCGAGATCCGGTACGGGGAAGTCACGGCCATGCCCGGGGTCGAGGAGTACGCCGACGTCGAGGACGCCCCGGTCGTGGTCGAACTCCTGGATCCGCACGACGAAGTGCTCGCGTCGACCCGCGTGCCGGCCGAAACCGGCCTCTGCGCATACGGTTCCGACGACGCCGAACCGCTGGAACTGATCTCGTTCTCGCTGCCGTTCGCCGCCGAGGGCGTGCAGATCCGCTCGACCGCCGAGGAACGGTCCACCACCATGAATCCCATCGTACGGAGCGTCCGCGACGCCGTCCGTCGGGTCCCGGCGGCGGGACTCACCGCCGACCCCGAGGAGGTCCGGGAGTACGTCGGCGAACCGCTGGAGGAAGTCGCCGCCCTGATGGCGGAGCACGGCTACGACGAAGCCACGGCGGTCATGGACGGGCCGGTCAGGGAACGCATCCACGAGGGGGTCCGCGAGTACGAGGCCGCGCTCAACGAGCCGACGCTGGAGGGGTTGCACGGCCTCGTCGACGAGATGGTCTATCGGCTGGAAGCGGCCGCGGAGGCGGCCCAGTAAGCCACGTCGACGGGTGAGCGGCCGGCCGGCTCAGTCGTGATCGTGGTCGTGGCCGGACCCGCCGGAGATGTCCCCGCCGGCCACGAGCGCGTCGTGGTCGCCCTCGATCATGTCGAGGTTCTTCAGGTTGTCCCGCTCCTCGAAGTCCTGGATCGCGTCCAGCAGGTCCGCCTGGGTGAGGGTGCGCCGCTCCTCGGTGAGCGCGTCCAGCACCGCCTCCCGTAGCACCATCCGGAGGTCGCTGCCGGTGAGTCCCTCGGTGCGGTCGGCCAGTTCGTCGGGGTCGAACTCCTCGATGTCCATCGCGCGGGTGATCACCCGCAGGATGTCCGAACGCATCTGCACGTCCGGCTTGGGGAAGTTGACGATCTCGTCGAACCGCCGCCAGGCCGCGGCGTCCAGTTGATCGGGGTGGTTCGTCGCGCCGATCAACAGCACGTCGTCCTGGATGAGGCTGACCTCGTCTATCGACTTGAGGAGGGTGTTCACGGCGCGCTTGATCGCGGCGTGTTCGTCGCTACGCCGCGTCTTGGCGACGAAGTCGAACTCGTCGATGAACAGGATACAGGGCGAGAGCCGCTTTGCCACCTCGAAGACCTTCTCGACGTTCTTGGCCGTTTCGCCGAGGTACTGGGAGGTGATCATCGATAGTTTCACCTCCACGAACGGCAGGTCGAGTTCGTGCGCCAGGCCGCGGGCGGTGGAGGTCTTGCCCGTCCCCGGCGGGCCGACGAACAGGAGTTTGCCGATCTCCCGCAGGCCGATCTGCGCGAGGTACTCGCGGTGCTCGATGGCCTTGACGATCTTGTGGATCTCGCCCTCCTGCTCCTCGGTGAGCACGAGGTCCTCCAGGGTCATTTCGATCTCCTCCGGCGCGCGGACGTCGACGAGGTCCAGCATCTCCTCCTCCTCTTCCTCGTCGAAGTACTCCTCCAGCAGCGAGTCGATCCACACGCGGTCGGCCTGGATCGGCCGGTTGCCCCGGCGGGCGGTCTCGTAGTCGACGTCGACGCCCTCCCGGTCCTGGAAGTGGGCGGCCAGCGCGGGATTGGTGGCCAGGCGGTCGTCGTCGGCCCGCTTGAGGAACCACTCCTCGGCGAGGTCGGGGTCGGTCAGGTCGATGTCGCCGGTGAAGGAGTCCCGATCGGTGAACATCAGCCCCGAAACCGCCTCCCAGGGGTCGTTCAGGCCGGTCGCCGCCGCCGCGGTCTCCTCGGTGGCCGACAGCGGCCGTTCGATCTCGCCGCCGTCCCAGAACACCTTGCGGTACCGCGGCGGGAGGTCGTTCTCGTCGAGGGCCGCCGTCTCGTCGTAGACGCGGGTCGTCAACAGGAACTCGACGACGTCTACCGCCTCGGGGCGGGCCTCGGTCTCGGCGTCGCTCATTGCCCACGGACTTCGGGACGGAGCGGCCTAACGCTTTCGAAGGGGTGTCGGGGAATGGTTCCGTTGAACTCCTCGAATGACGATAGATGCTGACGGGCGTGCTGAATACAGGCCGCGGATCGGACAACCGGCTTTCAGTCACAACATTACATTCAGGGATGGTGACGTGATCTACGACCGAAATCATTCCTGTCTCTACTGCTTGCCGTTCTTTCCCTCGTCAACACCGTCATTATTGTTGTTATTGCCGTCGAATGACCAAATCGTCGCCTGGTCATCCTCCCGCAGATAATCCTCAACGCGCTGTTCCATCACCATCTCTTCCACGCCGAGAATCGCACCCATATGCTCCCGACGGAACTCATAACGGTGCGTCCCAATCTCTTCGCACGCATCAATATCCTCTAAAAATTCGAAGACGAGTCCCAAATCACCGGGATTCACATTGTGGCGTGGAGCGAAAAAGTCCCTGACTCGTTCGCGTGTCACCTCTACCCCCTCTTCATGGTCCAGGGCTTGTTCGCCCCATATGTCCGTGACTGCGATAGCGAGAATCTCAGGTTCCATCCCTTCTGTGAGCATGATTTCGTCCGGCGGATTCTCTGGAAGTGACACCCCGGCTCTCAGCACCGATTGCATCGCCCCATCGGTATTAAAACCGCCTTCGAGTACACGGAGGTCACTGCCGTAATCTTGCGTCATCAATACAGCGTGCTCAGTAAGCCGCTTTAGCGCGTCACGGAAACTTTCTGACTCACGGCGCGTCATCTCGACGAACTCCTCATCCATATCTTGATAGACGATGACCGGCTCCACCGCGGTGACAGTACCGTCATATTCCGTCTTCTCCCGGATTTGCGCGTTCCTCAGTTCTTCCTCGGCTGTTTCAATCGTCACCTTATCGCACTCCGCCATCTGCTTGATATCCCGCTCGTTGATGTTGTGTCCACTCTTGATTTCACAGAGCGCGCATGTCGACCCGTCATATAAAACGAAATCTGGCTCAGCTTCGATGGCCCTGCCTCCTGATTCATCTTCGAAGACGGGGAACATCACTGGAATACGTACCCCGCGCGATGACAACGGTGGGTCGGCACGAGCAGTGACAGCGGAATAGAACAAGTTGTAGGTATTCACTTCGCGCCGTTGCCGTTTCCCGGCTGTCAGCGACGTCATGTCTATTGAATCGCCACCGGACTCTGGCTCTTCTTCAGGGAATACGTTGAATCGAGTTCTTCGTACACTTCGCGGACGAATTCACGGAGACTCAACGCGGTCGTGGTGTCACGTGCATATAACACGAGATCCGGTGGCTCAAGCGCGACGTCAAATGTCTCGTCGTGCTCCGTATCGAAGACGCGAATCTTCGTTCCCCCATCCCGAAGTCCATGTCGGTAGCGATTCCCATTCAGGACCTGCGCCTCAAGCTCTGCAACTAGTTCCTTAGAGGTAGCCTCGTCACGGTCCGGATCAGTGAGTTCAACAGCGGTGAACCCGTTCACGGCGAATCCATTGTCCAGGTCATCGAGTTCTGGGGGAAACTCGACATCGAATCGTGCATGGTCGAGTTCTTGGTATTCCTCAGTGATACCGAGAAGGGTTTCGACGGCTTTCGCTTCCGAGCCATCCCGCACTGATCGCATGGACACACGTCCATTGTTGGTGTTCGCACCTTGGATTGCCGTGCTGGGGGAGTTCTGTTGATCAAAATCGATGCGCGTGGGTTTTGCATCGAACGCTTCTTCGGCGGTCTTGAGGTCCCCCGGCTCAGCGCCTGTGAACCGGAGGGTGGCGTCGCGCTCCCGATTCGGGGCGTGGTACTTTGCGGTGAACCCGGAGACGTGTGAATCGTGGATATCCTCTGTAAGGTCTTCGAGGTCGTCCGCGGATAGATAGAGGCGTTCGACGCACGGGAGATAATTGAGCAAACGTTCGATAGTCTTGTCCCGCCAGTCGGAGTGGACGGTTGTGATTACCCAGAGGTAGTCTTTGTCCAACCCGTGGGTCGTTACGAATAGGAATTCGTCTTCCCGACCTTTCGCCGGGGTGGTGATGGTTACAACGGAGATATCGTCGTCGGCGATGTCTTCGGAGAAGGTGTGCTCTTTGGCGAAGTTCGTTGCATGCCCAGTGATTCGGTGGTCTTCGGTGAGCTGATGCACCCAGTAGTCAAGCTCGCCGATTTCGTATCCGTGGTTGTCGCAGAGATAGATGTTCAGATCGGTTTGCCCACCGCTTCGCGTGGTTTTCTCCTCCATTTCCTCGTCTGTTTTGACGACGTAGCCGACGAGTTCATGCAGAATCTCCCTTTTTGATTTGTCTTCGTAGTCGGTGGGGTCGAAGTCCATGTTGGGTGCTCCGTATAACGGTGATTACGTTGGCTACCGTATTATGCTGTGGTTCTATGTCCAGTGTGGTAGTCACATTGGTAAGAAGGTTGTTCACAAATATCTTACATTTCATTTCCTCTAATTCAGTTTCAACAAATCCGGGAAACGTGTCACCGGTGGCCACCTGTTCTGTCGCCTTTAAGGAGTTCAAGACCCGAGTACCACCCATGTCCAAAGGAACCACCCCAGTAATCGCCAAAGCCTACCGCACCCCGCA
>CAYTAG010000023.1:13482-23804 GCA_964435625.1 uncultured Halobacteriales archaeon | reverse complement strand
GCTCGAAGCCGTCGCGGGCGGCGTCCATCCACGCCTCGTAGGCGCGGGCGTACCCGTCCATGGTCTCGTCGAGGTCCCCGTCCTCCATCGATCCCTCCAGGGTGTCGAACCAGGTTTCGACGAAGGCCGTCTGGGCCTGGACGTTCTGCTCCATCGCCTGGACGAAGGACTCGTTCATCTCGTCTACGAACTCGCTCCAGTCGCCGGTCGTATCGGTCATCGTGTTCATGTATGGCGTGCCAGGTCAAAAAAGGGGGATTACTCGGCGGACTCTTCGACGGCGTCGGCGGCCTGCTCGGCGCTCTCGACGGCGATCTCGGTGGCCGTCCGGGTCCCCTCCTGGACCACGTCGGCGGCCTGCCGGGTGCTCGTCTCGGCCCGCTCGTGGGTCTGGAGGAAGGCGTCGAAGCTGTCGTCGACCATCGACGCGTACTCCTCGGCGAACTCCTCGACGGCCTCGGCGTTGCGCCGGGCGAACTCCTGGCCGGCCTCCCAGGCGTCCTCGTTGACCTCGCTGACGACGTCGAACTGCTCCAGGACCGTCTCGCGGAGGCCTTCGACGCCCTCGGCGTCGCCGGGCACCGCGGTCGCGAGCGCGTCGAAGTAGGCGTTCACCGCGGCCTTCGTGACGTCCTCGCCCTGTTCGCGGGCCACGTCGCTGCGCTCGACGGCCTCGACGGCCAGTTCGGCGCCGCGGATCTGGGCGTCCACGCTCTGGTGGACGAACCGCTGGCTGTTCTCGATGGCGCTACGCTGCAGTTCGAACATCGTACCGATGGGGTTCTGTTGGGTGCTCATGGTTACTCGTTTCGCTTGATCGGAATGACGACGGTCTGGACGATGTCGCCCTCCTCGATGTCGAGCGCTTCCCGCTCGGCGTCGGGGATGGAGATGCGCCCGCCGCTCTGGACGCGCGTCTTGAACACGGCGGAACCCATGCCCATGGCCCCGAGCTGTCCGAACGGAGTGGACGTCGTGCCGCCGGTCGAGGCCTCCAGGAACTGCCGGAACAGCTGGGTCTGCCCTTCGACCGCGTCCTCGCCCATCTCCTGCAACTGGTCGGCCCACATCGCCGGGGGCCACGACGGCCCGTCGCGCTCGTTCGTCATCCTGTACCTGCAGGTAGTACCCCGTGGAGTATAAATATTCCGCTCTATACCATCTCCTACCATCTGATGGTATATTCCGGGCGCGCTGTTGGAACTCCCGTTCGGCCCCGCGTCAGGCCCCAACGCGGCCGACGACGATCCGCACTGGAGGTTCCGGCACCGGCGACGCCGCCACGGATCGATAGCCGGCGGACGGATCGAATCCGAAACTCCTTTTGCCCGCGATTCCGTGGGAAGGGGTGTCACATTCCATGAGCAATCAGGACGACATCGCCGCCGCGCGACCGGGACACGGGTTGCTGGGAGCCTGGCTCGACGCCTCGGCCCACCTGGCCGACGGCGTCCTCCGGGCGAACCGGAGCCTCCTGTCGACGTTCGGCGCGGCCGACGCGGACGAGCGGGACGTCGACCCGGAAGCGCCGGGCGTGGCCTACACCGAGCGCGGCTGGTCCATCGAGACGGAGTTCGCAGACCCCGAGGCCGTCTCGGTGGGTGACGTCATGGAGTTCTCGAAGACGCTGGACGAAGAGGACGTACGCGCGTTCGCGGCCGCGAGCGGCGACACGAACCGGCTGCACCTCGACGAGGGGTACGCCGAGGACTCGCGGTTCGGCGGCGCCATCGTCCACGGGACCCTCGTGTCCGGGATCGTCAGCGCCGCGCTCGCCCGGCTGCCGGGGCTGGTCGTCTACCTCTCCCAGGAGACCTCCTTTCTCGGCCCGGTCGACCCCGGTCAGGAGACCACCGCGGTCTGCGAGGTGGTCGAGGACCTCGGCGGCGGCCGCTTCCGCCTGACGACCGACGTCCTCGCGGACGGCGAAACGGTCGTCGAGGGCGAGGCCGTGGTGCTCATCGAGGACGCCCCCGAGTGACCGGCGTCGTGTGGCCCCTTCCCGGTCGCCGTGTTCTCTAGTCGAGTCGGGCTTCCGGGGTGATCCCATCGACGGGATCGATAACTTTCGGTCTCAGGTCCCCGTTTCGGGTGCCACGAGCGCCAGCGCGGCCCCGGCGACGCCGACGGCGCCGGCGACCAGGAACGCGAGTTCGTAGGTGCCGGTCAGTTCGATGAGCCACCCGGCGCTGACGGGCGCGACGAGCGCGCCGAACAGGCCGACGCTGGTCAGCAGCGAGACGGCGGTCCCCCGGACCGCCGGGTCGACGGCTTCTCGAACGGACGCGAACAGCAGCCCGATGCCGAGCTGGATGGCGGCGCCGGCCACGACCAGCAGCGCGACCGCGGGGCCGACGTCGCCGACGAACGCCAGCGCCACGACCACCGGGATCGAGAGCGCGAACGAGGCCAGCGTCACGGGCCGTCGGCGGCCGTCGAACAGCCGGTCCGAGAGCACGCCGCCGCCGGTTCGGGCGACGACGCCGACCGCGGGGAACACCGCGACGACCAGGCCGGTGGCCGCCAGCGACAGGCCCAGCCGTTCCTCGAAAAAGGCCGGCAGCCAGCTGTTCAAAAACAGGTACAGCGAGAACGCGGCGAAGCCCATGCCGCAGATCGCCCACACCGTCCGGTCGGCGAACACCCGCCGGAACTCGGCGCGGGTCGGCGGCTGGGCGTCGCCGGCCCCACCGGTGCGGTGGCCCGCGGCCCACCAGAACAGGGCGGTGCCGGCGACCGCGACGAGGCCGTACGCCGGGAAGATCGCCGGCCAGCCCGCCGCGTTCGCGACCAGGGGGCCGCTGACCTGCCCGAGCGCGAACCCCGCGGGGGCGCTGGCGGTGAACACGCCGACGGCCGTCGCCTGGAATCGGCCGGGGACGGCCCGCCCGGCCAGGTTCGCGCCCGCGTTCCAGACGGTCACGTACGCCAGTCCGCCGAGCATCCGCGAGAGAACCAGCCCGAGGTAGTCGTCGCCGCTGGCGGCGGCCCAGCCCCAGACGCCGGCGACCAGCAGCGCGACCGCGGCCGCGGTGACCGCCCGCAGGAGGTCCGTGCGGTCCAGCGCGGCGCCGACGGGGATGCTGGCCGCGACCGCGACGGCGTACATCACGCTGACGAGCCAGCCCGCCTCCGCCTGTCCGACCCCGAGGTCGGCCATGATCGTCGGTGAGACGCTGGCGGGCGCGATCTCGTAGGCCGCCGCCGCGGTCGACAGCAGGAACAGGCCGGCGATGGCCGCCCACACTGCCGTCCGGTCGGCGCGTTCCGACGTTTCGTCCCGATGCGGTTCGGCGGCGGCTCCCTCGTCGGTCACGCTCGGTCATACCGTCAGCGGCTACAAAAGCGCCCACAAAGCGGCGAGCGAGGAGTGATCGCTGGGCCGCCGTCTCGTGGTGACCCCGAAAAGGCCTCCTCGTTTCTCGCAGCCCGTCCTGGGCACACGGCGCGCGCGCGAGGAACGCGTGCGCGAGGGTCGCGTGAGACGCGAGCGCCACTCGCGGCGCTCGCGTCGAGCGCACGGTTGGGGAGGGTGAGGCTTCCCCTGGCCTCGTGTGCCGCTAGACTACCCGGCCCGACCGACACAAGACGCCAGGACGACCTGCCCGAATTGGGCCAAACCGCCCAGGCCAAAAAGCCGAGACAGGCGAATGCCGGGACCAGGTACGATCACCCGACAGGAGGGGTCAACGTCGTCATCTCCTCGGCTTTGGCAACGAGAGCAGCCCGCCGCCGTTCGACCTCGCGCATCTCCTCGGGGTTCGAATGGTAGTACGCGAGGGCCGCGTAGACGTCTGCGAGCGCGAGATTGTATCGCCTGGCGACCGCTTCCGGTTGGAGTCCTCGCTCCTCGACCTGGCGCTGGATGAACAGGACGGTGATTCTGGATCCGTCTAGTGAGGTTCGTCGTGAATCTTGGAGTCGTCGCCGGGGACGATCCCGGTCACCTGCTGGGTCGCCATCCCGTCAGTACGTTGGACCGTCATCCCTTTTAAATTCTCGGCGGACGACGGTGTCGGGAACTGCGAAATTGATTCGAGAACCGACTGGACGAACGGCATCCCTGCGGTCCAACTGTCCACCGGCGAGCGTTCTACCCTGTCCGACAGAAAACGTAAGTAGACGTGGACGCACACGCACACACATGGGGACGAAGACGATCCGGGTATCCGAAACCGCCTACGAGCGGCTCGCGGCCCGCAAACGTGAGGGAGAGAGCTTCAGCGACGTGATCGAGCGGCTCACCGACGAACAGCCGGACATCTACGCCGGATTCGGCGCCTGGGAAGGAACCGACAAGGGCGAACACGCCCGGAAGGCGGCCGAGGAGTTGAACGAGGGCATCGAGGCGACCGCCGCCGAGTACGCGCGCCGCAAGGACGAATGAACTGCTACGATAGCTCGTTCCTCATCGACTATCTCGACGGCCAGAACGCTGCCATCGAATATCTGGAGGCCAACGACGGCCCACACCTGGTCCCGGCCGTGGTGTTGTTCGAACTCTTCCAGGGCGAACTGTTCAGCGAAGGACGTCCCCAGTTCGAGCGGCTCCGGCATCGAATCGGATGGGCCGACGTGGTTCCGTTCGACGAGGAAACCGCCTACCACACGGGACGGCTCCTCGACGACCTCGCCGACCGGGGCCGAGCGTTGCAACCGCGGGACGCCATGATCGCCGGCACGGCGCGGCGACTCGGAGCGACGCTGGTCTCGTCCGACGACGATCTCACCAACGCCGACCTGCGAGACGTCGTCGATGTCGAAACCTATTGATCAAAAGCCGGAGGACGAATTCTACCGGACGAACGGCCGTAGCGGGAGGAAGTGGTAGTCCTCGTGGGGATCGTAGCCGGCGAACGCCAGCGAGTTCGACATCACGCTCACGCTGGAGGCGGCCATCGCAAGGCCGGCCAGCGCCGGGTCCAGCAGGCCCAGCGAGGCGATGGGGATCAGCGTCGCGTTGTAGACCAGCGCCCAGAAGAGGTTCTGGTAGACCTTCCGGATGGTCGCGTCCGCGATCCGCAACGCCTTCAGCACGTCCGCGGGGTCGTCGCGCATCAGCGTCACGTCCGCGCTCTCGATGGCCACGTCGGTCCCGGAGCCGATGGCGACGCCGACCGCGGCGGTCGTCAGCGCGGGCGCGTCGTTGACGCCGTCGCCGACCATCATCGCGCGGGTGCCGTCGGACTGGATGCCCTCGATGGCGTCTGCCTTCTCGTCGGGCAGCACCTCCGCGCGGACGTTCGCCTCGGGGATGCCAACCTCGCGGGCGACCGCTCGCGCGGTGCGCTCGTTGTCGCCGGTGAGCATGTAGACCGCCAGGTCGCGTTCCCGGAGGTCCGCGACGGTCTCGCGGGCGCTGTCGCGCACCCGGTCGGCGACGGCCAGGACGCCGACGGCTGCGCCGTCCAGCGCGACCAGCGTCGCGGTCTTGCCCTCGCGTTCGAGACGCTCGGCCTCGGCCTCCAACGGGCCGGGGTCGACACCTTCGTCGCGCAGGAGTTTGCGGGTGCCGACCAGCACCTCGCCGTGGGCGGTGTCCGCGCGGATGCCATGGCCGGGGATGGCTTCGAAGGACTCCGGATCGTCGGGGTCGACGCCGCGCTCGCGGGCACCCGCGACGATGGCCTCCGCGATGGGGTGCTCGCTACCGTGCTCGGCGCTGGCGGCGGCCGCGAGGACGGTCTCCTCGTCGACGGTCGCCTCCACGACCGCGCCGCCGTCGGGGCGTTCACCGTCAGTCGCCGCATCACCGTCTGCCAGTTCGCCGCCGTCCGGCGCGCGGTCGACGGTCACCACGTCCGTGAGTTCCATCTCGCCGTGGGTGAGCGTGCCGGTCTTGTCGAAGACGACGGCGTCGACCCCGCGGGACTGCTCCAGGACGTCCCCGCCGCCGAACAGCACGCCGTTTCGCGCGCTGACGGTCGACCCGACCATCGTCGCCGCCGGGGTCGCAAGGCCGAGCGCGCACGGGCAGGCGATGAGGATGGCGCTGGCCAGCACGACCATCGAGAACTCCAGCAGGGGGACGCCGCCGACGACGGGGCCGCCGCCGACCGGTCCCCACAGCGGGAGCGATTCGGCGAACGACGCGAGTTCGGCGGGGAACAGGTACCACAGGACCGCCCAGAGGACGGCGTTGCCGATCACCGCTGGCACGAAGTACGCCGAGATGCGGTCGACCAGCCGCTGGACGTCCGGCTGGCGGGCCTGGGCCTCCTTGACGCGCTCGACGATCTGTTGGATGGCCGTGTCCTCGCCGACCTTGGTTGCCTCGACGTACAGCACGCCCTGCTCGTTGATCGTCGAGCCGATCACCTCGTCGCCGGCCGTCTTCTCGACCGGGACCGATTCGCCGGTGACCATCGACTCGTCGACCGCGCTCTCGCCGTCCAGCACCACGCCGTCGGTGGGAACCTTCTCGCCCGGCCGGACCTTCAGCACGTCGCCGACCTCGACGTCCTCCAGCGGGACCGTGCGCTCGGTCGAGTCGCCGTCGTGGTCCTCGACGACCGTGGCCTCCTCGGCCTCCATCTCCAGCAGTTGCCGGAGGGCGTTGCCCGCCTTCGCCTTCGAGCGGGCCTCCAGCCAGTTGCCGACGGTGATGAACCAGAGGATGAACGCCACCGCCTCGAAGTACAGCCCGGCGTCGACGGTCAACAGTCCCAGCAGCGCGACCGTGCTGTAGACGTAAGCCACGGAGGTGCCCATCGCCACGAGGGTGTCCATGTTCGCCTGGCGGTTGTTCGTCCAGGCGTGCCAGGCGCCGACGAGGAACTCCCTGCCCAGCGTCGCCATCAGCGCGGTCGCCAGCGCGAACTCGATCCAGCCGAGGTCGACGCCCAGGATCGTCTCCGGGAGGAACCCGGCGACGAACATGTCGACCATCACCAGCAGGAACGGCGCCGTCAGCAGACCGCCCCCGACGACGAGTCGGCGCTGCTTGCGGACCTCGCGGTCGATGGCGCGTTCGCCCACCTCGTCGTCGTCGGACTCCCGGGCCGGTTCGTAACCGGCGTCCTCGATGGCGTCGTAGACCGCCGACAGTCCGGTAACCGACGGGTCGTAGGTGATCGTCGCCTCGTCGGTGGCGAAGTTGGCGGACGCCTCGACCACGCCCGGGACGTCCCCGGCGGCCGTCTCGACGGACTCCGAGCAGGTCGCACACGACATCCCGCCGACCTCGACGGTGGTCGTCTCCGTCGTCGGTTCGTAGCCCGCCTCCTCGATGGCCCCGTGGATCGCCGCCGTTGAGACGCGCTCGGGGTCGTACTCGACGGTCACCTCGTCGGTGGCGAAGTTGGCGCTCGCCGAGGCGACCCCCTCGAGGTCGTCGAGGGCCTCCTCGATGTTCGCCGAGCACGTCGCACACGACATCCCCGACACGTCGAGCGTTATTCGTTCCATCTGTTACGTCCTAGGCCCTCCTACTTCAAGCGGTTTGCCCTTACGGGAGTGCCGTTTCGACCCCGTCTGACCTTGGATTCCAAGGCCAGGTTCGGAGGTGGGGTTGACGGTCGTTCGGAGGTGTGACCCGCCATTTGCGCGTCTTTACCTTTCCTGGTGCTCGTTCCCGCCACGTTCTGGCGACGAGATGGCCGCGCCTTCCCTTATATACTTTCGCGTGGTATATAAGACGGCTTCGCAGGTACCTTACTTTCTTAATCCCGGTGGCGTCGAGTTCCCGGAGTCGAACCCCCGGTCAGGACCCCGCGTCCCGGTCGTGGTCGCTCGGATCCGGCCCGCCTTCGTGGCCGGCTTTCTCGTCGTCGGTCGCGGCCGGGTCGTAGGTGACCGGTTCGTCGTCGCCGGTGTCGCTGAGCGCCATCCCGTCGCTGTCGACGTTCTCGTCCCGTTCACCGCCAGTGTTGGCCAGGTCGGAATCCTCGGTCTCTTCCCCACGGACGACTTCGCAGGCCCGGCGGGTTCCGCCGAGGTCGGCGTCCTCCCGGTAACGGAACGCCAGTCCCTCGGCGCCGAAGCGGTCGAAGAACTCCTCCCAGTCGATTCGCTTGCCGTCGACCGCCGAGGGGTCGCCCACGACGGCCAGGTCGGTTCCCCGTTCGGCCCGGTCGACGCGGACGGGGACGCCGCCGCGCCGGTCGGCCCAGTCCCTGATGCGCTCGGCGTCGTTCGTGGTGTGCCACTCGCCGGCGTCGTTCGGGGTCATGAACTCCCCTAGGTGAGCACGCCGTTTAGCGGTTTGGTCCACCCGGGTGTCCGCCGTTCACCGTCGTTCGAACGGCGCTCGCCGTCCCGCTGGCGAAGAAAGACTTAAGTAGGACCATACCCTAAGTTAGGTTCCGAACCGGGGTACCGGTTTTCTTCAGGCCGCTTCCTGCCGGTAGCCCCCGCCGTCCACCCCCGAGGTGAACAAGCCATGACAGAGACACGTATCCGAACCAACGAGGAAGGCACCCGTGCAAGCGCCCGGGAAGCCGAACGCGAGACGCGCCAGCGGGACGAACGCCAGGCGCGTGAGCGCGAGGACGTCTGCCCAGAGTGCGGTGGCTCCCTGGTCAGCGACGAGGAACGCGGCGAGACGGTCTGTGCGGAGTGCGGTCTGGTCGTCGAGGAGGACGAGGTCGACCGCGGGCCGGAGTGGCGCGCGTTCGACGCTAGCGAGCGCGACGAGAAGAGCCGTGTCGGCGCCCCGACGACGAAGCTGATGCACGACAAGGGGCTGTCGACCAACATCGGCTGGCAGGATCGGGACGCCTACGGCAACGCGCTCTCGTCCAGCCAGCGCCAGAAGATGCAGCGGCTCCGGACGTGGGACGAGCGGTTCCGTACCCGCGACTCCAAGGAGCGCAACCTCAAGCAGGCGCTGGGCGAGATCGAGCGCATGGGCAGCGCGCTCGGCCTCGGCGAGAGCGTCCGCGAGACCGCGTCGGTCATCTATCGGCGCGCGCTGCAGGAGGACCTCCTGCCGGGCCGCTCCATCGAGGGCGTCGCGTCGGCGGCGCTGTACGCCGCTGCCCGGCAAGCGGGCGTCCCCCGGAGCATCGACGAGGTCGTCACCGTCAGCCGGATCGAGGAGATGGAGTTCAAGCGGACCTACCGCTACGTCGTCCGCGAACTGAACCTGGAGATCGAACCGGCCGACCCCGGCAGCTACGTCCCGCGGTTCGTCTCGGACCTGGGGCTCTCCGACGAGGTCGAGCGCCAGGCCCGCGACCTGCTGGCGACCGGCAAGGACGAGCAGGTCCACGTCGGCAAGAACCCGGTCGGCCTCGCGGCCGCCGCCGTCTACGCCGCCGGCCTGCTGACCAACGAGCAGGTCACCCAGGCCGAGGTCAGCGAGGTCGCCGACGTCTCCGAGGTCACCATCCGCAACCGCTACCAGGAACTGCTGGAAGTCCAGAACGACGTCCGCGCTCCCTGATCCCCCGTCGTTCGCGGTACCGTCGAGTCCCGCGCTGCACCACCGAGTCCCGCGCCGCGGACCCTGTCTTGGCCTCGCGGTCGGCCCCCGCTCATTCGACCTGCCGGACCTCGGCCCCGGGGGCGTTTTGCATCACGCTCCGCAACCCCTTCTCCGCGTTCCGACGCGCGGTGTAGCCCTCCCCGGAGTCGGCGATGACGTTGCCGTTGTGGTGGACCAGCCGCCAGCGCCACTCGTCGGCCCGGTCCCGGTACACCTGGAACTGCCCCTTACTCTGGGCCGCCCCGGCCGCCGTACCCCCCTCTCCTGTGCCGGTCGCACTACTCTCTCCTGCGTCGGTCCCAGCGGTGTCCTCGTCCGTTTCGCTAGCCTCGGCTTCGCCCTGCTCGGCCTGACTGGCCTCCTGGCCGGATTCGGCTGGCGCCTCCGCGTCCTCGACAGTTCCCCCTTCCGCGGCGGTCTCCCCGACCCGGGCTGTTTCGACGGTTTCCTCGCCGCCGGTCCAGCCGAGTTCGATTTCGACCTCCACTTCGTCGCCTTCGCGTTCGACGTCGAGTTCGAACGCGAGCTGCTCCGGGGGCGCCAGGGTCACCGTCTCCTCGTCGGCCGTCAGCGTAATCCCCTCGTCGCCCTCCAGTTGGTCCGCCAGCGTCCGCAGCGTCGCGGCGACCGTCGAGCGGTCCCGGTGGCCGTCCACTTCCAGGAGCTTGTCCTCTGACATACGTCGAAATTGGTCGCGGAGCTATTTGTAGCTGTGCGGCGGCGGAGTCCAGTTCGGTTGCGTTGTGGTGGTACGGTTCAGGATTGGCCTCGGGAGGTGGCGTTTGCGTGAGTAACAGCCAGAAAGTCCCCGCGCGCTCACCTCGAACGGATTCTTCGTCACCAACAGCCAGAAAGTAACTTGGGCCCTCGGCGCGCGCGAGCAACGCGCGCGAGG
>CAYTAG010000023.1:0-13382 GCA_964435625.1 uncultured Halobacteriales archaeon | reverse complement strand
CCAACAGCCAGAAAGTAACTTGGGCCCTCGGCGCGCGCGAGCAACGCGCGCGAGGGCCGGGGGTGGGGAGGGCGAGGACATCCCTAGTCGCCCGGGTGCCGTCGAGCCACCTCAGAATTCACCAAGACGAGCAACGCCCGAGAATCCACCGAGACGACCGACGCCCGACGGTGAGAGCGTTCGACACGTACCCTCACGTCCGACACCACGTGACCCGCCCCACGAATTCTAACCATCGATAAGGGCGTTCGGTCCCCACACTTTCGTATGTCGTCCGACCGCTGTGGCTTCGTGTATAGCGTCGAGGGCGTCCCGGGCGTCGGCGCCAGTTGCTGCTGGCGGCCGGTTTACGAGAGGAGCGAGCGGTGCGTCTGGCACGCGACGACGGCGGTCCCGCGGCAGGCCTACGAGGACCACCGGCCGGAACCGGGCACGCGGATCGACGGGGCGTGGTTGCGCGACGCGCCACTCTCGGGGGCCGACTGCCTGGCCGGCTGTCGCCTGATCGGGGCCGACTTCACGGGGGCCGCCCTCGACGGCGCCGACCGGGGTGAACGGTGGGGGACGACCCCCAGAGGTAGTTACCTCGACCCCGTAGTAGGGACATGGTCGACGACGACCGTACCGACGAGGCCGAGGAGCCGTCGGGAGGCAGGGGCGCCGAGCCGTCCGGGGGACGTACCGACGACGGGGCTCCGGGGAACGCCAGCATCGGCGAGGCCGCGGCGCGGGATTCCGGGAGTCTTCTCTCGCTGGTGGGCCACTTCTACCGGGGCCAGCTCGACCGCGAGACGACCTGGCGGGGGCGGCTGGACCGGACGACCAACTGGGCGGTCGTCGTCGTCGCGACGCTTCTGACCTGGACGTTCTCGGCGGCGGACAACCCCCACTACGTCCTGTTGATCGGCGCCCTGATGGTCGTCCTCTTTCTCGGCCTGGAGGCCCATCGCTACCGGGCCTACGACGTCCCACGGTCGCGGGTCAGGATGCTGGAGGAGGACCTGTTCGCACAGCTGTTCGACCCGTCCCGGGACGTCGAACACGACGAGTGGCGGCGGATGCTCGGCGAGGACCTCCTCCGGCCGGCGGCGAAAGTCGGCGTCGTGGACGCCGTGGCCCGGCGGCTCCGCCGGGTCTACCTCCCGCTTTTGACGGTCCTGCTGGCGGCCTGGCTCGCGAAGCTCGTGTTGTTCCAGTCCGGCACCGACTGGGTGGCCGCGGCCGCACTGCCGCCGGTCCCGGGTCGCGTCGTGGTGGCCGCGGTCGCGGCGTTGTACGGCCTCGCGGTGGCGATGGCCGCCTGGCCGCGGCGTGGCGGTCGCCGCGAGGTCGAGGAAACCAGGCCGCAGGCCTGGGAGCGCGACGACGAGTAGCGGCCGACCGCCCGTCCACCGGCGGGGCCGTCCCGTGTCGCCCCGTTTTTTGTATCCCCGGGCGAAGGGGGGTGCATGGAGCGGCTCACGGAGTCCCTGCGGGAGGCTCCCGTCGTCGACCGTGACGGCTACGACTATTTCGTCCACCCGGTGACCGACTGCCTCCCGCAGGTCGACCCCGAACTGCTGGAGGAGATCGCTACGGGCATCGAAGCGGCCGCCGACGTCGAGTCGGTCGACAAGATCCTCACGGCGGAGGCGATGGGTATCCACCACGCGACCGCCCTGACGCTGTCCTCGCGGGTCCCGTTCGTGGCCGCCCGCAAGCGGCCGTACGGCTTCGAGGACGAGGTCGCGGTCCACCAGCGGACCGGCTACGACGAGGGCGAACTGTACGTCAACGGCGTCCACGAGGGCGACCGCGTCCTGTTGCTCGACGACGTGCTCGCGACCGGCGGGACGCTTACGGCGATGCACGAGGCCCTGGAGTCCATCGGCGCGGAGGTCGTCGACGTGGTCGTCGTGATCCGTAAACACCTGGACGAACCGGCGGACCTCCCGTTCGAGGTCACCAGCCTCGTCGAGGTCGAGGTCGTCGACGGACAGGTCGTCGTCGAGGAGTCCTGATCCCGACCGACTGCGTCCTCGCGCCCCCGGGCGACCGGCCGTCGGTGCTCGCCCCCGTCGTTGTCCCCAGCCGCTTGCCGGTTGGTTGGGCCTTGCGTTTTCCAATGAGCAGCACTATGTGAATCCCCGTCGAACGTGGACTATACTATGGCGAATCCTCCCGAGAGCGACCTCGTCCACCGGGAACTCGACACCGAGGCGGAGAACCCGGGAGTCCAGGTGGCGGAAGCCGTCGCCGACATCGAGGGGCGAGCCGCGACTGATCTGGCGATTATCTACGACTGCGTGGACGGTATGCTCGACCAGGTGTTCTCCAATCCGCCGTCGCCGGACGCGCAATTGCAGGTTACGTTCAGTTACGAGGGGTACCGGATCACCGTCGAACAGGACGGCGAGGCGACGTTCGTGAAGACCGAGTAACTCACAACACCGTCACGACGCCCATGTACGAGAAGACGAACGCGAAAAACAGCAGCCCGAGGGTGACGACGATCTTCATGTGGAACGTGAACATGTCGTCCTTCTCGTCCTCGAAGGCGGCCTCGTAGGCGGCGTACTCCTCGTCGGTGCACGCCCTGGGGTGGACCTCGCCGACGTGGAGGTCCCGCAGGCGCTCCGTCCGGAAGGGTCGGTTGCAGTACGGACACCTCGCCGGGTCCTCGACGTCCGCGGCGTCGGTCTCGGGAACGGGGACCTCGAACGTCGGTGCGTCGCGGCGCTCGGTGGTCGTGCCGTCGGTGGTCGGGGTCATACGTAGGGTGGTGGCGTGTACGGCTGGGCGATGATCCACATGCTGGTCATGGTGTAGAAGATCATCACGAACGTGAAGGGGTACTGGCTGCGGATGGGTTGCAGGCGGCCGGGGAACAGCTCGAACGACAGCGCGTGGGCCACCCAGATGGCGAACAGGTGGCCGGCGACGACGAACACGAGCTGGAGGCTCGCGAACCAGCCCGGCAACGACACCAGCGAGGGGGTCATCAGCGACAGCGGCGCCGCGACGGTCCTGAGCAGTTGCTCGGACAGCTGCAGGAAGTACCCGAGGAAGTGCGCGACGTGGTACCCGGCGGCGATGGGCAACAGCGCGGGGGCGAACCACCGCGCGACGTAGTCCGCCGAAACCAGCGAGTCCGCCGACTCCCGCGCGCGCCGCGAAGCGATCCGGTAGACGGCCAGGAACAGCGCGTACCCGGCAACGAGCAGCCCCACGTACAGGGCCAGCGGCGGTACCCCGAGGCCGACGAGGAACTCGGCGGACTGCGCCCACGGCCCGGTCGACACCAGGCCGTCGTAGGTCGTCGCCCACAGCAGCGCGACGATGAACGCCGTCTCGTCTTCGGCGGGTTCGGAGGGCCGGGCCAGCGAGGAGGCCGGCAGCCCGACGGCGAACCCCGCGTCGGTCCGCTGGATCGGCGCGATCCGGCCGAAAAAGCGGAACACGTGCGCGATGGGGTCGACGTGACCGAACCAGGCCTCCCGGCCGAAGGCGACCGCGCCCGCCAGCGTGACGACGGTGTACCCGGCGATGATGGCGCCCAGCAGTCGGGGGTTCTCCGAGACCGGGCTGACGACCTCCAGCCAGACCAGTCCCAGGAGGCCGGCGACCGCCGGCCAGGAGCCGAACCGTTCGGGGTACGGGCGCTCTAGCTGGGGCAGGACGTCCGCGAGACGCCGCCACGGGTCGACCAGCGGCCACGAATCCGCCAGCAGGTACACCGAGATGGTGTACCCGGCCCACCAGCCGGCCCACACGAGCAGGACGGCCGCGTTGCTCCGGCCGAACTCCGGGCCGGCGAACGCGACGACGAGGATGCCGACCAGTGCCGCCACGCTGACCAGCCCCGCCACGGCGACGACCGCCCGCCGGAGCCGTCCGTCGACCGGCACCCGCAGCCGCCAGGCGTTGACCATCTGGATAGCCTCGTGGTCGGTCAGCAGGGTCGCGAACAGGAACGACCCGCCGACGACGCCGCCGCCGGTCACCATGACGAACCAGAACGGCGCGTCACCGGCGTCCTGGCCGCTCAGCCCCATCGCGTGGGCCATCGCGGGCTCCGCGAACGACGCCACCGCCACCGCGACGACGACGGCCGCCACTCTCTTCGTTCGCATCGGCGGCGGTTGGGAACGCGCCCACATATGTCCGTGGATTTCGCCCGACGCGGACAGTGTTGTTAACGACGACGGGAGATATCGGGGATTGTTGTTAATACGCGGGGGCTGGCTATCAGTGAAGTTAATAACATCCGCCACGGAGGTCAGGCGATGACAGACGACGGTGGATCAGCGGCCTCGGACGTCGCGGCCAGCAACGCGTCCGGCGAACCGCAGGCCGACGGGGAGGTCGTCATGGCAGTGCCGGAGATGGACTGTCCGTCGTGCGCCAGCACAGTGGAAACGGCGGCGGAGTACGTCGAGGGGGTCCGGTCGGTCACCACCAGCCCGACCCAGGGGCGTGCGGTCGTGCAGACCGACCCGGGGGCCGAGGTCGACGACGTCGTCGACGCGGTCGAACGGGCGGGCTACGACGTCGAGTCGGTCGGCGACGAGGGCGCCAGGGCCGAGCCGGGCGACGTCTGGCGGAGCCGCCGGGCCAAACTGACGGCCGCGAGCGCGGCGGGCCTGGTCGTCGCGCTCGCGGTCCAGTTCCTCCTGGGCGGGACCGAGGTCCTGTCGGTGCCGGGCGGGACCCTGGCCGTCGGGGACCTGTTCCTGCTCGTGGCCGCCCTGGCGGGCGGCAGCATCATCCTCCGGAACGGCTGGTCGTCCGCGCGGACCCGCTCGCTAGACATGGACCTGCTGATGAGCGTCGCCATCCTGGCGGCGGTCGGCGGGTCGCTTTTGGCGACCGAACTGCACCTGTACGTCGAGGCCGCGACGCTGGCGGTCCTGTTCAACGTCGCGGAACTGCTGGAGCGGTACTCCGTCGACCGGGCGCGCGGATCGCTGTCGGAACTGGTCGCGCTGTCGCCGACCACGGCCACGGTGCGACACGACGGCGAGCGGACGGAGGTGCCCGCCGACGAGGTGGCCGTCGGCGACGAGGTGGTCGTCGAACCGGGCGAGAAGGTCCCGGTCGACGGCGAGGTGATCGAGGGCGCCAGCGCGGTCGACGAGTCGCCGATCACCGGGGAGTCCGTCCCCGTCGACAAGGCCACCGGCGACGAGGTGTACGCCGGCAGCATCAACGAGGAGGGCTTCCTCGCGGTGCGGGCGACCGCTTCCGGCGCCGACACGACCATCTCGCGGGTCGTCGAACTCGTCGAGCGAGCGGAGTCCGACGAGACCCGCCACGAGCAGTTCGTCGACCGCTTCGCGGGCTACTACACCCCGGCGGTCGTCACCGCTGCCCTGCTGACGGCGACGGTCCCGACGCTTTTGGGCGGGGCCTGGGACGTCTGGTTCGTCCGCGGCATCGCCCTGCTGGTGATCGCCTGCCCCTGTGCGTTCGTCATCAGCACGCCGGTCAGCGTGGTCTCGGGGATCACCAGCGCGGCCAGAAACGGCGTCCTCGTCAAGGGCGGCAGCCACCTGGAGCGGATGGGCGAGGTCGACTGCGTCGCCTTCGACAAGACGGGCACGCTCACGAAGGGCGAACTCGCGGTCATCGACGTCGTCCCGTTCGGCGCCGACGAGACCGACCTGCTGGCGGCCGCCCGCGGCCTGGAGCGGCGCAGCGAGCACCCCATCGGCGACGCCATCGTCGACCACGCGGCGGAGGGCAACGTCGCGGCCCCCGAAATCTCGGGATTCGAGAGCATCACTGGCAAAGGCGTCCGGGCGGACCTCGACGGCCGGACCCACTACGCCGGCAACCTCTCGCTGTTCGAGGACCTCGGGTTCGACCTCGACGGCGCCAGGGCGGCGGTCGACGGTGGGACGGCGGCCGACGGCGGCACGGCGGATGACGGGCCGGCGGGCGAGGGGAAAGCACCCGACGTCGCGGCGTCGGGCGCTCCGGACGAGGGTCCGGCGGACGTCGTCGCCCGCCTGCAGTCCGAGGGCAAGACGGTCGTGCTGGTCGGCACTGAGGATCGTCTGCTGGGCGCCGTCGCGGTCGCCGACGAGGTCCGTCCCGAGGCCCGCGAGATCGTCGCGGATCTGCGGGAGGCCGGCGTCGAGACCGTGATGCTCACCGGGGACAACGAGGGGACCGCCAGGGCGGTCGCCGGGACGGTCGGCGTCGACGACTACCGCGCGGGCCTGCTCCCCGAGGAGAAGGTCGAGGCCGTCGAGGCCCTCCAGTCGGCCCACGACGGCGTGGCGATGGTCGGCGACGGGATCAACGACGCCCCGGCGCTGGCGACGGCGGACGTCGGCGTGGCGATGGGCGCCGCCGGGACGGACGCGGCCATCGAGACGGCCGACGTCGCCCTGATGGGCGACGACCTGCGGAAGGTCCCGTACCTCCACCGTCTCGCCCGGACGGCCAACGGCGTCATCCGGGGGAACGTCACCGCCAGCCTCGCGGTCAAGGCCGCGCTGGCCATCGGGGTCCCGCTGGGGTACGTCTCGGTGGTCGTGGCCGTCCTCGCGGGCGACGTCGGCATGACAGTGGCAGTGACGGGCAACGCGGCCAGGCTGGCCCGCGTCCGGCC
This sequence comes from uncultured Halobacteriales archaeon, assembly GCA_964435625.1. Taxonomy (GTDB): domain Archaea; phylum Halobacteriota; class Halobacteria; order Halobacteriales; family PXRE01; genus PXRE01. The sequence continues at coordinate 6,784 of CAYTAG010000023.1, read as the reverse complement.
GTAGGATCGGTCGCTGCGCCGCGGCCCGGCCCGTAATCAAAGTCGCTACGTTTTACAGGGGTCACCTCCAACAACGCGTACATGAGTTCGACCGAGGAGCCGACGGGGCCGTCGCCAACGATCAGCGAGGCGTTGCACGCGAAACTTGACATGCCGTTCGACGAGGCCGTCGACCGGGTGCAACTGGAACACGAAATTGCCGGGTTCGAGACCATCGCCACGACCCGCCTGGACCGGTTCGTCGAGGGCGTCCTGGAGGTCGAGGACGTCGAGCGCGCCTCCCTCATCGTGATCTGTCACGCCCAGATCGCCCACGACGCGCTGGAACTCGACCGGAAGCTGATCGGGATGTTGCCCTGCACGACCGTGGTCTACGAGGTCCCCGACGACGAGTACGTCCACGCCCACCACGTCTCGGTGACGAAGGCGATGCGGGACCTCGGCTGCGAGGTCGACGCCGAAGCCCTCGACGAGATCATCGAGTTCACCGGCGACCGCATGACCGAGGTCTGGTCCCACGTCGAGGACGTCGCGGTCGACGCCGAGTAGCGTCTCGTCCGCGAGCGGTCGTCGGCACGAGCGGACCCGCAACCGTCTTCCGCCGTCGACGTCCCACCGTGTTCTACTGCCTGCTCGTCCGCCGCGCACGATCCGGCCCGTCCGACGTGGACGACGCGGCATTCGACCGAACGTACTCCCTTCTCGGGAGGTACAGACGTCCTAACGGAGGGTAGCAGACTCGTTCTAGAAGGTCCCTAACGTCGGCTCGACCGCCCCAGTCGCCCCGCCGCCCTGCGATAACCACTTCCTTACGCGAGCGGGCGCGTGCTCGCTCGCGCGTTATCAACGTTGATAGTAAACGGTGAATTTATAATTAGGTGGTGACGGTATCAACCGTATGGTCGACGACTTGCGACGGTTGGTACCGAACCAGATAAGACGAAGTTACGCCGCGAAGTTCGGCATCGTGTTGCTCGTCATCGGGGTGTCGGTCGGGCTGATCGGCAGCGCAGCGACCGTCCAGATCACCGACGAGGTACAGAACAACGTCGACGGGGACTTCGAGTCCTTCGCCGCACAGGAGGCCAACGCCATGCACCAGTGGGTCCAGCAGAACAAACAGAGCACCCGGCTGGTCTCCGAGAACGGCGCGCTCCGCTCGAACGAAAAACCGGAGATCGGGGCCTACCTGACCCGCCAGCGCAACTCGCTGGAGGGTGTGTTCCACGTCCACCTCGTCGACTTCGACGCGAACGTGTTCGAGAGCACGTCCGTCTCCGTGGAGTCCGACGAGATCATCCAGAACCCGGACAAGAGCCTGTCGGACCGTCCCTGGGCCGACCAACTGGAGCAGGTCCAGTCCCGCGACGCCTCCATCGTGGGGATGTCGGACGTCTACCACGTCCGGGGGGAGCCGGTGGTCGCGTTCTTCAGTCGCGTCGGGACGAACTCCGACCGCGTGATCGTCGTGACCTACCGGACGTCCTCGGCCGCCACCGACTTCCAGGGAGCCAACCGGACCGAGGGCGGGTTCACCTACGGCGTCAACCCGACCCAGGGGGTCATCGGCTTCGCCGACCAGGGCGGCAACGTGACGCTAGAACACTACTCGGACCCGAACGTCCTCTCGACCGCGCGGGAGGTCAGGGAGACGGGCGAGTCGCAGGTGACGTCCGTCTCCGCGAACGAGGTGATGGACCAGGATCACGTCGTCGCCATCGCGCCGGTGAAAGGCACCGACTGGGTGATACTGACCCACGCGACCCAGGAGGAGGCCTACGGGTTCGTCAGCACCGTCTCGCAGTTCGGCCTGCTGGCGACCATCGCCGGCGTCCTGTTGATCACGGTACTGGGGGCCGTGCTCGGCAGGAACACCGCCAGCGCCATCGACCGGCTGACGGCGAAGACCCAGCGCATGGAGGAGGGCGACCTCAGCGTCGACTTCGAGACGGACCGGATCGACAACATCGGCCGGCTGTACCAGGCGTTCGGGTCGATGCGGGACGCCCTCCGCGAGCAGATCGAGGACGCCCAGCAGGCCCGCCAGGAGGCCGAACAGGCCCGCGAGCGCGCGGAGGTGATGAACCAGCACCTCGTCGAGAAGGCCGACGAGTACAGCGAGGTGATGCGCGAGGTCGGCGACGGCGACCTCACCCGCCGGATGGATCCCGAGAGTCGCAACGAGGCCATGGAGGAGATCGCCGTCGAGTTCAACGAGATGATCGAGGAGATCGAGCAGACCACCGAGACGGTCAAGGCCTTCGCCACCGAGGTGGCGACCTCCTCCGAGGAGGTGACCGCCTCCAGCGAGGAGGTCAAATCCGCGTCAGAGCAGGTGACCGAGTCGATCCAGGAGATCTCGGACGGCGCCGACCGCCAGAACGAACAGCTCCAGCAGGTCAGCGAGGAGATGAGCGGGCTGTCGACCACCATCGAGGAGATCGCCGCCTCCGCCAACCAGGTGGCCGAACTCTCCCAGCGGACCGCCGAGACGGGCGACGACGCCCGCGAGAACGCCGAGGACGCCATCGACGAGATGGAGGCGGTCCAGGACGAGGCCGACGCCACCGTCGCGGCCATGGAGCGGCTACAGGCCCAGATGAACGAGATCGAGGAGATCACCGAGTTCATCACCGACGTCGCCGAGCAGACGAACATCCTGGCGTTGAACGCCAACATCGAGGCGGCTCGCGCGGGCGAGGCCGGCGAGGGCTTCGCCGTCGTCGCCGAGGAGGTCAAGTCACTGGCCGAGGAGACCCGCCAGGCCGCAGAGGAGATCGACCAGCTCGTCGAGGACGTCCAGGACCAGACCGAGGAGACGGCCACGGAGGTCCAGCAGACCTCCGACGAGGTGGCCCAGAGCGTCGAGATCGTCGAGGAGACCGTCGACTCCCTGGAGGAGATCGCCGGCTACGCCGCCGAGACCAACACCGGCATCCAGGAGATCAGCGAGGCGACCACCGACCAGGCGTCCTCGACCAACCAGGTTGTCGGCATGGTCGACGAGGCCGCCTCCATCTCCGAGCAGACCTCCCGGGAGTCCGAGAACGTCGCCGCCGCCGCCGAACAGCAGACCACGGCACTGACCGAGGTGACCAACAGCGCCAGCGACCTCGCCGAGCAGGCCAGTCGGCTGTCCAGCGCGCTCGAACGGTTCGACACCGAAGCGGAAGCCGGCGAGAGCTTGCGCGAGGGCGACGACGCCGACGACGAGGAGGCGACCGACGAGGACGCGGTCGACGACGTCGACCTCGACGAACTCGGCGAGAACGTCGTCAACGAGGTGCTGGCCGAGGGGGCGGGCGTGGAGGACGCCACCGACGAAGTGCCCGAGGGTCTCGGCGAGGACATCGTCAGCGACGTGCTCTCGGACGCCGACGACGCCGAGGACGATGACCCAGACGCGGGAGTCGACGCCGAAGACGCCGCCGACGGCGACGATCCGACCACCGTGACGGGTGAACCGGCCGTCGGCGGCAACGAGTCGGCCGACATCGCCGACCCGGACGCCGGCGCCGACCAGGACGGCAACGCCGAAACGGACGCCGAAAGCGGCGACTCCCACGCCGAGGACGCCGACCCGACCGCCGACGAACCTGACCCGGCGGGCCAGGACGCGATGGGGGCCCTGACGGACATCGAGACGGAAGTCGAGGTCCCGGACGAACTCGTCGAGCGGGCCGGCGTCGAGGCGGTCGACGACGGCGAGACCGGCGAGACCGCCTTCGAGGGCGACGCGGAGGCGGCCGACGGGGACGAGGGAGCGACCCCCGACCAGGCCGACGACGACGACGCCATCGACGAGTGGATCGATGCCCAGGCTGACGCCGCCGAGGATGTCCCCGGGGACGTGACCGACGGGGAGGACTGACCCGCTGGCGGGCGGGTCCCGTCGGTCCTCGGTTCGTCGGTTCCCGCAGGAATCGGCTGGCCGCTACCGGGGCGTCCGCCGGTAGATGCGCTTGCGGCCGTCGACGATCTCGAACGTCGTGGCGGCATCGTTCGGGATGGTCTCGGCTTTCCCGATCACGAGGTAGCCCCGGTCCTGCAGCGCCTCCGAGATGGTGTCGATGACCGGGCCCTTGTACTCGGCGTCGATGTAGATGAACAGGTTCCGGCAGGTCACGAGTTCGAACCGCGTGGCGGTGGCGTCCCGGATCAGGTCGTGTTTCTCGAAGGTGACCAGGTCCCTGACGTCGTCGCCGACGACGAAACGGTCGCCGTCGCGGTCGACGTAGGTCCGGTAGTGATCGAGGTACTGCAGTTGCTCGTGCAGGTCGGAGGTGTGGTTGCTCTCGTAGGTGGCCTCGCTCGCGCGCGCGAGTGCGCGTTCGTTTATGTCGGTGCCCCGGATCGACACCTTCCCGGCGTCGATGGCGGGGTCGTCCAGCGCGAGCATGGCCAGCGAGTACGGCTCCCGGCCGTCGGCGCAGGCGGCCGACCAGATCCGCACCGCGCGGCGCTCGTCGGTCAACTCCCGTAGCACCGTCCGGATGCCGTCCCAGACCTCGGGATTCCTGAAAAAGCCCGTGACGTTGATCGACAGCGCGTCCAGCAGGGCGTAGCCCTCCTCGTCGTCCTCGCGCAACAGCCGCAGGTACTCCCGGTACCCGTCGCTGCGGGTGCGGCGCATCCGCGACTTGATCCGGCGCTGCAGGTAGCTGTCGTTGTAGTGGCTCGTCGCGAACCCGAGGTGGTTCTCGACGTAGGAGGTGACCGCGGCGAACCCGTCGGGAGCGTCCTCCTCGACGCTCATTACAGCTCCTCGTGTTCGCTGTCGGCGGTCTTCAGCTCGACGTCGCCGGTCTCGCCGTCAAGGCGGACCGACCGGCCGTGCTCGCCGCCGACGTCCTCGGCCTCGATGGGGATGCCCTTCGCCTCCAGGGCCTCCCTGGCCGCCTCGACGTTGCGCTGGCCGACCCCCTGGGCGATACCGGTGAACTCGAACATCTCGCTGCCGCCGGCCAGCTTCGCGTACATGTCCTCGACGTCTGCGCCGCGGTCCTCCATCTCACGGACCATCGCCGCGACCGCGGTGTCGGCGAACTTGCCCGGGGATTCGCCGTCGGCGCTTCCCGCCGTCGGCAACATGACGTGGGCCAGCCCGCCGACGCCGGTCTCCTCGTCGTAGAGGACGACCGCGACGCAGGAGCCGAGCCCATAGGTCGACAGCTCCTCGCCGTCGTCGGTCACGGCGTACTCGGCGATGCCTACCTCGACGCTGGTGCGGTCCGCCGGGTCCGAGTCCGCTCCGTACGTTCTCATGGTCCCCTACGCTTCGTCGATCGGGAAGCTCGGTGTCTCCGGCTCCTTGCCGATGTCGCTCGTATCGAGTGCGTCCAGCGCGCGCTCCAGGTCGCCCTCTTCGGGGATGGCCATGATTACGCAGTCGAACTCCCGATCCCGGGCCCGGATCAGCGTGTCGAACACGAACGCGTACTCCTGGTCCTGGGCGATCTCGATGGCGATGGGGTCGACCAGCGCCGACCCCATGTCCCGGATGTAACTCGGCGTCGACATGTCTATCGCCGTATCGAGGACGTTCGCCCAGCCGTCCAGGAAGCCGCTGGCCATGATGTTGCCCAGCTCCTTGATCGCGGACTCGCCCATCGCGCCCAGTTCGTCCTCCGGCGAGGACGGCAACAGGGCGTCGACGATCTCCCTGGCGCTGCCCTCGTCGAACAGGAACATCAGGTAGCCGGAGGGCAACCCGTCGTAGGTAAAGGCGACCCCGACCTGGCGCTGCTGGGAGACGTCCCGCGGGATGCTCTCGACCGGCACGAAGTTGATCCGGCGGATCTCGACGTGGGTGTCGAAGCCGGTCATCTGGGTGACGCTGTTGGCCACCTCCTCGGCGCCGCGGTCGACCATCCGGTCGAAGCCGGTGAGTTTCTCGTAGTCGAACCCCGCCGGGATCGGGCGGTCGGTGACCGCCGCGAGGGCGTCGCCCATCGCGTCGTAGTCCGGCAGCAGGTAGTGGCTGAAGGCGATCTCCTCGCCGGTGGCGTGGATGTGGCTCTGGAACATCAGCGCCAGTTCGGCCCCCTCCAGGGCCGCGTCGAGGTCGCCCAGCACGGCCTCCGCGCTCTCCCCGCGGACGAACTCCGGGGTCGCGATGTCGATGGCCGTCTCCAGCACGTCCGCCCAGCCGTCGATGAAGCCGTTGTTCAGGATGTGGCCTAGTTCCGTGATGGCGCTTTTGTCCATCTCGGAGAACTCGTCGCCGTCGCTGTCGGGCACCAGCGTCTCGACGATCTGGCTGGCGGAGGCGTCGTCGAACACCACGATGGACTGGCCGCCGGGACCGCCGGCCAGTTTCACCTTGACGCCGTAGTGGCTGCCGTCCTCGAACTCGGCGTGGATGTCCGACTCCGACATGAAGTTCACTTTGGTGACGTCGACGTGGGCGTCGACGTCGGTCATCATCGAGAGCCGGGAGGCGGCAGCCCCGGCCCCTTCCTTTGCCATCTCGTGGAACGTACCCAGCGTATTGACGTCGATCTTCATGATCGTCTCTCGTCAAGTTTGTTGATCATCCCGACGAACTCCTCCAGGTCGGGCAGCGCGTAGATGTCGGCGTCGATGTCGGAACTCGGCACCGCGATGGTCGAGTCGAACATCAGCGCCAGGCTGTTGTTGCCCAGGCCGGCGGTCCGTTCGAGGATCTCGCCGGCCGGGGCGTACACCAGTTGCGGGGTCGCGTGGTCGATGGTCTGCCCGAGGACGTCCGCCCAGCCGTCGATGAACCCGCTGACCATCATGTTGCCGAGTTCGGTGATGGCGC
>CAYTAG010000022.1:0-24615 GCA_964435625.1 uncultured Halobacteriales archaeon | reverse complement strand
GAGTGGGTTGGGGCGGAATTGAACCGCCGGCTTCCTCCGTGTGAAGGAGGTGTCATAACCGGGCTAGACCACCAACCCGTGCACCCTCTGTTACCCCCGGATCGGACTTAAGAGTTCCCTTCCCCGTCGCCGCCGACCACCGCCGACCCCTAACCCCAACTTCCAAAGAAATAAACTTTAGAAACTAAAGAATTGGCCGCGTCCCGCACGCGACAACCTTCACCGTTCCGCCGACTCCCAAAACGATAACCCCACGGCCGGGCAACCTCGACCGATGAACGACCTGCAACCCGTCGCACTCGGCGACGAACCCGCGGATCTCGCGGTCGTCGACGGCACGGTCGTCCTCCCGGAACTCCGCGACACCCGCGAGCGCGACGTCGTCGTCCGCGGCGACCGGATCGCGGCCCTCCCCGAGTCGGCCGACCCCGTCGTCGGGCCGGACACCACGGTCGTCGACGCCGCCGGCGCCTACGTGGTCCCGGGGTTCGTCGACGCCCATACCCACGTCGACGTCGCCGCCCCGGTCGAACGGACCTACCACTACTCGCTGCTCGGGGGGACGACGACGATCATCACCGAGGCGTCCTCGTTCGGGGCCGCCCTCGGCGCTCGCGGCGTCGAGGAACTGCTCGCGGTCGACGAAGAACTCCCGCTGGCCGTCCGGCCGACCGTTCCCCCGCAACCGCTGTACGACACCTTCGAACCCGCGCGCGCCGACGACGAGGACGCCGCGGCGCTGGCGGACCTGCTGGCCGACGAGCGCGTCGTCGGCGTCGGCGAGGTCGGTTGGGCACACGTCGTCGGAACGGACTCGCCGGCCGAACGGCTGTTCGAGCGCGCCCGCGCGGAGGACAAGCCCGTCACCGGCCACGGCGCCGGCGCCTCCGGGGAGAAACTGGCCGCGTTCGCCACCGTCGTCGACGACGATCACGAGGCGATCCGCCCCGACGGCGTGGTCGAGCGCGTCGAGCAGGGCCTGCACGCCATCGGCCGCGCCGGATCGGTCCGGGACGACCTGACGGCGTTCGCGGCGGCCGCCGACCGACTCGACCCGACCGAACTCTCGCTGTGTACGGACGGCACCTGGCCCCGGGACCTGATCGAGGGCGAGCACGTGGACGCCGTGGTCCGCCGTGCAATCGAGGAGGGCGTCGACCCAGTGGACGCGGTCCGGATGGCGACGCTGAACCCGGCGCGGCATTTTGCACTCGCGGACCGCGGCTCGCTGTCGCCCGGCAGCGTCGCGGACGTCGTGGTCCTCTCGGACCTCGAATCCGTCGCCGTCCGGGACGTCGTCGCTGGCGGCGACCTGGTCGTCGCGGACGGCGACCCCCTGGTCGGCCCCCTGGAGCACGACTACCCCGACGCGTTCTACGACGCCATCGCCGCCGACCCCACCCTTGCGGACTTCCAGGTCCCCGCGAGCGCGGCGGACGACGGGCGCGTGCGAGCCATCGAGAACGGCGAGGGGTTGCTCACCGACGAGACGACCGTCGAGCCGCCGGTCGCTGACGGCAATCTAACCGCCGACCCCGACGAGGACCTCCTGCTGGCGGGGTTGCTCGACCGCCATCCCGCCAGCGGTGACGACGACCAGGCTCCACATCGGGGCTTCACCGGCTTCCTGACCGGGTTCGGCCTGTCGAGGGGCGCGGTCGCCACCTCGGTCACCTGGGAGGTCCCGGGCCTGCTGGCCGTCGGGGTCGCGCCGGCGGCGTTGGCGACCGCGGCCCAGCGCGTGGTCGAGATGGGCGGCGGGTGGGCCGTCGTCGAGGACGGCGAGGTGGTCACCGAGTTCCCGCTGCCGCTGGCGGGCGCCGCGGCGGATGCACCTCTTTCCGAGGTCGCCGACGGCTACGAGGCCGTCGAGCGCGCGCTGCGCGAACGTGGGTGCGACGCCGACAGACCGCTGCTGGCATTACAGACCCTGTCGTTCCCCGGCGTTCCGCGGCTGAAACTGTCGTTTTCGGGGTACGCCGACGTGGTCGGCCGCCGGATCGCGGGACTCCCACCGGGGCCAGCCACCGGGGCTTCCGGGGACCTGGATTCGAAAAGTGATTAAACCTGAGGCGGGAACGGTGACCCATGAGCGAGAGCAGACAGACGAGTCGGCGCAAGTGCGTCTCCTGCGGGATCAACATCTCGGGGACGACCGCCGCCGCGTTCAAGTGCCCGGACTGCGGGCACCAGATCTACCGCTGCGCGAAGTGCCGCAAGCAGAGCAACCTCTACGAGTGCCCGGACTGCGGGTTCATGGGGCCCTAACCATGGGAAAGGTCGCTGCCAACATCAAGGTCATGCCGCAGAGCCCGGAAGTCGACCTCGACGCCCTCCAGGAGCGCCTCGAAGGGTCGCTGCCCGAGGGCGCGAAGATCAACGGCTTCGACCGCGAGGACGTCGCCTTTGGCCTCGTCGCGCTGACGCCCACCGTCATCGTCCCCGACGACGCCGGCGGCACCGAGGCCGTCGAGGAGGCGTTCGGCAACGTCGAGGGCGTCGAGAGCGTCGAGGTCGGCGAAGTCGGCCGGATCTGAGGACGCTCCGCTCCTTCTCGCGGTCGTCGGTAGCCCCTAGGAGAGCACCGGCGTCGTCACCGTCAGTCCCAGGCAGACGACGACCCCGAGTGCGTCGTAGGCCACCGGCTTCCAGAGGTCGGCACGGGTCACGACGATGACCTCGAACGTCATGGGGGGTGCGATGCCCGCCGCGAGAACGCCGTCGGTCGACGTTCACCGTCCGGGCAGCGACGGGAGCAGGACGGCCAGTCCGAGGCAGACGACGGCCGCCAGCAGGTCGAACGTGGCCGCCTTCCAGAGGTCACTCCGGGTCTCGACGGTCACGTCGACGTTCCGTAGCGGCGGCGCCATCCCGGCGTCCACTGCACCGTCGGGATCGACGGCCACGAACGCCAACCGGGCCGCGAACACCAGCGCCGCGGCCAGCAACACCGCTCGCGTCGCAATCGCGTGGGGAATCCCGAGCGGCAGCGACTCCCGCGTCAGCATGAACCCGCCGGCGACGGCCAACACGATGCCCGCGTTCCCGCCGTACCTGGCAACGAACGTCCGGACTGACATGTCCGGGCGGTGGGGGACTCCGGGCTTAGTTCTTCCCATTACGACGGGATCGAACGGGGTCAGTGACGCTGGACGGAGCCCTGGATGGCGGCGGAGTCTTCGACGGACCCGCTACGATTCCGGCAGGGGTAGAGCAACAACGGGCCTGTCGGCGCCCTGGAGGACCGCCTGGGCGGTGCTCCCGAAGAGTGCGCGTTCCGTGGCCGACCGCTGTCGGATGCCGAGGACGATCTCGTCGACGTCGTGCTCGTCGGCGAACGCCAGGACGTCCTCGTAGGGTTCGTTTCCGCGGACGAGCTGGTGTGTCTGTACCCCGGCGGTCTCTTCCAGCCGCTCCGCCACGCCGTCCAGGGCCTCGCGGCTCCGGACGTACTTCTCGCTGTCCTCCTCGACCACGGCGGCGTCGCCCTGGCCCTCGAACGACCGGACCACGTGGACGGTGTCCTCCGGCCGCAATCGGGGTTCGAGGTACTCCAGCAGGACCTCGTTCGTCCGGTCGCCGTCGGTCGCTGCGAGGTACCGCATACCACGTCTACGGCCCGGATACGGAAAACCCGTCCGGGGGCCTCGCGGGGCCGGCCGACGGTTCGCGGCGACCCTGGATCGCCCGGGGTGCGCCCGGCCGGTTCAGGCAACCAGTTCGTTCCACAGTTTCGCGATGGCGCCGGTGCCCTGCTCGGCGAACCCGCCGTGGTAACAGAGCGTCCGCTCGACGTCGCGCTCGGAGAGGCGGCCGACCGACTCGGTCGCCTCCTCCACGTCCAGGGTGTACTCCTCGCTCGGGGGCGCGAGTTCGCCCTCCCGGGCGGTCATCGCGTCGGCCGCGATCAGGAGTTTCTCCTCGGGGAAGTAAAGCGAGACGTGGCCGGGCGCGTGCCCGGGGGTGAACACGACCTCCATCGGCCCTGCGGCGGTCGACAACCGGACGCCGTCGACCAGTTCCACGTCGACGGGGACCGACGGGTACCGTTCGCCGTCGCCCTTGATCGGGTCCTCGCGGCCGTCGAGGTAGGGGGTACACTCCCGGTGGGCCACGACGACCGCGTCCGTCCGGTCGACGACGTCGGCGAGCGCACCCGCGTGGTCGCCGTCCTGGTGGGTGATGAGGGTCGCCCACACGTCTTCGAGGTCGTGGCCCGCGTCCGTCAATGCCCCCGAGAGCTGGTCGAGTTGGCCACGGAAGCCGACGTCCAGCAGGACGACCCCGCGGTCGGTCTCGACGGCAGCGGGGTGGACGGTCGTCGACCCCTCGTCGTGCTCGACGGTCTGGCTGAGTGCGTAGACGCCGTCTGCGAGCTGCATGTGCGGGCCTACGTGGCCGTCCCATTTCAGTGTAGGCGAACCGTTCCGGCGAGGCGGTGGCCGGTCCCGCGGGCGACGCCCACACCGACGCCGTGACGGACCGGGAGTTGCCGAAAGACCTGCCTTTTATATTCAAGCGGATGATATAGGGGAACAAAGGTGTTCGAATCGTCACTCCTCGTCGGCGTGTGGGCGAGCCACCTGGTGGCGGCGGCGCTGACGGGCGCGCTCACGGTCTACGTCGCCCGCGAGCACCTCGACGAGTTGATCGGCCGGGTGTTCGGCCTCATGGTCCTGTCGTTTACGGTGTGGATCCTGGGGTCGCTGGCCCGCCTGTTCACGCTGGAGCCGTCCTCGTACGTCGCGCTGACGGCCACGAAGTACCTCGGGGTCGCCACGGCGCCCGTGTGGTTCTTCCTGTTCGCCCTGCTGTACGCGGGGCGGGACCGGTGGGTGTCCCGCCGCCTCGTGGCGACGATGCTGGTCGTCCCGGCGGTGACCCTCCTCGTCATCGCCACGACGCAGTTCCACGGGCTGTTCTACGGCGGGTTCGAGACCACGGCGTTCGGAGAGATGACCGTGCTCGACACGCACCGCGGCACGTGGTTCTGGGTGTTCGCCGCCTACGGCTGGGGGTTGTTGGCCGTCGCGACCGGACTGTTGTTGTTCACGTCGTTCGGCCGGTCGCCGTTCTATCGCACCCAGTCGGGCGTCGTCGTCCTCGGGATCACGGTCCCGTGGCTGGCCGGCATCGGATACATCTTCCTGGACTGGCCCCATCCCGCCGTGGACCCGACGCCGCTCGGGTTCGCAGTCACGGCCCTGCTGTTCGCCGTCGGCGTCTTCAGCAGGCGACTCATCGACGTCGTGCCGGCGGCCCGTTCGTACGTCTTCGACGCGCTCGACGACGCGGTGGTCGTCCTCGACACCGACGGCCGCCTGCTGGACGCCAACGAGACCGCCCAGCAACTCCTCGTCGACGACGTGGCCGTCGGGACGGTCGTCGACGAGGCGCTCCCCCGGGACGCCGTCGCCGACGGCGGGGAGTACGTCATCGAGACGGAGGACAGCCGCCGGGTGTTCCACACCCGGTCCACGCGACTGACCGACGGCCTGGGCCGGGAGACTGGACGGATCGTCTACCTGAACGACGTCACCGACGTCGTCGAGCGCGAGCGCCGCATCGGCGTGCTCAACCGCGTCCTCCGGCACAACATCCGCAACGAACTGAACCTCATCTCCGGGTACATGAACGTCCTGGAGGAGAAGGTCGACCCCGCCGACCGCGAGTACGTCGAGGAGGCCAGGGAGAGCGCCCAGCGGGTGGTCGAACTGGGCGACAAGGCCCGCAACCTCGAGGAGACGATCCAGCGCCGGGGCTCGGGGATGGTCGTGTCGGTCCCCACGGTGGTCGCGGAGGTCGTCGAGGTCGCCCGGGCGGAGTACCCCGATGCGACCGTCGAGTTCGAGGCCGCCTACGAGTCCCACCAGGACGCTCGCGCCGTCGTCGTCGACGAGGACCTCTTCCAGACGGCTGTGGCCAACCTCGTCGAGAACGCGGTGGTCCACCACGACGGCGACGCGCCGCAGGTGACCGTCCGGGTCGAACCCGCGGGCGAGGAGATCCGGGTGAGCGTCGCCGACGACGGCCCCGGCATCCCGGACGACGAGATGGCGGTCCTCTCGTCGTCGGCCGAGACGCCGCTGGAACACGGCAGCGGCCTCGGCCTCTGGCTGGTGAAGTGGACGGTCTCGCTGTCCTCGGGCGAACTCGCGTTCGACGAGAACGACCCCCGCGGGAGCGTCGTCTCGGTGTCGCTACCGGCCGCTTCCAGGTGACTGTCGGTTTCCGGTCGCACACGTCGGGATGACCGCCCAGCCGTCGGCCTCGAACCGCGAGTCAGGTAGCGCGACCGCCGTTCACTCCAGCACGCGCTCGAACGCCCGCGCCAGGTCGGCCCGGAGGTCCTCGACGTGTTCGATGCCGACCGAGACCCGGACGAGGCCGTCGGCGAGGCCGATGGCCTCCCGTTCCTCGGGCGGGATGGAGGCGTGGGTCATCGCGGCCGGTTGCTCGATGAGGCTCTCGACGCCGCCGAGGCTCTCCGCCAGGGCGAACACCTCCGTCGTCGAGACGACCTCGCTGGTCTCCGCCAGGGTGGCGTCGAGTTCGAACGACAGCATCCCACCGAAGTCGTCCATCTGGCGGGCCGCGACGTCGTGGGTCGGATGGGAGGGCAGGCCGGGGTAGTAGACGCGGGATACTTCGGGGCGGTCGTCCAGCCAGCGGGCCAGTTCGCGGGCGTTCTCGCAGTGTCGGTCCATCCGCACGGGCAGGGTCTTGGTGCCCCGCAGCACCAGGAAGCAGCCGTGGGGGTCCGGCGTCGCGCCGACGGCGTTCTGGTAGAAGCCGAACTCCTCGTCCAGGTCCGGATCGTCGGTGATCAGCGCGCCGCCGACCACGTCGGAGTGACCGCCCAGGTACTTCGTCAGCGACTGGACGACCACGTCCGCGCCGAACTCCAGGGGCCGCTGGAGGTAGGGGGTGGCGAAGGTGTTGTCGACCGCACAGAGCGCGTCGAACTCGTCGGCGATCTCGACCATCGCCGCGAGGTCGACCACCCGCAACAGCGGGTTCGTGGGGGTCTCGACCCACAGCAGTTCGGTCTCGGGGCCCATCGCGTCCCGGACCTCCTCGTGGTCGCTCATGTCGACGTAGGAGAACTCGAGGTCGTACTTCTCGAACACCTGGTCGAAGATCCGGCGGGTACCCCCGTAGACGTCGTCGCTGGAGACGACGTGGTCGCCGGATTCCAGCAGGTTGAGGACGGTGTTGATCGCGCCCATGCCCGAGGAGAACGAGCGGCCGTACTCGCCGCCCTCCAGGCTTGCGAGGTTGTCCTCCAGGTCGGTCCGGGTGGGGTTGCCCGTGCGGGAGTACTCGTAACCGCGGTCCTCGCCGGGGCTGTCCTGGACGTACGTCGAGTTGGCGTAGATGGGCGTCATGATCGCGCCCGTCTCCTCGTCCGGTTCCTGCCCCGCGTGGATGGCGCGGGTCTCGAAATGCTCGTCGTCCATGCCCGCACGGTCGGGCCGGAAGGTGGTGATTCTTGCCCTTGCGGCCAGTTCACGTCCCCAGCTATATCTACCCGGGTCCCCTCGGAACGAGCATGCGAACGGCGGTCCGACTCCCCGACTCCGGGGCGGCCGACCCCCCGTCGGAGCTACTCCCGCGCATCGCCGAGGCGGGCTTCGACGGGATCGCCTTCGAGTCCCTCGACGAGGGACACCTGCGGCCGGTGGCGGCGGCACTGGGCGACGCCGACCTCGACCCCGTGGCGGTCGCGGTCGCCCACGACCGTCTCCAGGCCGAGCGCCGGCGGGTCGTCCGCGATCTGTCGACCGTCGGATGCGAGCGGGTCGTCGTCCCGCCGGTCCACGAGGCACACTTCGTGGACGCGGACGCGATAAACCGGATGGCCACCCGCCTGTCGGCGCTGGGCGGCCGCCTTGCCGCGTCCGGCCGGACGCTCTGTTACCGGAACGGCAGCCACGAATTCGGGCCGGTCGACCTGTCGGACGAGTCGGACCACCATGCGAACGAGAAAACGTCGGACGCCTTCGACCTGCTCGTCGAGCGGTCGGGCGACGGCCTCGCGTTCGAACTGGACGTCGGGGCCGCCGCCGCCGCCGACCGGGACCCGACCGCGGTGCTGGAGCGACTCGACGGCCGGGTCCCGCTCGTGGCGTTGCGGGACGTCGACCCCGACGGATCGCCGGTGGCACTCGGCGAGGGGGTCGTCGACGTGGACGCGGTCGTCGCCGCGGCCCGCGACGCGGGCGCCGAGTGGCTGGTCTACGGCGAACCCGTCGCCGGCGATGCGGCGTCGTCGGACGGTGGGTCGGAGGTGTTAGCTGACGAACTGGAATGATCCCGGTCGCCTGCCGGAAGACTCCGGCAGTTTGTCCCGCCGGCGACAGGTATTTTGTCCGGGGCGCTCGTAGTACCGAGAGTCCATGAGCGACCTCATGGCATCATCACGATCACACGCCCCTGGGCGGGGGCAGATTCACCATGCAGGATACAGCGAAATACCTCATTCACGCAGACGTGACCGCGGACGGGGTGGTAGAGCGGAGTGACGTCGTCGGCGCGGTGTTCGGACAGACCGAGGGCCTGCTGGGCACGGAGATGGACCTCCGGAAACTCCAGGAGGCCTCGAAGGTCGGCCGCATCGACGTCGACGTCGACAGCGAGCGCGGACACTCGTTCGGCGACCTGACCATCGCCTCCAGCCTCGACAGGATCGAGACGGCCGTCCTCGCGGCCTCCCTGGAGACGATCAGCCGCATCGGCCCCTGTCGGGCCGAGGTGGAGGTCACCGGCATCGAGGACGTCCGCGCGGCCAAACGCCGCGAGGTCGTCGACCGCGCGAAGGAACTGATGGCCGAGTCCTTCGACGACTCGGTGATGAGTACCCAGGAAATCCTCGAGGAGGTTCGCCGGAGCGTCCGCGTCGAGGACATCACGGAGTACGAGGGCCTGCCGGCCGGCCCCCACGTCGGCGACAGCGACGCGATCATCGTCGTCGAGGGCCGGGCCGACGTCCTCCAGCTGTTGCAGTACGGCATCAAGAACGCCGTCGCCGTCGAGGGGACCAACGTCCCGGAGGTGGTCGGCGAACTCACCGCCGACCGGACCGTCACCGCGTTCTTCGACGGCGACCGCGGCGGTGACCTCATCCTGAAGGAACTCGCGCAGGTCGGCGACGTGGACTACGTCGCCCTGGCCCCCGCGGGCCGGTCGGTCGAGGACCTCTCCCGCCGGGAGGTGACCGAGGCGCTCCGCGAGAAGATGCCCTACGAGGTCATCGCCGACGAGGAACAGGGCGTCGCCGCCACCGACGGCAGCGTCCGGCCGGCGCCGGACGGCGACCCGACGGCCGTCGAGCCGGAGGGAACGTCGGCTGCCGACGGCGCCGCGGCGCCGTCAGCAGATGGCGAGGCGGCGCCAGAAGGCGGCCCATCACCCGGCGGGACCGCACCCGAGGGACGCGATGGCGACGCCGACCGGACGGTCGAAGGCGTCCCGACCGACCGACCGGTGGGCGGCGACGCCCCGGCCGACCGGGACGCCGAACCGGCGGGCGCCGACGAGCCAGCGGACGCCGACGCATCAGTCTCCGGCGCCGCCGACGAGGCCGACGCGGAACTCGGCGGCACCGACGATGGATCGCCCGACGATCTCGCGGACGACGCCGGAACCGCCAGCGACGGGGCTGGATCGACGGACGTGGGGGCCCTCGACGGGAACGGCCCTGCTCCGTCGACCCTCGTGGACCACGCGCGCGCAGTCGTGGAAACCGACGACGCCGTCGTCAGGCTCGTCGACGAGTCCTTCGGGGTGCTCGCGGAGGCGCCGGCGCCCGACGCGTTCGAGGTCATCGAGGGGGCCGACGCCGCACCCTGGGCCGTCGTCCTCGACGGCGAACTCACCCAGCGGGTGCTCGACGTCGCCGCCCAGCGTGGCGTCGCGCAGGTGATCGCCCGCGAGACGGGCGAGTTCGTCAAGCGGCCGACCAGCCTCCGGATCAGGACGGTCGATCAGTTGCTCGAAGCGCCCGCCGGGTAGGACCCGGAGTCGGCGCCCGCCGAGTAGGCCGTCAGAGGCCCAGCAGCCAGGCGAGGCCGGCCGCGGTGACCGCGCCGGCCAGGGTGGCGAGGAAGTTGACGCTCTTGTTGCCGAGGCGGTCGCCTTCCAGGGTGGCCCCGAGGACGCTGTCCGCGTTCATGCCGACGAACCCGGCGACGACGACGGTGGCCGCGCCGACGGCCCCGACAGTCGGGTACAGCAGTACGGCGATGGCCGCGACGGCGGCCGCACCCGCGGTCCCGGCGACGACGCCCTGCCAGGTGACGGCACCGTCGATGCCCGGTTCTGCGACCTCCAGGGTGGTGATCAGCCGCGGATCGTCGTAGACGCCGCCGATCTCGCTGGACAGCGTGTCGGCCAGCGCCGTCGCCAGCGATCCGACGAACGCGTACAGGAAGATCGCCTCCGGGAGGTCCACCAGGTCCGGCGAGGCGGCGTAGCCAAGCAGCGCCAGCAGCGCCACCGCGGAGTTGCCGAGGACGTTGCCGCTGCCGCGGGCGCCCTCGTTCTCCTGGGCGACGCCGCGGTCGACCTTCTGGTCGTAGCGGTACTTCGTCGCCAGCGCCCCGACGCCGAAGAAGGTTACCAGGACGACGAACCAGGCCGGGCCGCCGAGCACCAGCGTCAACAGTCCCAGGAAGACGCCGGTGAGCATCCCCGGGATGGACGCCGCCCCCAGCGCGAACGACCCGTAGCCCAGCGCCAGCGTCACCCCGAGGGCGCCGAGGACGCCCTCCATGGGCGCCGGGACCGTCAGGTCGGCCAGGAACCACAGCAGCAGGCCCACCGACAGCATCACGAGCGGGTCGTCCCGTTCGAGAAACAGCGAGCGCAACAGCGCCGCCAACAGGGTCCCGGCGGCCGCGAGGAAGACGACTTCGCCCGGCGACTGACCGACGTCGCTGGCGAGGCTCGCGGTCACGACCATCCCGAGACCGGCCGCCAGGAACGCGACGACGCCGAACCCGACGACTGCCGCGACCTCGGCGGTGACCCGCGAGCGAACGACCTGTTCGCCGACGTTCCCGTACGACAGCAACAGGACCGTCCCGACGAACACCGGGACGGGCAGGCCGAACCCGGGTAACATCGCGAGCAGGGCCAGCCCCGTCGCCGCGAGGGCGAACCCCGCTAGCCCGTAGAGCGTGTTGCCCTTCCGGTCGCCCGGGCGCGCGAACAGTTCGAAGAGGGGGCCGTCCGTCACGACGAACGCCGCGATGACGGCGATTGCGAGGAAGGCGACCGCGGAGGCGCCGCCCGCGATGGGCGCTGCGAGCGCGAGCGAGCCGACGGCCGCGAACGCACCCGCTCGCCGTACGATGTCGGTCACGTACCCCCCCATTCACCTGTTTCCTACTTAAGAATCTCGGGACCGTCGAAAGCGGCGGGATTTAGGTTCTCCGTTCCCCACCTCCGTGTGTGGGCCTGTACGACAAGTTCCTGGCGTTGCAGGTGCGCTCGGCCGACGCGGCGACGCCGGATCACGTCGCCCTGGCGGTGACCGAGCGCGACCTCCTCGAACAGGACGCGTACGCGACGCTGGAGCGGTTCCTGCGGTGGGCCGACGAGTACGACGCCGCGCGCGTGTCCATCTACGTCAGCGTACTCGACCCCGCGGCGGTGCCGACGCTGAAGCGGCAACTCGCGGCCGTGGAGGCGCCTCGCCCGCTCGCGGTCCGCGGCCCAGGGGACACCGAGCGTGCCGACGCACCCATCCAGGTCAGCATCGGCCACGGCGGCAAAGAGGAGTTCGCCGAGGCCGTCCGGTCGCTCGCGACGGCGGTCGACCGCGGCGACCTCGACCCCGACGAGGTCGACGGCGACGCCGTCGAGGAGGAACTCGTGTTCGCCGCCGAACCGGACCTGTTCATCAAGACCGGTGCCGAACGGCTCTCGGACTTCATGATCTGGCAGTCGGTGTACTCGGAGCTTTACTTCACCGACGTCAACTGGCGGGACTTCCGCAAGCGCGATTACCTGCGTGCGATCCGGGAGTTCCAGAACCGCAAGCGGCGGTTCGGGCGGTAGCCCGAAGTACGTCGTGGAGCGAAGCGGAACGACGGTGGTTTGGCCGCTAGGCCAAACGTCGATGGACGATGGGTGTCCATCGGAAGTTCGGACGGTTCGCTTCGCTCACCGTCCGAAGCTCGTCACGAGTGAAGCGAAGTGACGGTGGTTTGGCCGCTAGGCCAGACGTCGATGGACGAGCGTAGCGAGTCCATCGGAATTTCGGGCGATGAGGCCGGCCCCGTAAGGTGGACTTTCCACGGTGGCGGCCGGCGATAGCCACCCAACAATTACCCGCGACTGTTCCCTAGGCAGGTTCCAATGGTCGAGACGTACCCGGTTGCGCTCGTCATCATCGGCGTCACCATCTTCGGCGCCGTGATCCTGCCGCGGCTGCTCAAACACCAGCCCATGTCCGTCCCGATCCTGTACGTGGCCGGCGGCTTCGTGCTGTTCTCGTTGCCCCACGGCGTCGCGCCGCCGGACATGATCGGGAACGCAGTGATCGTCGAGCACCTGACCGAACTGGTCGTCATCGTCGCGCTGATGGGGGCCGGCCTCAAGATCGACCGGCCGTTCTCCTGGCGGGGCTGGGGGCCGACCTGGCGACTCCTCGGGATCACGATGCCGCTGACCATCGCCACGACGGTGCTGCTGGGGTGGGGCGTGCTCGGCCTCCAGCCGGCAACCGCGGTGCTGCTGGGTGCGGTGATCGCGCCCACCGATCCCGTCCTCGCGTCCGACATCGAGGCGGGGCCGCCGCTCACCGAGATGGAGGAGGAACCGGACCAGACCCACCAGGAGCGGCGCCTCCGGTTCAGCCTCACCTCCGAGGCGGGACTGAACGACGGGCTCGCGTTCCCGTTCACGAACCTCGCAATCGCGCTGGCGGCCGCGACCGGCGTGGCGGCCGCGACCGACGGGAGCATCCTGCCCGGCTTGACGGGGTTCGGCTGGGCGGTCGACTGGTTCCTCCACGACGTCCTCTACAAGATCGCCGTCGGCGTCGTGATGGGGTACGTCCTGGGGTACGCGGGCGGCCTGGTGATCTTCCGGCTGCCGGCCTCCTCCCGCGTCGCGCGGACGATGGAAGGCGCGGAGGCGCTGTCGGGGACGCTGTTCATCTACGGCGCCACCGAGGTCGTCGGCGGGTACGGCTTCCTGGCGGTGTTCGTCGGCGCGCTCGTGCTCCGGCACTTCGAGTGGGAACACGACTACTACCGGACGCTCAACGACTACTCGGTGATGGTCGAGCGACTGGTGATGGCGGCCGTGCTCGTCCTGTTCGGCGGGGCGCTGGCCGGCGGACTCCTCGATCCGTTGACGTGGATGGACGTCGCCGTTGGCCTGGCGCTCATCGTGATCGTCCGGCCCGTCGCGGGCCTCGTCGGACTGCTGGGGTCCGACCTCGCCTGGCCGGCCCGGGGGGTCGTCGCCGGCTTCGGCATCCGGGGGATCGGGTCGTTTTACTACCTCTCGTACGCGCTGAACGAGGCGTCCTTCCAGGAGCTGGAACTGCTCGTCGCCGCCGAACGGCTGTGGGCGCTCGTGGGGTTCGTCGTTCTCGCGTCGGTCGTGATCCACGGCATCGCGGCCAGCCCCGTGATGGCTACGTTCGAGGACTGGGAGGAGCACTACCGGCCCACCGACTAGTCCGCGAGTTCGCCCTCGCCGTCGAACTCCCCGTCGAGGACGGACGCGTCCCGTCGGTCGCCGTCGGGGAGGTGTTCCCGGAAGCGGTGGACGATCCGACTGGCCTCCCGGAGTTCGACCTCGCCGAGCGCCTTCACGAGCGCGAGCGCCCGGCGGGCCTTCGTGCGGCGCCAGGACTGCTCGCGGTGCTCGTAGGTGCGGACCGCCCGCAGGAAGTCGATCTTCCGGAACTCCGGCCAGTAGGGGGTACAGAAGAAGACGGCGGCCTCGTTGCCGTTGGCGTGCCACGGCAGGAAGTTCGAGGTCCGCTCGTCGCCGCCGGTGCGGATGATGAGGTCGACGTCCCGGACGGGCCGGTCGTACAGCCGTCGTTCGATCTCGGCCACGTCGACGTCGGCGGGGTCGAGGTCGCCGCGGTCGACCGCGCGGGCGACCTCGCGAGCGGCGCCCAGCAGTTCGTTGCGGCCGCCGTACGCGAGCGCGACGTTCAGGCGGAACTCCTCGTAGCCGCGGGTCCGCCGTTCGGCGTACCGGACGGCGTCGACGACCCGTCCCGGGAGTCGCTGGACGTCGCCGATGGCCCGGATGCACACGCCCTTCTCGTGGACGTCCTCGGCGTCCGCGAACTCCCGGAGTTTCTCGGTCAACAGGTCGAACAGCGCCTCGCGCTCGTCCGGCGGCCGGTTGAAGTTCTCCGTGGAGAAGGCGTACAGCGTCAGTTCCTCGACGCCGACGTCCTCGCACCACCGGAGCACCGCCTCGGTCGTCTCCGCCCCCTCGCGGTGGCCGTCCGTGGCGTCGTCGCCGTGGTTGCGGGCGTACCGGCGGTTACCGTCCTGGATGACGGCGACGTGTTCCGGTGCCCCCGTGATCCCCCGGATCAAGTGTCGTTCGTACGCGGACTCGAGCGCCCCCCGAACGCGGCCAGGCATCGTCCACACCGTCGAAGCGCGTCCCCAAGTGTCTTTTGAAGCCGTCGACCGATCGCCGCCGCGCGGCCCTGCGTCGCCTGTTACCGACCGGCGGCCGCCGCCCGGTCCGTCCGAGTTGCACAGTTTTTTATACGATGCCTACACAACTACGGCCGCAATGGCGAACGGAGAGGTCGTGTTCTTCAACGACTCAGGCGGTTACGGATTCATCGAGACGGACGAAGCGGACGACGACGTCTTCTTCCACATGGAGGACGTCGGCGGGCCGGACCTCGAGGAGGGCCAGGAGGTCGAGTTCGACATCGAACAGGCCGACAAGGGCCCGCGGGCGACCAACGTCACCCGTCTCTGAGGACCCACTGGCCGGCAGTCCCGACCCCTGGACGGGAGTCCCTTCCCGATTCCGGCGAACCCACGCGTTCTCGCGTGCCCGATCCGGTAGCCGCTGCCGCGCCGTCACCGCCGGTCGGCCGGTCGTCACCGGGGCGGCGAACACGTCGTCCGGCCGACGAATCGCGGACTGTAAGGGCCCGGACCTCGTGGCTCGGGCATGGCCGACGTCACCGACGAGGACCTCTACCGCCGGACCGAGGCGCTGCTGGAACCGGGCGAGACCGCGCTGAACGGGCTGATCGTCCACACCGACTTCTCGGGCGACGAGGACGTCGAGATGATGCAGGCGACCCTGGACGTGGGCGACCTGATCGCCGAACGCGCCGGTCACGATCCCGGGGACGTGTACGTCTACTCGGGCAACGACGACACGGAGTTCGCCTCCAACCAGCACCAGGGGCTGACCATCGACGGCGACGAGTTCGTCTGGGAGTGCCAGCAGCTGCTGCGCGAGGGCTCTTTCGACCTCGTGTTCTACTACGAGGCCGACGCGGACCACGGGGGGATCGTCGCGGACGCCCGCGAGGCCGGCTTCCGGGTCCAGGGCGTCGAGGTCGGCTAGCCGGGGCCGATGCGACGGAGCTATCAGTCCGGCTCCGGTACGACCGGTTCGAACGAGCGTGATGGAACCGTGAGGGGGGCTCCGTTGACGGCGACGACCCGACGCCGAGCCGCGGCCGGGCGACCGGCCCGGCACGGAACGCCCCGGCGGGGGCGAGGGGTGCCACCAGGGCACGGAACGCCGCGGCGAGAGCGAGGAGTACCAGTACGACGCGGAACGCCGCGGCAGGGACGACGGGTGGCGGCCCGACGGAGGGCGCCGTCGGTCCCCTCGGGTTCGCTCCAGGCGGTGCCCCTTCGGAAAAATTTAAGTCTGTTGACGACAATTCGTTCGAAAACGATGGCTGGTGTCGACGGGGGCGAGTGCGAATGAGCGTCGTTTCGGGCGTCAGCGTCTCGCACGACCGCGCGCACGTCGAGGAGATCGAATCGGCCGCCGCGGCCGGCGTGACCACGCGCCTGGAGGAGTTGCGGCTCCACGAGGCGGTCAGGGAGGCCTACGTCCTGCAGACCTGCAACCGTACCGAGGCCTACGTCGTCACGCCGGCCCCGGCGGCCGGACGGGCGGTACTGGCGGAGACGTTGCCCGACCTCCGGTCGGGGGCCGTCCGCCACATGGGCCACGAGGAGAGCCTGCGGCACCTCCTGCGGGTGGCCGCGGGTCTGGAGTCGCTGGTGCTCGGCGAGGACCAGATCCTGGGCCAGGTGCGCGAGGCCTACGAGCGCGCCCGGGGCGTCGGGACCATCGGCTCGACGCTGGAGAACGCCGTGACGAAGGCGATCCACGTGGGCGAGCGCGCCCGAACCGAGACAGCGATCAACGAGGGCGTGGTCTCGCTGGGCAGCGCCGCGGTCGAACTGGCCGACCGCGAGCGCGGCGTCGACGGCGCGACGGCGCTGGTCGTCGGCGCCGGCGAGATGGGCACCCTGGCGGCCCGCGCGTTCGCCGACGGGGGCACCGACGAGGTCGTCGTCGCGAACCGGACCCTCTCGACCGCCGAACACGTCGCGAGCGAGATCGACTGCGCGGGTCGCGCGGTCGGGCTGGAGGACCTCCGGGCCGCCGTCGCGGCCGCCGATCTGGTCGTGACCGCGACCGGCAGCGACGGCCCGGTGATCGACGCCGGGACCGTCGACGGGGCCGGCGAGACGTACCTCATCGACCTCGCCCAGCCGCGCGACGTCGCGCCGGCCGCCGCCGACCGCGAGGGCGTGGTCCTGCGGGACCTGGATTCCCTGGAGTCGCTGACCGAGCAGACCCGCGAGCAGCGGCGCGAGGCCGCCCGCGAGGTCGAGGAACTCGTCGACGCGGAGTTCGACCACCTGCTCGAACAGTACAAGCGCGAGCGCGCCGACGACGTCATCGCCGCCATGTACGAGAGCGCCGAGCGCGTCAAACGGCGGGAACTCGAGGAGGCGCTCTCGAAGCTGCAGGCCAGGGGTGACCTCACAGAGGAGCAACGCGAGGCCGTCGAGTCGATGGCCGACGCCCTGGTCGGGCAGTTGCTCGCGGCGCCGACCAGGAGCCTCCGGGACGCCGCCGCCGAGGACGACTGGACGACGATCAACACGGCCCTGCAGCTGTTCGACCCCGAGTTCGGGGCCGACGGCGACGACCTGCCGGGCGGAGCGGCCACCCCCGGGTCGGTCCCCAGCACCGAGGAGGACTGACCCTCCGGGGGCGGGCGACCCACGGCGGTCGCCCGGGTGCCGGCGGCGGCCGCGGCTGGCGGGTCCGACCGGCGACGGTCGTCCCGCGTCGGCGCCAACCGACGACGCTCGTCCCGCATCCGCGCCGTCGTCGACCTTCGGCAACCAGTTTTAACTCGCCAGGCGCCGTCGGTCGACACATGGCCGAATTGCTCTCCGAGGAGGAAATCGAGGCACAGCTCCCCGACGGCTGGGGGCGCGAGGGCGAGGAGATCGTCCGCACCTTCGAGTTCGAGGAGTACATGGACGGCGTCGCCTTCGCCCAGTCGGTCGGCGAGATTGCCGAACACCAGAACCACCACCCGACCACGATCATCAGGTACGGCGAGGTCGAGGTCCGGTTCACCAGCCACGAGGAAGGCGGCATCACCGACGCCGACGTCGAGATGGCCGAGATCCTCGACGCCGAACAGTAGCCCGACCCACGCCGGCACGATTGCGGTTCGAACCCCTCACCCTCTCCCTTCTCGTTTCCGGAACCCTCCGACGCTCGTGGTCCGTCCGGCCGTACCCCGGCGCCGCCGTCGGCCACCACATATGATCATATGTTCATATTCGGGCGGGCCGCGGCGGCGGTGACGCTGGCGGGCGGTCGCCGCGATTCCCAAAGACACTTTAGGGTGTACACCCTAGGAGAACGTCCCTGTATGGTTGCCCAGGAGTACGATTTCTGGTTGTTCGACCTCGACGGGACCCTGGTCGACGCCGACTGGGGTTACACCCGGGACGTGTTCGACGAGGTCGGCGAGCGGCTGGGCTACCGGTTCACCGACCGCCAGGCGGAACTGCTGTGGCACGGCTTCGACGGCCCGCGCAACGACGTGCTCAGGGAGTGGGGCCTGGATCCAGAGGAGTTCTGGTCGACGTTCCACGACGTCGAGGACGCCGAGGTCCGTGCACGGAACACGTACCTCCACGACGACGCCGCCGTCGTGGCCGACCTCGACGGGCCGGTCGGACTGGTGACCCACTGCCAGCGCTTTCTCGCCGACCCCGTCCTGGACCACCTCGACGTCCGGGACTGGTTCGACGTCGTGCTGTGCTGTACGGACGACACCGGCTGGAAGCCCGACCCGACCCCGGTCGAGTCCGTCATGGCGGACCTCGGGGTCGCCCACAACGGCCACGAGGGCGTGCTCGCCGGCGACGGCCCCTGCGACGTCGGCGCGGCCTGGAACGCCGGCCTCGACGCCGTCCACGTCGAGCGCCACGACCCCCACGAGCGCGGCCACTGCGTCCGCGCGGACTACCGCGTCAACGGCTTCGACGAACTCGATTTCTGAGCGGACACCCGTCGGCACTGCACCGGGCGTGGTGGAGAGCCCAATCGGCGGCCCCGACGTCCCGAACGTCAAACCGCTCGGGTTCGTCGGCCCCCTCGTGTTCGGGGTGCTGCTGGCTGTCGTCTACCGGGGGCTGGCGGCCCGGTAAGTTCTCCCGCTCGAACCGGAGACACTGCCCCTAATAAATATCCCCCAAGGAACCCGGGAAAACTTATTTATAAATATCGCCGGTAGTCATTTCTGTAACATGACAGACGGCCGGTTCGATTCGACCTACGAGGTGAGTCGGGGACGATGAGTACGGAGACCCAACCGGGGACCGAGATCGAGACGGGGAGCGGCTTCGCCCCGTGGCAGGCTGGCGCCGCGGGTGGCATCCTCGGGGCCATCGGGTTCGGCCTGTTCATGATGTTCGTGATCCCGGACCAGGTACTGGAGGTTGCCATCCCGACCCTGTACGGCGTCGAGGCGACCCCGGACGATCCGGCCCTCGCCGCCGGCTGGGCCATCCACCTGGGCCACGGCGCGATCCTGGGCATGGGCTTCTCGCTGCTGATGCGGGTCGACGCCAACGACGAGTTCGCGTTCACCAACTCCCGGGCCGGGGTGGTCGGCCTGCTGTACGGGATCGTGACGTGGGGCGTCCTGGCGATGTTCATCATGCCGGTCTGGCTGTACACGATGGGCATGGCCGGCCCCGGCGTGCCGAACGTCAGCGAACTGAGCCTGATCGGCCACGCGCTGTTCGGCGTGTTGCTCGGGATCGGGTTCAACGTCCTGGCGGCTCGCTAGTTTCTGGCGTCGAGCGACGCGTCTCCGTCTTTCGGTTCACCAGGGTTCGGCCACCTAGTAGAACGTCGCCGTCGGTTCGGCGCGGGTCGCCCCGTCGTCGGTCTCCTCGACCGCTTCGACGAACGACTCGATGGCGGGGGACGTCCCGAGGGACTGTTCCGCGAACGGGGTCGCGTCGACGTCGATCCCCGTGATGGGAACGACGCCGTGTTCGACGACCAGCCTGGCCGCTTCGAGGTCGGGGAACGCCGAGGTGCTCTCGACGAGCAGGCCCACCGCGTCGAGGTCCCGGGCTTCCGCGCGGTGCAACAGGGCGCCGGTCGGGCCGGTGACCTGACCGGGGTACCGCGGTGGGACGACGCCGGCATCGTCCAACAGCCCGTCCGCGGCACCGGTCGAGAGGCCGTAGACCTCCCGGGATCGCTCGCCCGACTCGACGTCGTTCTCGGGAGGCAGACCGCTGAGTAGTATCGGCGTCACCGACCGTTCCTCGAACCACCCGACCAGGCAGTCCGCGAACTCCGGGGCGTCCGAGGGCGACACCGGGACGTCGCTGACCAGCGCCAGCAGGTTCCGCCCGGGGTCGGCGTAGATCTGCACCGGCGGCCGGACCGTGGAGTCGTTGCTCCGGTAGGCTGCCACCGGCGGGATGCCATCGCAGTAGACGCCCGCGTAGTACTCCATGTCGAAGGCGTCGAGCACGTGGTCGACGACGAGTTTGCCGATCAGACCGCGTCCCGGCAGGCCATCGAGCAGGAAGGGCTCGTCCAGCGAGATGTCGGGGTTCTCGACGGTGACGTGCGCCATGCCGAACCGAGGCCCCGCAGACTGAAAACGGTTGAGCCGGGGGTCTGCCGTCGACGCCGGCCGTTCGGAGTGGTCGCCTCTCCGGCCCCGGGCCGCAAGCTACCCGGCCCCGTACCCGGCGAGGTCGGCTACTGTGTCCGCCAGGTAATCCTCGATAGCCGTCTCCAGCGACGTAACCCCGGGCTTGTCGATCCGGTCGGGGTTCGCCAGCATCTGTACGCGCTGGTCACCCAGGGGGACGAACCCGAGGTTGAGGCGGTCTGCCGTGGCCCGCAATCCTAGGCCGGCGTCGGCCTCGCCGGCCGCGACCTTCCGGGCGGGGCTCTCGTGGGCGCGAACGGTGAGGTCGTAGCCGTCGATGGCGTCCGCGAGTTCCCGGCGGCTCCCGCCTCGCTCGTCCGCAACCGCCGCCAGCGCGTCGTCCAGGCTCGCCCGCAGTCCCGAGTCGGTGCCGCGGTTGACAAGCCGGAGGTCCCGCTCGACGAGGTCGGCCAGCCCTTCGACGCCCGCGGGGTTGCCCGCGGGGACGACCAGCCCCCACTCGCGGGTCCAGCCGCCCAAGTGCTCGGCGTCGACCTCCCGCTTCGGCTCCCCGGCGACGACGCAGACGTCCGGGAGCCCATCACGCAGGCGCCGGAGGCCCTCGCGGGCCCCGACGGCGAGGTACCGCGGGTTCGAGAGGCGGTCGAGGAGCCGCGACAGCGCCGGATCGTCCTCGCCGACGCCCAGCAACGACGGCGGCCGCACGTCCGCCGAGAACAACTCGACGGTCACCCGCTCGCCTTCGGCGAGGTACTCGGTGTCGGCGGGGACCTCGACCACGCCGTCCGCCTCGACCAGGCTGGTGGTCGCCCCGCTGCCCTTGTCGACGGGGTAGACCAGCAGGTCCCCGTCGCCGTCCTCGACCAGTCCAGCGGGCATGAGCCGGCGGCGCCCTTCGCCGTAGCGCTCCTCGCTGGCCATCGTCCCCTCGACGGTCGCCGTGGCCGGTTCGGAGAGGCCGGCCGCCTCGCGGATGGCCGGCGCGACGAACGTCCGGAAGATGGTCAGCGCGGAGACGGGGTACCCCGGCAAGCCGACGTAGGCGGCCCCGCCCAGCGTGCCGACGAGCATCGGCTTGCCGGGTTTGACGGCGACGCCGTGCAGCAGCAACTCGCCACGCTCCTCGATCACGCGGTAGATGACGTCGACCGCCGAGGCGCTGGTCGACCCCGACGAGAGCACGAGGTCGCACTCCTCGGCGGCCTCCGTCAGTACGCGCTCCAGTTCGTCCAGGTCGTCGCCCACGGGCCTGCCGGCCCGTTCTGGGCTGGCGGCGGTAGCCGCCCCGCCGGCGTGCGGGTAGACGACGGGGTCGCCGCCGGCTTCCTCGACGGCCGCGGCGACGGCGTAGCTGTTGACGTCGTGGATCTGTCCCCGGCGGTGGTCCAGATCGGTCCCGGGCGGGACGAGTTCGTCGCCCGTGGAGACGATGCCGACCCGCGGCCTGGCCCGGACGGGCACCTCGTCGACGCCGAGCGCGGACAGCAGGCCGACCTCGCGGGCCGTCAGTCGCGTTCCGGGGCCGAGCGCCCGCTCGCCCGCGGCCACGTCCGCGCCCGCGTGCATGACGTGATCGCCCGGCGCCAGCGAGGTGCGGATCAGGACCGAATCGCCCTCGCTCGCGGCTTCGCCGCTCGCGCGTTCCGTCGAGTCCCGCTCGACGCGGTCGGTTCGCTCGACCATCACCACCGCGTCCGCGCCGTCCGGCATCACCGCGCCGGTCGAAATCTCGGCGGCGGTGCCCTCCTCGACGACCACGTCGGGGGCTTGCCCGGCGTGGACCGTGCCGACCACGTCGAGGGTGGCAGGGTCGGCCTCGTCGGCGCCGAACGTGTCCCTGGCGCGGACGGCGTAGCCGTCCATGCTGGCGCGGTCGAACCCCGGCACGTCGATTTCGGCGTCGATCCGCTCCGCGAGGACGCGGCCGCGGGCCTCTGCGAGCGGGACCTGCTCGGTCCCCGGATCGAGATCCAGGGTCCGGATCGTCTCGGTGGCGTCCGCAGGGTCCGCGAGGTCGTGGAACTCCCGGCGGTCGGTCATCGTCTGGAGCGAGTGCTCGGCGAGCGAAAAACGTACTGGAGTCCTCACTCCTCGGCGGAGCGGCGGTCCCGCCACCACCGGAGGAACCAGGAGATCGGGGCGGGGCCTTTCTTCATCCGGAGACCCTTCTCCTCGGCCGTCCTCGGTTTCTCTTCGTTCACGACGTGAACTGGTTCCTCAATACTCAAAAAACTACGGCGGCCGCGGTGCAGACTACCCCTGCGATCAGGAGCACCTGCGTCAGGAGCAACAACCGTCCGGCCCGACGGACCTCCCGCCGATTCGCTTCGATCCACTCGCCGTACGTCGCCAGGAGGTCCTGCTGCCAGGCTCGATCCTCGAACCGGTCCCGACGGAGTTGGTCGACGTACGTCCGTTTCGGACCGGAGTAGAGTTCCGATTCGCTGTACGTCAGGACCCCGGCCACGAGCGATCCGAAGTACATGCCGCTCCCTATCGTCAGCCACAGGTGGTCGACGGAACCGCCGGTGAACTCCACGGCCGAGACGATCAACCCGACCAGGATCACCGTCACTCGCACCGTCCACATCGCCTTGTCGTCGACGTCCGCGACCGTCTCGTTCTGGGCCTCCAGAACGGCACGTGCCTCGTGGTAGGTCGTCTCCAGCCGCGGGTCTGACCAGCCGCCGTCCATCTCCGGGGCAGTTGCCCGCCCGATCCCGGATAAACGTTCGCTACGCAGGCGGTTCCCAGTCCTGCACGTCGACGGTCTCGCCTTCGGGCAGTCCCTCCCGGGATTCCGGCACCACGACCCAGCCGTCCGCCAGCGCGACGCTGGACAGCACGCCGGAGCCGCTGGCACGAGTGGGCGTCGCGGTCACTTTCCCGTCCTCACGCTCCAGTTTCACGCGCGCGAACGTCCGCGTGCCCGGTTCGCTGTGAATCTTCCGCGAGAGGGTCGCCCGGACGGTCGGGTGCGCGGGCGGTTCGGTCCCGGCGAGCCACGACAACGTCGGCCGGAGGAACTGCACGGCGTTGACGATGCAGGCGACCGGGTAGCCCGGCAGCGCCAGGACGGGCGTGTCCTCGACCACGCCGAGCGCGACGGGGTGGCCGGGCTTGAGGGCGACGCCGTGGACCAGCACGTCGCCGAGGTCCGCGAGCACCTCCGGCATCAGGTCGCGCTCGCCGACGGAGGAGCCGCCGGTGGTCACCACCACGTCGTGGTCCAGGTCCCGTTCGATTGCCGCCCGGAGCGCGTCGGCGTCGTCGGTGACGACCTCGCGGTAGGTGGCCTCGCCGCTCCACCACCGGACCAGCCTGGAGACGGTGAGGCCGTTGGTCTCGATCACCTCACCCGGGTCGGGGTCGGCCTGGACGAGTTCCTCGCCGGTCGGGACGACCGACACCCGGGGTCGCTCGGCGACCGACACCTCTTCGACGCCGACGGACTTGAGCAACCCGAGGTCGGAGGGTCGGAGTCGGTGGCCGGGTTCGTACAGCGTCCGGCCGGCCTCGACGTCCTCGCCGACGGGCGCGACGTTCTCGTCCTCCGCGACGGCGTCGAACGCCTCGATCTCGTCGCCGACGCGCTCGACGTCCTCGACCATCACGACCGCGTCCGCGCCGGGCGGCACCTCGCTGCCGGTGTGGACCCTGACGGCCTCGCCGGGGCCGACCGCCTCGTCTTCACTCGGCCCGGCCTCGCTCTCGCGCAGCACCTCCGGCGAGCGGTCGCTGGCGCCGAAGGTGTCCGCCGCGCGGACGGCGTACCCGTCCATCGCCGCGCGGCGGTAGTGAGGGACGTTCCGATCCGCCGCGACGGTCGACGCGAGGATGCGGCCGTCCGCGTCCGCGAGGGGGACGGTCTCGGTCCCGACCGAGGGGACCGTCTCCCGGAGTCGGTCCCGGGCGCGGTCGACCCGCGTGCGTTCCTTGAACCCGGACTCGCGGCGGTCCGGTTGCGAATCGTCCATGGTCGAACGCACCGGCGGCGAGGCCAAAAGCCTGCGGGACTAACTCGGGTCGTTTTTGATCCGGCCGTTTCTCGCTGTTGGAACTGGTACCACGGCGCGCGCGAGCAACGCGCGCGAGGTCTCCGCGAGTGAAACGAGCGGGAGTTCGTCGGAGCTTGCCTCCGACGGTGGCCGGGGTTGGGCCGGCGTCTCCGGCGAGCCTGCGAGCCGGAGGCTCGTCAGAGGTTGCCTCTGACGGCGCCCTCGGCTGGCGGGCGCCGGCCCAACCCCGCGCGGCTGGGGAGGGCGAGGACATCCCTAGTCGCCCGGGTGCCGTCGAATCACGTCGGACTCAGCAAACGCTAGCGACACACGACGACTAGGGATTTCCACACCCTCCCCAGCCGACTGCGTTACTCGTCGCTCCCTCGCTTCGCTCGGTCG
>CAYTAG010000021.1:9607-24797 GCA_964435625.1 uncultured Halobacteriales archaeon | reverse complement strand
GCCGGCGGGCCACCTCTTCCAGGTCCACTCGAAGTGGATGGACGGCTGGGACTACCGACGCCAGGTCGAATACTGTCAGGACGCGGTCGACTACTTCGGCATCCGGTCGCTGCCCTACGACAACACGCGCGGCGAGTACGAGGGCCTCGACGAGATGGGGTTGGTCCCATCGGCAATGGTCCCCGTCAGTCTCAACCGGCCGACCAACCAGGAGGTGGCCAGTTCCTTCGACGTCCACGCGTCGACGGGCCGCATCAAGCTCCTGCCCGATGGCCGGCAGAACCGCCAACTGGGGGTCGTCACGAACGACCTTGACGCCGTCGAGACGGGCGAGGGTCACGGCGAATCCTTCTGGTCGACTGCGCTGGCGTGCCACGCGGCGAGCGCGATCACGCGGCGGACGGCGTCGACGCAACAGTCGAGTTCAGAGTCGACGGGAGTGAGTTACCTCTAACCCATGACAGAAGATCCAGCAGACTACCGGCGGGCGTGGCGGGACTACAAAGTAACTCTCGAAGCGCTCGCCGACGAGATCGAAGCCGCAGCACCCACCCAGGGTGACGGCTCGCTGGGTGGCCGTGAGTGGTGCGAGGAGCACGACGTCCCCGAGGTCATGTTCGCCCACGCCGTCGAGCAATCCGTCGGGCGGTTCGACTACGGCGTCTCGCCGATGCACCCGTGGAGGATCGACGATGAGTAGACCCACCCACGACGACGTCCGAGAGGAACCGGCCGACAAGCACGGTGGCGACGGCGGCACGACCATCGACCGCGTCGCCATCGACTACGAGCGCGACGGGCAGGAGGTTCGCGGGCTCGCCGCGTGGCGCGTGCTCGAACACTTCGGCGGCCGGGCCGACGGGGACATACTGGAGAGCGTCAAGGAGCGCCTTCCGGTCGCACTCACGGACTTCCCAGCGCTGGCCCACGAAACCGTCAACGTCGGCATCCTCTACGAGAACGCAGACGTCCAGGCCCAGGCGTTCGGATACAACCGCCTCCTCTGCCTACCACCCGAAGAGCACACGACGAACGTGACGCTCTGGCACGAACTCGGCCACGTTGCGATCCGCGTCCGCTACGAGCACGGCGAGGACGTCGCCAAGACGAGCGAGGAGTTCTGCTCGATCTACTCGGTCGCGCGGATGCCGCCCGAGGCGATCGACGAGGACCGCATCCCGTACCTGGGGGAACCGTCGGTCCCGAAGGAGGAGTGGCCCGGCATCTGCCGGCGGGCGCTGGAGTATCGAGAGGATCACCATGACTACATCCAGACCTGTAAGGGGTGGCTCGGCGTATGAGTAGCGCAGACGACGGCGGCGGCGAGATCTCGGTCAAAGTCTCCGGCATCGGCGACGGCACCCCGCTGGCGAAGGCCGAGACCAGCACCCAACTCTCGGACCGACGAATCCGCACCCACGGCCAGGGCGTCAAGCCGCCCTATAACCCCGACCGCCTCGCCTCCTTCCACGAGCTGAACGAAACCTTGTCGGTCGGCATCCGGAAGAAGGCCCGCTACGAGGTCGGGTACGGCTTCCAGATCGCCCCGCACGTGGACGTCGAGGCCGATGAGGCGAGCGACGACGAGCGCGAGACGATCCGCGACTTCTGGCGCGGCATCGACTCGCGCTGGCAGACCAAAGCCCGGCAGAAAGCCGAACCCACAACCCCAGCGGAGGTCCTCGAACTCGCCCGCCAGGACTACCACCTCATCGGCTGGTGCTGCCTCGAAATCCTCACCGACATGGAGGGAACGCCCGTTGGGCTCGCGCACGTCCCGGCGAACACGGTTCGTGTTCGGAAGCCACAGACGCGCTTCGACCAACCGCGACATCCCGAAGAGGGACAGTTCGTCGGCGGCGACGGCGCGGAGTTCGCGAGTCGTGGCTACGTGCAGATCCGAAACGGCCGACGTCGGTACTTCGGCGAGGCGGGCGACCGCTGGCGCGGCCGCGCCGAGGACGACGACCGCGACCCCGTCTTCGTCGACCGCGAGACGGGCGACGTCGCCACCGAGAGCGCGGAGCTTCTCGAAAACGCGCCGGCGAACGAACTCATCTTCGTCACCAACCCGTCGCCGCTGGCCGACGACTACGGCATCCCCGACTGGGTCTCCGCCATCCGGACGATCACGGCCGACGAGGCGGCGAAGGACTACAATCGCGACTTTTTCGACAACGACACCATCCCGCGGATGGTCGTCAAGGTGACCGGCGGCGAACTCAAAGAGGAGTCCAAACGCGACCTCCGCCAAATGCTCAACGGCCTGCGCGAGGAGTCCCACCGCGCGGTCGTCCTCGAAGTCGAGAAGTTCGTCGAGGAGAACGCCCTCGAGACCGAAGACGGCGACGACGTCGAGATCGCCATCGAGCCGCTGGGCCAGGGCATCTCCGAGGAGATGGACTTCCGGCAGTTCCGCGAAAAGAACGAAGCAGAAATCGCGAAGGTGCTGGAAGTCCCGCCGGTCAAAATCGGGAACACGGAGTCGGCGAATCGGTCGAACTCCGACCAGCAAGACCGGGACTTCGCAATCGAAGTCATCCAGCCCGAACAGCACAAGTTTGCCGAACGACTGTACCAGATCCTCCATCAGCAGGCGTTCGGCATCCGCGACTGGACGATCGAGTTCGCCCTCAAAGGCGCTGATCAACCCAAAGAAGAGGCGTCGGTGGCTCGGCGGAAGATCCAGGCCGTCCGGGGTGCGATCCCGATCAACCGCGCCCTCGAGATGGTCGGCGAGGACCCGCTCCCGGAGGACCACCCGGTCGACGGCGACACGCTCGTCGCGAACGTCGGCCAGGAACCCCAAGACGAAGGGCCCGGCATCGAACAGGCCCGCCCGGACTACCTCCCGCCGGAGGACAACAAGATCGGCGAACGCGACTGGGCCGACGTCGAAGCGGAGTTGGTGAGCAAGGACCCCATCGAGACGACGCAGTTCGACTCATCTAATCTGGACGAAGCGCTGTTCGACTTCGGCGCAAACGAGCTGTATCTTTCGTTCCTGCGCGAGGGGGGCCAGAGCAGCCTCTACGCGTACACCGACGTCCCAACGGCGGAGTGGTCGGGGCTGGTGAACGCGAGTTCGGCTGGATCGTACCATCACGACAACATCAGGCTCGACTACCCGTACGTCGAGATAAGCAACTTCCACGACCGGCTGCCCGAGGGCGAGATACCGGACGATCCGCCCGACGACGTCCCTAATCTGAGCGCGATTCGGGGTGGTCAGCGGGATTTTAGCGAGCGCCGAAAGACGCCCGAGGGAGTACCAGATGACGCCTATTCGATTAGCGACGAATCGGAGTGTGACGGGACGGTCCACGAAGGGCCGCGCGGTGGGTTGTACTGCTCGCCGGACGACGATGGGGATGGCGATGGGGTAAGCGTCCCCGAGACTCCTCAAGAAGCGGCCGAACTCCAGGAGCGGGTCGAATCGGGAGCTGTCGTGGAGGATTCGAGCCAGTTTTGGGCAGGACGGGCCGCAGAACCGGATATCTGGGAGCACGCCCCACCCGACGAACTCGAAAATGGAGAAATCGTGCGTGCCAAGGGGTCGAGGTCGACGTTAGACGACTATCATGGGGAGGTCGTCGACACAGACCCGGACGCAGACCCCCCGACGGCCACTCTCGAAACCGACGGGGGGGAGGCGGTCACAGTAGAGACGGGCATGTATGGGTCCTACAACACTTACACACCAGACGAAGAGGGGATCGAAGACGCCACCACGCCGACGCAGATATTCGACGAGACGGTCTCCTCTATGACAGACGATCAACGGGCCACTGCGGTTGGGCACGTTGTGCAACACTCCAACGCGTCAAATAGCAGATTGCCCCAGTACGAAACTCTCTTGGATTCGCTTTCCGAGGACGAACTCCACGACGCGGTCATCGAGTGGTCGACGAAATCGTCGCCCATTACAGGGGGGCATTCGAGTTTGTCAATTCGAGATCTGTCGGAGTCTGACCCCGCTGACGCAAGTGATGAGACGCCAACGCGGCAGGAATTGTCGGCGCATCGTCTGGGGTACCTTTTCAGCCGCATGGAAGACGACGAACAGCTTCGGGATGCAGTTGACAGTGCCTACGACGAGCTGTCTGAACGGGGCGACGATGCTCAAGCGAATATCGCCGTCACTTCGGCTGCGATTTATGGGGGCTCTGCAGATGCCCGCCGGGAGATTTACGAGGAGTACAGCGACGAGATAGAGTCTACGACCGACAGGAGGGCGGCTGCGGTTGAGATGCAGTTCACCGACGATCTCGACGAGTTCAAGGAACTCGCGGTCGGCGAATGGGTCCGCTCCGAAGCCCACGAGGCAACACATCACCTCGTCCAGGCCACGCAAGAAATCGGGGCGAACACAGAAGACAACTCGGAGTCATTTACCACATTTACCAACAACCAATCATCGAATGGCATCCCACTCGCCTCCGTCGAACCGGCAGAAGAATTCGAGGAAAATATCAATCAGTTGCGTGAAGAGACGGCAGAATATTATGAAGGGTCTGGCCCCCCGGAACTGTACCGGGGAGTTTCGCAAGAGACGACAACCCACGGCACCCTTGAGAGTTGGTCGAAGTCGAAAAGCGTCGCCCGGTCGTTCGACGGGCATGCGGTACTCGAGGCGGAGGTCGAGCCGGAAGATATCCTCATCTCCGAGGACGTGATGGGCGACGGCTGGCCCGATCCCGAGAATGTAACGCGAAGCGAGCAAGAGGCGATTGTGTTCGGAGGCGCGTTCGCGTAACAATGGCTGACATAACTACTATAGACGGAGACGAAACAACAGTCACGCAAAACAAAGACGTGCTGTCAAGCGCGCAGATGTCGGGGGACTTCGACTCGCCGGTAATGTGGGACAACGTCGAGGGTGGTGACGACGAGGACGAAGACGACGACACGGACCAGTCCCGGGCCGCCAGACTCCGCGACCGGCTCGGGAAGACGCCCGCGGGCGTCCCGGGGGATGCGTTCCACATCGACGACGAATCGGAGTGTGACGGCACGGTCCACGAAGGCCCGCGCGGTGGGCTGTACTGTTCGCCGGACGACGATGGGGATGGCGACGGCGGGTCGGTCGAAGATCAACCCGAACTGTCGGACGCTCCCCCGGACGGTGCAGATTTATCGACAACGGAGACTGAAACGTCGCTCACCGATGCTGGAATCACGAACGCGACGTGGGCGCAGGACATGGCGATCCACGACAACGATCATCGCGTGTTCACGCGCTCACTTGAGGGCACCCGGGAGTTTCAGCCGGAGGCGGCTGAAGAAATCCGGGAAAACATCCTCACGGGGTCGATCGTGACCCGGACATTGGGGGGCAACTCCCCAGGACACTTCTATTACGAGGACCGGGACGCCGTGGCCGCGGAGGGGATCGACGGCAGCACGTTCAACGAAGTCGAACCGGACGACATCAACACCGAGTCGTTCGTCGATGCATACGCAGCGGGCCTCATCGCAGGGAATAGTGACCTCCACGGGGGGAACTTCATCGTGGACCCTGACGGCGACGTATGGTTGATCGACCACGATCGTGCCGAGCAATCCCTCGCGGGGATCGCCGACCGGAAGCTCGACGACTTCGACGAAACCGCCGACGAACTCGGTCTTGACGCCAGTAGGGAGGACGTCGAAGAACGGATGCAAGAGATGGCCGAGGACGCACCCGACTTCGGTGACGAGCTCCCGTTCGACACGGCGGGCCGGATACAGTCGAACGTCGAAACGGCCGTGGAAGGTGAGTTCGCATGACTGTGCAAATCAGCCAGTTGGTTGACGACGAATACGAAGTGATCGGGAGTGTCGAAGACGGCGAGATAGTCGAAGGCGAGGACGAACTCCGCCCATTACTGGCAGGCACCGACCTTTCGGATGAAGCGGAAATCGTCCGGGCTGTTGATGGCCCCTACGTCGTTGCAGAGCAGATAGAAGGCGATCCACCCCAACCAGTCGACGACACGGACCAGTCCCGGGCCGCCAGACTCCGCGACCGGCTCGGGTTGTAGCCCGATCGACGGCGCCCGGCCGGGGGCGAGGACCCAATCCGGCACGACTTCTCGCAGACCACCTTCCCATGGCAGCAATCGCAGCAATCGACACGACTCTGGCGAAGTGCCCCAACTACTGCCTGCTCCCTGCCGGATTCGGGAAAACGCCGACGGCCACGCGGGAGTTCCTGTGGCACGAAGATGCGGATGCGGAGGCGGATATCGGCACCCGAAACTACTGCCCCAACTGCGGGGCCGAACTGGTAGAAGCGTAGGCAACAGACACCGATGACGTTGAGAGTTCCCCGGCTACTCAACTGAGGTCCGGCCGGGTGCAAACGGATTCTCCGACTACACGTGGGTCAGATCAAACACATCAGCAGCCGACTCACACCCACGGAGGTCGTACCGATCAAACGGGCGGAGGTTGTGGTCGCGTGGCTCTGCTCCCCTGTCAAAGGCGACATGCGAGCGAACTCCCCCATCCCGGGCAGCCACGATATCGACGAAGTCGTGGCCGAGCAGATAGGCGCGGAGCAACATTCGTTCGCTTTCGGACGCGTCGTCCGGGAGGCACCGCCCCTCGACGCCTTCGATCCCCGCCATCGCTTTCCTGTCCATTTCCCAGGCATCCGCAATCCCCTCAGCGATCTCCATACCTGTGCGGTAGGGACTACACCCCCATAAATCTGCAGTTACCGATGACCCAGGGAGACACCCGACTCCCCTGGCGAGGCCCGACCGGGCGCGAAACGATTTGTCGACCACATCATGACTGACAAGAACACGAAGCGCGGCGTCCTCTCGACTGATCGAGCCAAAGACCTCGACAAGACGACGGACGCCGACGACGAAGACGAAGAGGACTGAGGCATGGCCAAACAGGTAACGTTGCGATTCGGCGATGAACTCCTCGACCTCGAGTGTCACAGCGTCCACGTCCCGATGGACGAGGCTGAGGAGGCGGACGACATCCCGCCCGGCTACGTCCGGATCGAAACCGCCGAAGAGCACGACTCCGTCGTCGGGTCGGGCGGTCAAATCCCGTTCATCGGCGACGGCAACACGGCACTGGTGAGCGACGAGTACGTCGCGCTGATCCAGTGGGGGGCTGACCCGTGCCCCCGGTGACGAAGGCGGGCGGGTCGGCCTTCCGCAAGGACGTCGAGTTCGTCGCGAAGGACGACGAGGAACAGATCGCCACGGGCATCGTGATGGTGCCGCATGCGGTCGACTACCAGGGGGATTGGGAGCGCCCCGAGACCATCCGCACGTTCGCCGAGCAGTTCGCGGACTTCGAAGCGGTCGGCCAGGCAAGCGGCGGAGTGATGCACGCCGTTTTTCCAGATGAACATCTCGAACTCGTCGAGAACACGATTCTGGAAGAAGCCCAGACGATCGGCGGGCAAGAAGTTCCAGAGGGCGCCTGGAAGCAGGAGTGGCAAGTCCACGACGACCAACTCTGGGGCCTGGTCGGTGATGTCCTCGAAGGATACTCTATCGGCGCCGACGCCGTCCGCTGGAACGGCCCGATGGACCAGGACGACCTCCCCGAGGAGGTCACCGTCCCCGAGGAGATCGACGAGGACGAACTGGTCTGGGAGCTGACCGACGGTATCGTGCAGGAGGTGAGTGCCGTCGACATCCCGGCCGTCCCCGACGCGCAGATCCTCGAAACGAAGTCGGGCACGGCGAAGCGCCTCGCGGACCACCTCGGGAACCGCGACGGGTTCGTCGAAGAGGCCATCCAGCGGGGCCACTCGGAGGGCGAGGCCGAGCGGCTGTGGGACTACCTCAACCGCGCGGCCGACGTCGAAGGCGCTGGCGAACCGGGCGAGAAGAGCCGCTTCGCCAGCATCGGCCGGGCGGTCGTCGACGCGGTCTTCGGGACCGATGACGGGGAGGCCGACAAGACGTCCCTAGAGGCCCCGGACCGCGGCGCGACCGTCGCCGAGACGCCGGACGTTGACACGCAAGGCGACTCCGCCAAAGAGGGCCGGACCCTCTCGACGGCGAACCGCGAGTCGCTGTTCGCGACGGTCGACGCGTCGCTGGACGTCCTCCAGGACGCCGGCGCCGACGACCTCCCGAAGCGGTTCACCGACCGCGACACGACGGAGTTCGACCTCTCCGAGCACGACGCTCGGGACTGGGCCGGCGACCACGACGACGAAAACGGCGACGGCGAAGGCGACGACGAGGAAGGCGAGGAGTCGGCCGCATCGACTGACAACCCCGACCCCGACGGCGAGACGTCGGAGGGTGGCAGCACTGACGCTGCCGACGATATGTCCGAGAACGACACCAACGACCCCGATGACGCGTGGGACGGCGCCCCGGAATGGGCGAAGGACCTCCGCGACACGCAGGAACAGAACAGCAAGCGACTCGACGAGCAGTCCGAGCAGATCGAGGCTGCCCTCGAGACCGAACAGGAGGAGAAGACGGCCGAGGTCGAGATCGACGGCGAGATCTACGAGGTGACCGAGAGTCAGGCGAAGGCCTGGTTTGACGACGACGACCCGATGGCTGACGCCCCCGGGTGGGCGAAGTCCCTCAAGTCGGACATCGACGCCCAGCGCGAGCGCCTCGACCGCATCAACCGGCAGAGCGGGACGAGCCAGCAACTCGGAGCCGCGCCCGGCGGCGACGGCGAGGGCGGCGAGGGCGACAACCTCGCCCAGCTCGGCAAGCTGCTCTCCTGAGAGAACTCCAATGAGCACCAACACGCGTTCCCCGGCACGGCAGCAGAACCGCGACGCCCTCCACGGGCAGCACAAGGACATCGGCCTGGCCGAACTCGACGGCTACCAGCTCGAGCCCGAGACGTTCGAGGAGTTCCTCGCCCGCACCCAGCAGGAGATCAACATCCTCGACATGGTCGACACGATGCCGCTCGACCGCCTGGAGATGGACGTCCCGCGATTCGGCGTCCCGCAGCTCTCGGGCAACACGCGCGACGAGGGCGGCAACCGCACGCAGAGCACCGACGCGGAGTCCGGCGAGGTGAAGTTCAACACGACGGACAGACAGTACTACATCCTCGTCGAACCCAAACGCGACGCACTCAAGAACACCCACTACGGCAACGACCAGTTCGGGCAGTACATCATCGACGAGTTCATCGAGCGGTGGGCGAACGACATCGGCCTGATCGGCATGCGGGCCAACGCCGACAGCGGCAACCTCGAATCCTACGCCGGCGCCGACGCGTCGGGCCTCGACGACACCTGGAACGGCTGGATCGCCGTCGCCGAGGGTGAAGACACCAACTCGGACCGCATCGGCCTCGAGGAGACCGCCGCGGGCGAGGTCGACACCATGCCCACGGTCGACATGAGCGGGGCGCCCATCGACACGAAGATGTTCAACGACGGCGTCCAGACGCTGGACCCGCGCTTCCGCGACCCCGACGACGTCGTCTGGCTGTGCAGCCCGGACCAGCTCCAGCAGTACAACTTCGACCTGACCGAGCGCGAAGACGTCGGCGGCGCCGCGGTCCTCATGGGCGACGGCGACGTGACGCCCTTCGAGTACGACATCATCGGGATCAACGGCTGGCCGAACAGCTACGCGATGCTGACCGACCCGGAGAACCTGGCCTACGGCCTCTTCCGCGAGATGGAGGTCGACCAGACCACCAACTCCGACAAGGTCAACGAGAACGTCCTGCACTCGCGGAACTGGCTCGAGGGCCAGTTCGACTATCAGGTTAAAAGTTTGCAGGCCGGTGCGCTTGTAACAAACATCGCGGATCCCCTGGCGTAACGGGGGCATGACAGATGCCTACCACCAACAACCGCATCCGGGAGCACTTCGAGGGCGGCGAATCGCCCTACGCAGGGGCGGCCAGCCCGGCGAACGGCGCAGAGACGGCCGTTAGCGAGGACGCTCGGGTGCACGTCGTCAACCCCGACGGCACGAACGCGGTTACCCTCGACGCCGCCGCCAGAGAGGGTCGCAAGGTAACCGTCGTCCACAACGGCGGGGCCAACACGCCGACGCTGTCGTTCGCCGACGCCGACTTCGTCGGGACCGGGCCATCGAACATCACGGCGGCCGGCGCGACGGCCACGCTACTCAACACGAACGGCGAGACGAGCGGCTGGGTCGTCGTCGCGACCGGGAGCGCCTGATCGCCCATGCCCGTCGTGAAAAAGGTCTCGGGCGGCCAGGTGTACGTCCGGGCCGCCGACCGGCAGTTCGAGACTGGCGACCAGGCGGACGTCTCCCCCGACGCCGCCCGCTACCTCGTCGAGGAGCGCGGCGACTTCGAGTACGCCGCCGAGCAACGCGACGGCTCGTCGGAGGACTCACCGGAGGGCCCGGCGGGGGGCGAGGAGACTCCCCGGGACGCCGGCACCGACACCACCGGCCTCGGTGTGGGGGGTGGCGACTTCAGCGCCGACGATTGGCTCGACCACAGCTACGGCGACCGTGCCGAGGCGGTCCGGGATGGCAAGGCCGACGCCCACCTCGACGAGATCGGGGCCGCCGAAACCAGCGAGACCGTCACCGACGCCGTGCAAGCCCGTCGCGCCGAATTGGGGGACGGAGAGGGAGAGAACGGGGAAGGGGGCGAGGGTGAGGGGGACTAACTCGTGACCAAATCGCCACAGGTTGCCGAGGAGACGATCAACATCGAGACTGCGGGTGGGACGGCAGCCATCCGAATGCTGGGGGCGACGATCGTCTCCCTCCACATCCGCGGCGACGCCACCGCGGAGTACCAGTGGGACGCCCGGCTCCGAGGCGGTAGCTGGATCGAGAACGTCGCCGACGAGCACACCGGCAGCGCCGACTACGACGCCGTCCGCGAGACTGGCGACGTCGAGGTCCGGGTTCGCTGCTCCAGCGGGAGCGGCGGCGCCGACGACCAGGCGACGATCACACTCTCCGCAGGCGGCGGGTGACAGCCAATGACCGGCTACTGTACGTTGGAGGACCTCCGCCGCGCCCTGCGGGGGGCCGACCTGCCGGGTGACGTCAAGCAGGACAAGCAGATCGCCGTCGACGCGATCGTGAGCCAGAGCCGGTGGGTCGAGCGGACGTACAAGCGCCACTGGTACGCGCCCAGCGGGGCGACCATCCTCGACGAGGCTGAGGAGATTGACGTCCCGACCGGCCCGCGGACGCGCACCGACGAGTACGACATCTCCCGGCACGGCGCACAGGTCCACGGCGCCAGCGAGCGCGACCGGCACCGGGCTCATAAGAACAGCGACGCGCTCCTGGAGGCAGGCCCGCGACACGAACGCCGGCGCCACGAGCGCCGCGAGCCCAAACAAGAGATCCGGATCTCCACCGGCCCCGCCGAGGCCCTGGAACCGCCGGTCGACGAGAGCGTCCCAGCGTACACGCGGATCCGTCTCGACCGGAAGGACGTCGACGCCATCAACGAGTTGCACGTCATCGGCGAGGATGGGAGCTACACTGACTGGGTGGGGAGTAGCGACTACGACGGCGGCGCCGGAACCGAGCACCGCGGCGAGGACTACTGGGGCCGGGTGAACAACGACGGCATCAGCGAACTCTACCTGGACGTCCACAGCCTGGACGACGACATCGCCAGTCTGTCGAACGCCGTCTACACCGAGTGGGACTACGGCCGTGAGGGAATCTCGCGGACTGCCAGGCGGGCGGTCGCGCTGTTCGCCGCCGCCGAGTTCGCGGAGGAAGCGACGATCCAGATCCCGGAGAACGCGACCGTCTACAACGTCGGGGCGCTGTCCGACAAGCTGGAGGCGAAAGCCGAGAAGCTGCTCAACCCCGATGCAAAGGTGCCGTGATGAACCTCGATAGCGACTTCGAGGACGCGGCCCGCGAGGCGCTCCTGGACCAGGCCGAGCACGAACTCGTCGGCAAGCGCGACAGCGTCGTCTTCGCAGCCACACAGTTCGTCCGGGGTCGACTCGAGCGCTACGCTCGCGAAGAGGACTACGACGTCCAGCCCATCCTGGACTCGTTCACCGGCGTGGAGGTTGACCGGTCCGGCGACTCACTCACCGTCCGCTGGGGGTACGAGCACCCGGCGATCGAGTTCTTCGAGTACGGGACCTCCGACCACACTGTCGAGGGCGATCCAGTCCTCGCCTTCGAGTTCGACGAGTCGGAGTACCCCTACCTCGCCGAGATGTTCCCGGAGGGGACGGCCTTCCTCCCCGAGGTCGAGGTCGCCGGCGTCGAGGAGACCCGGGCCGTCCGGGACGCACTCAACTGGCTCCGGAGGGAGATCTCGTGAGCGCGCCCGAGGTCGAGTGGGTCCTCGGCCAGCTGACCAGCGTCGTCGACAGCGTCGGGACCGACTACGACCGCGAGAACGGCGATCCCGTCGAGGTGCGGCGCGTCGACCGCGACGAGAGCCGCGTCTACGAGGGGGGCCAGACGGTCGACATGTCGACGCCGATCCGCGACCGCGAGGGCAAACTCAAGCAGGCCGCCTACGTCGGGGCCACGCTGGCTGACGTCAACAGCGAGCCCATCGGCACCGAGTACGACCATGGCCGCGAGGCGGTCGTCGGCCTCCGGCTTGAGGGCCTGCATCACTCGACGTTTGGCCCCGTCGATCCCGACGGCGCGGCTGGCGTCCCGTGGGCGGAACTCAAGCGGCGCGCCCGGACGGCGCTGCTGACCCAGCGGACCTGGCCCGGCGTCGGGCGCGCGGACGTGACCTACACCGACCTACGGCTGACCAACGAGGCGCCGCAGTCGGCGCAGTACAGCGACTACTACCGCTGGGACGTCG
Source organism: uncultured Halobacteriales archaeon (assembly GCA_964435625.1). Lineage (GTDB taxonomy): Archaea > Halobacteriota > Halobacteria > Halobacteriales > PXRE01 > PXRE01. Next base: position 12,047 of record CAYTAG010000021.1, on the reverse strand, counting down.
ACGTCCTGTTCAACGGCTACGAGGACCTTTCCTGACGACACATGTGCAAGGCATCAACCTGTGACGAGCCCGTCGAGGGCGAGGACGCCGAGTGGCACCGCCCGTGCTTTCTCGCCGTCCTCGTCGCGGCGCTCGTCAAGTCGACCGGAGGTATCGCACCATGACCGGCGCGGGTTCGCCCGAACTCGCGTTCGGGAAGGAATCAACCTTTAAAGGGAGTCTCGTCGACGAGGGCGGGGACGGCACCGACGACTACTGGGCGTTCGGTCGCAACCAGAGGGTCCTGGACCTGGAACTGCAGAACCAACTCCAGCGGATGCGCGACGCCGGCCACGTCGAGGCGGTCAACTCCCTGGCGGGCAACGTCGAGGGGGCGTTCGGCGTCCAGGCCGTCGTCAGCAACGATACCCAGGACGCGGTCCACGACATCGTGTTCAACGACACCGACGGGAGTGGCAACCGCGTGTTCAGTCCCGGCCGGGCCGCGTCGGGGCGCATCTTCGCCGGCATCAACTACCTCGACGGTACCGCGGAGCGCGAACTCATCGGCTGCATCCCGACGGAGTACTCCGTCGACTGGAACCAGGGCCAGGCGGCGACGTTCACGTTGACGATGATGTACGCCGACGAGGAGGAAAACCCCTCGATCACGCCGTCGTCGATCACGACGCCGACCGACGGGTCGGAGGTCCCGCACCACGGCGGGGACCTGACCGTCGACGCCGGGTCGGTCCAGAAGCTCCAGTCGGCGACGCTGTCGATCAGCAACATCGCGCGGTACCATCGCGGGGCGTCCCGGGTCGCCGAGGATGCCGTCATCGCGGCGCCGGAGACGACGCTGGACTTCAACGCGATTATCACGACCACCGACTACCTCGATCTCGCCTACGGCGGGGGAGGCACTGACGTCTCGTCGACGCAGGACGCCGTCGACGCTGTCGACGGCTCGCTGTCGCTGTCGGCCGTCGGGTCGACGGTCGCGACGTACGGCCTGTCGAAGATCAAGCCCGACACGGACGGCTGGGGCGACCTGGTCAGTGCGGACAACGACGCCACCGAGGACGTCTCGGCGCACGTGAACGGCGGGATCTCGGTGAGCTAACCATGTTCGAGCCAGAGACCTACGACCTCGTTGAGGAGCGCGACCGCATCGACGAACGACTGGACGAACTGGCCGAGGTGTTGCGGGACGCCGACTCGGGGTCGGCCTCGGCACAGGTACTCAAAAAGGAGGCCAACGAGACCGAGGCTCGCCTGAGCGGCGTTGCCTGGCTAATCGACGAGTACGGCGAAGACGCGACGGTGACTGTCAAGGGTCTAGGATCCGGTAGCTACGCCAAATCTGAGGACCGACTCTCGGCGGTCCGAGCCGAACGTGACGAGCCCGGTGGCATCCCGGGGAGCAAGCGGAACGTCTTCGCGGCCGCTGGTCTCGTCGACGCACCGTTCCTCGATCTCGACGAAGATGCCAGCGAGAGCCAGCAGTTCAAGCAAAAGCTCGCGGCCGTCTCCAGCGACGAGAGGCCCGTGGGCGTTTCGATGTGGCTTGAACACGTCGTGAACGAGGAGACGACGATCGAGGGAAACTGGACGCCCTTGAGCGAGCGGCTCGCGGCCAGTTCGGAGGACTGAGCTACGATGACTTCGCGCTGTACGGGAGAGGGGTCGCGATGCTGCACGGCCACGACCCGCGAGACGTGCGCGAGTGGCCCTGGAAGGACGTCGAACTCATGATCCAGATGCATCACCTGTTCTACGGGGGGGTCGAGTAGCATGGCCGAGTTCGGCGCGCTGGCGACCCTCGGCGTCGAGGTCCCGGACGCGGAACTCCGGCAGGCCCGCCGCGAGATCGAGGAGTCAATCGGCGACATCTCTGTGACGGTCGACGGCGACGTGGGCGGCACCGGCACCGGCACCGGCACCTCACCAGGCCCGTCGACGCTCGCCGATGGCGGCCAGGACCTCGGGAGCCTGCTGGTCGAGCAGACGGACGTCCTCGAGGACATCCACGACCTCCTGGAGCGCCAGGGCGGCATCGGCGGCGGGGGTGGTGGGGGCGGTGGGCTCCTCAGTGGGATCGGGCTGGCGTCGTTGTTCAACCGCGGGGCGGGCGGCGGGATCGGGCTTGCAAGCTTGCTTCCCCGGGGGTCAAATCTGCTGAAAGGGCTGGGCATCGGGGGGATGTTCGAGCTGGCTGGGTCCGACATCGGACTCCCGGAGGGCCAGGGTGGCGATACCTTCGCCCCGGAGGGGTCGCCCGGCGCAAACATCGAGCGCCGATGGCAACTCTTCGAGGACAACGTCCTCCCGGAGTTCGACGTCCCGGAGTTCGACGTCTGGTCGTCCATCGAGGGTGCGTTCCCGGGGTGGCCTGATGGCCTCCCCGAGTTCGACGTCTGGTCGTCCATCGAGGGTGCGTTCCCGGGGTGGCCTGATGGCC
>CAYTAG010000021.1:0-9507 GCA_964435625.1 uncultured Halobacteriales archaeon | reverse complement strand
TCCCCGAGTTTCCGGGGTGGGGCGAGCTCATCCCCGACCCGGGGTCGGACGGGGCGGCCACCAGCACAGACCAGACCGGCACCTACGACGCGGCGAGCGTGACAGAGGGCCGGTACGAGGCCACCGACCGAACTGACGGCGTCGTCGACCAGACTGGCGCGGACGTCCTGATGCGGACGGCGGCGAACCGGGAGCGCGGCGGTATCGACTACCAGGGCGGTGACCACCGCCTCGAGGAGGCGGCGACGGCGACGACCCGGCCGCGCGAGGGGGGCGACGAGCGGTTGCAAAACGCCAGCCAGCAGGTGACGGTCCGGAATGACGTCAGCATCGAGACGATGAGCCGGCGCGACGCCAACGAGATCGAACGGATTGTCGAGCGCAAGAACGAGGAGTTGCGGCGTGAAATCGAGCGGTCGATCGGTACGAGGGTGAGATAGATGGTCAAGACGGCTCCCGTGCTTCGCCTGCCCGCCGATGTCAACGACGATGGCGATAAAGAGGTGGGTGCGTTCGAACTCCGCCGGGGGTCCGATATCCAACCCTGGACGGTTACTGGCGGCGTCGAGCCGATGGACCTGTTCGGCTCCTCGGGCAGTGGCGCAATCGACCAGATCGTGAACCTGGTTCCAGGCGTCGGCGAAGAGGGCCGGAAGGACATCCGGCTCGACTTCGGGGCAGGTATACATTACTTCGAATTCGACTGCACCGTCGGCCCGGGGGCAGATCTCCAGTGGGGCGACGGCAGCGGCACCCTTCCAGCGGACGGGACGGGGGAGCACCCGCTGACGAAGTTCTGCGTGTTTCTCAACTACTGTACCGTCGGGACGTACGACTCCCGGCAGTCGGGAACGCTTGAGGTCGGAGAGTACGCGGCGGGGGAGTCGCTGGACCCGCTCGACGTGAAGCCGTTGCAGCCGACCGTAACCTACACCGGCGACTCCTCCAGCGAGGTCACCGTCTCAGTCCGGCTGATCGCCACGGAATCGCTGCAGAACAACACCGTCGTCAGTAACCGGGACGCGATGTAACCATGCCAGACCGACGCATCTACACACTGTCGATCCCCGCCGGCGTCCAGGAGTCGGCGTCGACGGACCTTCGGCGCCAACTCGCGACCAGTGGAACCGTCACGCCGGGCCCGGCGCAAGCGGAGTCCATCGCGACCGACCCCGACGAGCGACGTCTGGAGGGCCACTTCGGCCACGAGACGTTCGGGCCGATCCTCGCCGCGGAGTTCGAGGAGCTGTTCGGCGCCGCCGACGTCGGCGCGGTGCCGTACGTCGTGGTCGGCGCCGAGGACCCCCGCGACGGCTACTACGAACTCGGGAGCCAGTGTCGCGTCGAGCCGGGGCATCCGGCCGACGATGCGATCTGGCGCTTCCGCAACGCGCGGCTCACGAGGGTTGGGTCGCGGCGGAGTCACTGGCGGGCGGTCCGGACCAACCAGGAGTTCCGGAACGACTACGACTTCGGGAGCACGGAGACGGCGGCAGTCGGGATCCCGGCCGCCGCGTCGAAGGTGCGGTGGTTCGACGCCGAGACGGGCGCTCGCGAGGAGGCCACGGCGACGACCACCCGGACAGGCGAGTTCGGCGACGTCGACGTCTACGACGCAGACGCCTCGTCGTTCGCGGCGCCGACGCTGATCTACGACGTGGCCTACGCCGACGACGCCAGGGCCGATCTCCGGGTCTGGGACACGCGCGGGACGGCCGACCGCGACGACGCCGACGGCACCCCGCAGTGGCAGATGGTGTTCGATCCGTCCCACGACTACGTCGGCGTCCCCGCCGTCTCGAACAAACTCCTCCGGCTCACGTTCGACGAACCGAACAACTCCCTGAGCGCCGAGCGCTGGGGTGCGGGGTCGTCCGCGTGGACGAGTCAGTCGCTGGGGACCTCCGACTGGGAGTTGTTCGACGTCGACGTCTACTACCTGGGCGTCGAGCGCGTCGAGGCGCAGGTCGAGTTCCGCGACCCGACACAGTCACCGACGGCGTTCCACTCGCTGGACATGCGGCTGTGGCGCGGCGGCGCCGACGCGCAGTGGGTCCGCACGCGGACGGACAAGGAGTCCGCGACGGCCCCGCCGCAGGGCCTCCAGGACCTGCTGGCCCCCATCGCGACGAGCAACACCATGTCGGCCCGTGCCGACGCCGGACTGGTCGGGCGCTCGGAGGCCCGCAAGTGAGCATGGGGTTAGACTAATGTACTCCAGCGCGGAACGAGAGCAGTATGGACCTCTCACGACGGGCGTACCTGGCGGTCGCGGGTGCCGCCGCCGCGCTCGCGGGCTGCACGAGTTCCGACAGCGACGCCGACCCGACCACCGACGCACCATCCACGCAGACACCGACTTCCACAGACATGACTGACCGCGTGTACATCCAGAACGGCGACGTGTTCAGCGGCGACGTGGCCGGGGACGTTCTCGGCCGGTCAAACATCAGCGACTACGTCGAGGACGGCCTCGGGTTCACGCCCGATTTCACGAACACCGAACTCGCGATCTCCGCCGGGAAGGCGTTCATCCAGGATGCCGACGGCCGGGACGCGACGCTGCTGCCCGACAGTCGCTCGGGCCTCTCGCTGACGGCCGACGCGACGAACGACGTCTATCTCACGTTCGACCCGACGTCGACCGACGCGATCTCCTACGAGATCAACACGACCGGGAGCGAGCCGTCGGACCCGTCGCTGCGCGTCGGCATCGTCGACACGAGTGCGGAGACCTACGAGGAGACGAACCGGCGGCCGGATGGGGAGTTCGAATCGGTGGGTGCAAGGGAGATAAATACCGAACGGCACGCGTCTAAGTTCAGTGGCAACACGCTGGCTGACCAAATCCACAACGCGATCAACGATCTCCCAACCTATGGGGGAACCGTCACCCTCCCGGCGGGCGAGTTCACTATCGACAAACCGATCACAGATCAGGGGCGTGACAACGTCCGAATTACTGGTCAGGGGCCAGCAACGAAAATTTTCTTAAAAGGCGGCGTCACGGCCAACGTCTTTGAGATTGTCAATCAATCGAATTGGGGGATTGATAATCTTTGGATTGATGGGCAGGAGTCTTTGCAGTCCGACGGTGACGACAGGTTCAACCAATGCGGTATCCTGAACGACACGTCGGATGACTGTTCTTTCCACCACCTCTGGATCCGGAACACTGTCTACACCGGAATACGGAATGTTGCTGACGGAAACGTAGGAGACGGTGAATTGAATAATTGCACGGTCGCGTTTAATGATATTCGGAACACAAGGGCTGGAACGACGGCGAACGTCTCTGACCTCATTAGTTTCACGAGTAGGAATAGCGGGTTTTACGAACACGTGAGGATACTGTTCAACTACGGGGCCGGCAGCGGGCACCACGGTATCGAGACGACACGTTCTGCTGAGCGGATATTGGTCCAAGGCAACGAGATGGTGAACAATGGGGGGATTGCATACCAACTTCATAACGGTGCCCAAAATGCGAGGATGACTATCATCGGGAATCACGCCAGTGGTGGTAATGACGCGCATTTCGCAATCGCGGCAAATTACTGCCAGTCGTTTGGCAATGTCTCAATTTCCTCGCCAGATGACGCGTTCCGAATCGGCGATGAGAGCAGTGTTGATTGGTCGCGCTTTAGCACCCACTACGGGAACGTGGCGTTCAATCCCGCGAATCATGGTGCCTCGTTGTGGAATGCCACAGGGTCGCGCCTGCTCGGATGGACGATCAACGGTCCCGGGGGCGACGGGATTCGGATCACGAACGACACAAACGATAACTGCACCGTCACGAACAATCTGATTCGAAATCCGACTGGATCGCACATCAACGTCGATACAAACGTCTCAGGGACAATCGAGGCGAACAATCAGACGCTCTAACGTTCACTCCAGACGGACTTCATACCGGCAGATCCGCACCACAGCCACCGTAACTACCCATGCCACCGACCGCACCCTCAGACCTGCAGGTCACCGTCACCAGCACCGCCGAACTGCTTGTCGAGTGGACCGACAACGCCACCGACGAGAACGGCTACGAAGTCCGCTGGGCCGGTGGGGGCGACCCGCAGTACCACTCCAGCGGCGACCTCGATCCCGGCACCGAGTCCTACACGATCTCCGGCGTCCTGCCCAACCGCCTGCACGTGGTCCGGGTCGACGTCGTCGACGACACCGGAACGGCGTCGGTCGGCGGCGAACTCCCCCAGGAAGTTCCCTTCGCCGTCGGCGGCGCCGAAGCGACGCCACGGCGCGTCGACCCCGTCCCGGCCAGCGGCTGGTACGTCGAGATCGTGACCGGCGCCGGCGACGTCCATCGGCCGACCGTCCTGGCTGACGGCGTCGAGCAGAACCCGCGAGTGGATGACCGCCCCGAACTCCGGCTGCCGGTCCCGCAACACGACAAGTGGACGGCCGGGGCCTTCGAGGGGGCGACCGTGCGGGCCTGGCAGGACGGCACCCGCCAGCCGGTCGACCGCCTCGAAGACGTCGAATCCAGGGCCGGCGGCCAGACCGAGCAGACGGTGCTGGTCTGCCGTGGCGGCCACGAACTGGTCGCCCGGACCCAGCAGGAGTGGGTAATCGAGGAGGCGCACGTGGCGGCCCGCCAGGTCATCGGCGAGACGAGTTACGACGCCAACGTCGACGATCCTGACGCGACGGTTGAAGAGAACGTCCCTCTCGCCACCACGAGTTCGACGACGGAGTTCGAGGACAAGCTGACCACCACGACCGACGACAAGCCGCTGACCGTAGCCGGTGGGGCGACCACGACCCAGCAAGCCGCCTGGACGACCGAGGGCGAAGATGCCGATCAGTTTTCAGGCAACCGAACGGACCCCACGAACAGCGATTACACGGGCGGGTCGTCGGTCACTGTCAATGGCGATAGTGCCTCGGGGGGCGACGACTTTGCCGAATGGACCTTTTCTCTCGACCATCCCATCCCCGCCGATGCGTTTGGCGTCCAGGTCAGGGACGATGATAACGGCGACGCCGACGGGGCGCCAAACTTCCAGTGGAGCCTGCAGCACGACGGCGGAGGGACATACTTGCTCGACGAGTTGAACGCGTCTCCGGTCGGAACGTCGCTGACGCTGGGGTGGTCGGATGTCGGCAACGGGTTCTATTCCGGCGGCGACGGCTACACCGGCCCGGATCTCCCGACGGGCACCTACACCCTCCGAGTCGACGTTACCGACTCCGAGGGCATCCTCGACGGGTTTACCTACGCGGTCGATGTCGTGTGCCCCTACGACACGCGGTACGGCCCGTTTACGTTCGACAACCAGGTCCACGAGCCCGGCGGCCACCTCGACGGCCCGGAGACGCGGCCGGCGAGCGTCCGCGCCGCGTTTGCCGAGGAGCGGGCCGTCCGGTCGGTGGCCGTCGGCGCCGTGGACACGGAGTTCGACGATGTCTCGAACGAGCAGGCGCTCCGGCTGTCGAACGACCGCGGCGAGACGTTCGCCACGGCGTCGAACACGCGGTCGTTCGAGCACGACTTCGACGACCTCGGGCCGTCGCTCATCTTCCAGGTGGACATCGGCAGATACGGCCAGCGCGACACGGCGACGCCGCGGACGGGGTTCAAGAGCCAGTCGCTGCAGAGCTACGGCCTCCGGGCGGACCTCGACGATACGCCGCTGGTGCTCGACCTCTCGGTCGACACGTCACGGCTGGACGCCCTCCAGCAACTGGCCGAGCGGGGCAACGCCATCTTCGAGTTTCGGCGGTCGGACGCCGGCGGGTCGGTCGAGTGGACCCAGCCCGGCCAGCGCGTCAGCGACCGCGACCCGGCCATCGCGCAATACCGCGGGAGCAAGCGCTTCGGCCGCATCGTCGAGCGGGCCATCGTCTACGGCGGCGCCGTCCCTGTCAACGGCGAAGCCGTGACCGCCAGCGTCGGATCCTCCGTCGACCTCGCGGAGTCGCGGCTCATCGAAGGGTCGGAGACCGTGCGCGACGCGGCGACGAATCAAAAGTACCAGCGCAACGAGGATTACAAGATGGATTACAGCGCCGGCCGTCTCCTCGCGACCGGCCGCGGCGACATCGGCGACGGTAGCAGTCTGGCGGTTGGCTACTCCTGGCGGCCGCAGAACTCCTATACGGCCGAGGGGGTGTCGGACCCGCCAGCGGAGCGCGAACTCACGCGGACGATCTCCGGTCTCGTGAGCGACCGCGCCTGCGGGTTCGCGGCGCGGTCCCTCGTCGACGAGCTTCAGACGCCGGGCTACGAGGCCGAGGTCGTCCTGCCGACCGACGAGACGGGCTGGTCCGTGATCGAGGCGGTCAACCCGCCGGACGTCCCGACCGGCGGGCAGGCACTCCACGTCCGCGAAGTCGTGAACACGCCCGATCAGACCGTCTTGACCCTGGGGAATCGCCAATCCATTTCGGACCTCGTGGCGTCGATCCAGCAGCAGGTCGGCGACATCCGCCAGCGGACCTAATCGTGGAACTCGAAGTCGACGAGCGTCAGCAACGGGATCGTCCGCTCGTCGCCCTGGGTGGTCTCGTAGGTGAGGAGTCGCTCGGCGATGGCCCAGAGTTCGATGACGTCGTTCTCGATCAGGCGCCCGTCGCCGTGCCAGAGTGCCGCGACGTCGCCCTGCCACTCCTGGTTGTTCGTCGAGACGTACATCTGGAGGTAGTCGGTCCCCTCCTCGGGGTCGTCGTATAGCACCTGATAGATCTGGCCGTACTCGTAGTACACCGGTTCGCCCTTGTACTCCTCGATGTTTCGGAAGAGGTTATCACGCGGCACCTCGGCGGCGTGCTCACGGGCGAACGACGGATCGTAGACGTCGGGCGTTGGCGTCGCGGTCGGTGTCGGCGTCGCGGTCGGTGTCGGCGTCGCGGTGTCAGTCGGCGTCGGTGATGCTGTCGGCGTCGGTGATGCTGTCGGCGTCGAATCCGCGGTTGCCGACTCCGTCGGCGTGCTCGTGTCCTCGCCCCCGGTACACCCCGCCAGCCCGGCCGCAAGTAGCGCCAGGTACGTTCGGCGGTCCATAGTTCAATGATCTCTGGCGGGCAAGTAAACTGTTGGGGCATGGAAGGCGCGGTGTGGCGCGCGCGTAAGCCAACCGAACGGCGGTGGCGGACTGATACCGGCCCGCCAGCGGTGTGCTCCCGAAGCGCGGTCGCGGGCGGGGCGAACGGCCCCGCGCCGGCGGTACTCCATCGGTGCCGGGGGCCGGCGGTGGGGGCTTGCGCCGCCACAGGCGGCCCCGCCACAGGCGGCCCCGGCGCGATGCCGGCCGGCGCAGCTTCATTCGCCGCCGTGAAGCGCGCCGAGTAGCACGTCAACGGCGCCGCGGCCGTCGGGGAGGACGTGGCGTTCGTGGCGCTGGCACAGCTCCAGCAGCGCGTCGGCCACGGCGTCCCGGGAGGGGTTGGTGCCCTCGAAGCGGTCGTAAACGGCGGCCAGCACCCACGGCGGCGTCTCGACCTCGATCTCGTCGTGGCCGGCGAAGGTGTCCGGGACCGATCCGTCACCGACGACGACGTCGGGGAAGGTTGCTTTGGCGACCAGGCGGTCGACCCGCTCCGGATCGTCGACGCGGGGGACGTCCGCGAACGCCTCGCGGATCGCCGCGTCCGTGGTGGGGATCGCCGCGTCGGCCGCCCCGCGTCGCGCGTCGGTGGTGCTGGCCCTCCCCGCGACCGCGGGGACGGCCAGCCGACCGGCCGCGAAGGCACCCGCGGCCCGGAGGACGGCCCGGCGGCCACGGCGTCTCGTCCCGGTCATGCGTTTGGACACCCCGGCGCGTGCTCCAGGCGGTCAGTGCCGATGCCGGTCAGAATCTCGCGGCCGCACCCCCGACAGCGGGCGAACTGCTGGCCGCCCTGGGGCGCCGGCTCGCGGTGGTACGTGAACGATGCGTCCGCCATGGGGTCGGATTCAAGTGACCCCGGAACGTTGGTCGACATTGCTGGTTCACTCCAGCACAGTCGAGGGGGTGTTGTCGCACCCCCCGACGCTTCTTGCGCCGTCCTGTGCTTGTTATATCAACAACCCCGACGACCATAAATCTTGTTGTAGGGGACAAGTTGTTCCATACAGCAAGTTCAAAGAGTGGTCGGATACAACAAGGAATTACAATGCCAGAAAACGGCATTACGGGTATGGCAACCGGCCGCGCCCTGACGACGGAGTACGAGCGCGAATGCATCCGCGGCGAACACGGCGACCAACGGATGTGGGAGGCGAAATCGCGTGTGGGGAGGCGCATTCAGGACGTGCTGGCCGACGACATAGCGTTATTTGAGGAGCACGCGGACGAGCTCAACGACGAACTACGCGAGGTCGTTTGTGAGGAGGGCGAATGATGTCGCCGGCCACTGAGGATTCAAGTGGGCACGAATGCCCAACCTGCGGGCGTGATGATTTTGAATCGGGGCCCGCTGTTAAACGCCACCATGCCAGTGTTCACGGAGAAAGTATAGCCAACCGCGAAGAGAAATCCTTCAGGTGCGGGTGGTGCGGGGACACATTCCTCCGGGAAGTCCGCCCGGGGGAGAGCCGAGTGTTTTGCTCTCAGTCGTGCGCGGCCAAACAGATGCACGCCAGCAGAGGAAATGACCTCGGGAAGGCTGCTAAGAAGAAAGCCCGGGAGCGGGACAATAACCAGTGTCAGCGCTGTGGGGCAGAAGTCTCACCCAGGTATAAGGAGGGCCGGGACTTCGAGGTTCACCACCTGATCCCGAAAGCAGCAGGAGGCCCAGATGCGCTGGCCAACCTGGTCACACTGTGCGGCCGGTGTCATAAAGAAGCGCATCGGGGCATGAGAGACCTCCACCAACACCGCCCCGATCTCCTCGAAGAACTCCGCGAAGTCGTTTGCGAGAGGGACTGACATCCTCCCACGGCTAAAGCCGTGGGGTTCCCCCACTGGGGGTTGAACCCACGGATACGGAGAGGTTCGCAGGTTCGTCGTCACGTTGGACGATGACGTATAGCAAGCGGAAGCCTCGCCCTTCAGGGCGGGGTCCAAGCGATAGGCACTGTCGAATAACAGCCTGCTATTGCCCGTCTGGGGTCTCGTCAACCCCGAGTCCGCGTTCGATCAATTCGATGTACGCCTCACTGTGTTCGAGGTCGTTCGCTTCGGCCCAATCCTTCACACGGCCGTTCAATTCGTGGGGAATGTCGATGTTTGGACGCATGGACAGAAAGACTTTAGGACACGGGAGTATAAGAAACTACTGTCGTGAAGCGGACCAACCAATTCGTTGTACGCCCCCGATCCGAACAGGACCGGGAGTTGCTACACGAACTGTTGGACGCTTCCGCCAGCCTCTGGAACGAAATCACCTTCGAACGTCGCCAACAGTACTTCGACGGCGAAAGCATCTGGGACACCGACGACTACCGCAAGCAGTACGTCGGCGTTCTCGGAAGCGCCACCGCTCAACAGCTCATTCGGAAGAGCAAGAGCGCATGGCGTTCGTTCTTCTCGCTCAAAGAGAAGGGCGAGGAGTGTCCCCCAC
>CAYTAG010000020.1:5406-26788 GCA_964435625.1 uncultured Halobacteriales archaeon | reverse complement strand
GAGGATGGTGCCCATGAAGTCGTCGGCGCCACAGGAGAGCATCTTCAGCCCCTGGGCGTCGCCGTACTTGACCCAGGAGGACTGAATGTGCTCGACGTTGTCGAGGAACAGGCGCGAAACCGCGATCATCAGTTCGTCCTCGTGGCGGGTCGCGCCGCCGTCGACCATCCCGCGCTCGTGGAGGGGGGTCTCGGGGTGGACGAACGAGAGCGGCACGAACTCCGTGATGTTGCCCGTGCGGTCCTGCAGGTCCCGTATCACCTCCAGGTGTTTCACGCGGTGGGCCTCGTTCTCGACGTGGCCGTACATGATCGTCGCCGTCGTCGGTAACCCCACGTTCGCGGCGGCCTCCATGGCCTCGACCCATTCTCCGCTGTCGATCTTCCCGGGGCAGATCACGTCCCGGACCTCGTCGACGAGAATCTCGGCGGCCGTGCCGGGGACCGAATCGAGACCCGCCTCCTTCAGGCGGCCGTACACCTCCTCGTAGCTCCAGTCGGTCCCCCGGCGGGCGTGATAGGCCTCCTCGGGGGTCATCGAGTGGACGTGGACGCCGCCGACGCTCATCGCGTCCAGTTGCTCGACGTAGGTCGCGGGGTCTTTCTCGTAGCGCTCCGGCGGCTTGTAGTTGAGGTCATCGCGGTCGCTCGCCTCCAGGATTTCGCGGTGCTCGTCGTCCAGCGCGAACGCGGGGTGCAGCCCCGAGACGGAGGTGACCTCGTAGATGCCCATCTCCAGGGCGTCCTCGACGATCCGGCGGGATTCGGCGGGCGTCTTCGTGAACCCGCCGTGGTCGACGTCGCTGGACTCTAGGAAGTGCTTGCTGCGGTCCTTGAAGTTACAGAACAGACAGCCCGTGTTGCAGGCGGTGGTGACGTTGTTGTTGAGGTTGACGACGAAGGTCACGTCCTCGCCGACGACCTCGGCGCGGCGGCGGTCGGCGGCCTCCAGCACCTGCTCTTTGCGCTCGCGGTCGATTCCGTCGCGGTCGGTCCCGGTCGCGAGGAGTTCGATCCCGTCGGCGACCGTCAACCGCTCGCCGGCCCGCGCGTTCGCCAGCGCGTTCTCGAACGCCTGGTCGGTTGCCGGGACGTGCTCGAACGCCGCGTCGATCCGTCCGTCGGTCCCGATAGCCCCGTCGCCCATCGTCCCGAATTCGGGGACCGAGCGACAAAAGAAGGGGGGTTCCGGTAGGACCGCTCCGGCCGGGTGCGGGGACGAACTGAAACTTTGATTGGCCCCGGCGACGAGGTTCGACCGTGACCAGCGTCAAGGACGTCCGCGTCGTGGAGGAACCGGGCGAGGTCGAACTGGGCCTCGGGGTTTTCGCGTTCACCGACGACTACTCGGTGTTCGACTGGGGACCGATGCCGGATTCGATCCCCGGGAAGGGCGCCAGCCTGTGTACCATGGGCGCGCACAACTTCGAACTCCTGGAGGAGCGAGGCGTCCCGACCCACTACGAGGGCGTCGTCGTGGACGGGCAGCCGACGGAACTGGCCGACCTCGATCCCGGGCAACTGGACGAACCGCCCCGCGAGATGGCCTTCGGGGTCGCGCGGGTCCCGGACCTGCCGTTCGAGGACGGCGAGTACGACTACGGGGCCTACCACGACGAGGCCGGCCCGAACCACTTCATCCCCCTCGAAATCGTCTTCCGCAACCGGATGCCGGTCGGCTCCAGCCTCCGGGAGCGCACCGACCCCGCCGATCACGGCCTCGATTACGACGAGTGGCCCGACGAGGACCTCGAACTGGCGGATCCCATCGTGGAGTTCTCGACCAAGCTGGAACGGCAGGACCGGTACCTCTCCCGCGAGGAGGCCGACGAGGTCGCTGGGTTCACGCCGATCCGGAAACTGGACGCGGTCGCCCGGGCGGTCGACCGCCTCCTCACCGAGTACGCCGACGAGCGGGGGTTCGTCCACCAGGACGGCAAGATGGAGTGCATCTTCCATCGCGGCGAGGTGCTGGTCGCCGACGTCGTCGGGACCTTCGACGAGAACCGCTACGGTTACGACGGCCAGCAGGTCAGCAAGGAGGTGCTCCGGGGGTACCACGAGCGGACCCAGCCGGAGTGGGTGCAGGCCGTCTCCGACGCCAAAGCCGCGGCCCGCGAGCGCGGGGTCGCCGACTGGAAGTCCCTGTGCGACCGCGACCCCGGACCGCTGGAGGAGTCGGTCGTCGACGTCGCCTCGGACCTCTACCGCGCCGGAACGAACGCCTACACCGGCCAGCAGTGGTTCGACGCCCCGGACCTGGACGAGGTCGTGGATTCGGTACGGGCCCTGTGAGGGCGGTTAGAAACACACTTCTTAACAGCCCGGAGCGATTATTCAGCCGGCGTGCCAGACTACACGATCACGCTCCCCGAGCGCGACCAGGCCCAGTTCGAGCAGCTCGCCGAGGAGGAGTTCGTCAGCCGCGAGGAGGCCATCGAGGAACTGCTGCGCGCCGGCATCGAGGCCTACCGCACGGGCGGCAGCGACGAGGTGGCCGGCACCGACATCTCCGAGGAGTTCGCCGACGACATGTGGGACACCGCCGAGGACCCCGGCGCCCGCGGCGAGAGCGGTGGGGACGACTACTCCTTCTGACCTGCGGGCCGCATTCGGTCGTTACCGCTCTATGTGAACATATGATAATATGTCCATATATTGCCCGGGCTGTACTCCCCCGTTGTGACGAGCCATCTCCCCGGTAAAGGTCCCGTTATCCATGGACGTGGGGTTCCGAGTCGATTCACAAGCGTTATTGAGCACGACCGCCCAACCACGGGTGATGACCGGTTACACCGCCACCGTGACGGTCCGGCTGAAGGGCGGCGTCCTCGACCCGGAGGCCGAGACGACCCGCCGGGCGCTACAGCGACTGGACTTCGACGTCGAGGGGGTGCGGTTCGCCGACCGCTACGAGGTCGACCTCGACGCGGACTCCGCGGGGGCGGCCCGCGACCGGGCCGAATCGATGGCCGAACGCCTGCTGGCAAACCCGACCGTCCACGAGTACGAGATCGACGTCGAGGAGCGATGACGGTCGCCGTAATCCGCTTCGGCGGGTCGAACTGCGACCGCGACGCCCTGCGGGCGCTCTCGGAACTGGGGATCGACGCCGAGGTCGTCTGGCACGAGGACGGCCTGCCCGCGGACGTCACCGACCACGTGACCCCCGGCGGGTTCTCCTACGGCGACTACCTCCGGGCCGGCGCCATCGCCGCACGCTCGCCGATCGTCGAGGAGGTGCGGACGGCCGCCGGGCGGGGCGTCCCCGTCCTCGGGGTCTGTAATGGCGCCCAGATCGGTTGCGAGGCCGGCCTCGCCCCGGGCGCGTTCACCGTCAACGACTCCGCCCGCTTCCGCTGTGAACGCGTCCACCTGCGGGTCGAGAACGCCGACACGCCCTGGACCCGCGGCTACGAGGAGGGCGAGGTGATCGAACTCCCCATCGCCCACGGCGAGGGGCGGTTCCTCGCCGAGGAGACGGTCCACGAGCGCCTCGTCGAGGAGGATCGCGTGCTGTGGCGCTACTGCGACGCCGACGGCGAGGTGACCGAGGACGCCAATCCCAACGGCTCGCTGGACGACGTCGCCGGCGTCGCGGGCGAACGGGCCAACGTCGCCGTCCTGATGCCCCACCCCGAGCGTGCCGCGCTGCCCGACCTGGGTCGCACGGACGGCCAGCCGATCCTCCGCACGTTCGCGGAGGGAACCTGATTCTCCGCCCCGCGGCGACCGTGTTCCTCCGGCCGCAGAGGGACTTCGAAACGATCAACTCCCCGCAGTCGTGTCGGGAGGGTAAGGTATGACGCTCGCAGTCGAGGTTCGCGACCTGCGCAAGCGGTACGGCGACGTCGAGGCGCTGTCGGGGGTGTCCTTCTCCGTCCGCCCTGGCGAGATATTCGGGCTGGTGGGGCCGAACGGCGCCGGCAAGAGCACCACGCTCCGGACGCTGGCGACGCTGATCGACGCCACCGCCGGGGACGTCGAGGTGTTCGACACCGACGTCGGGACCGATCCCAACGCGGTCCGGAAGGCGATCCGGTACCTCCCGGAGGAAGCCGGGGCCTACGACAACCTCTCCGGCCGGGCGTACCTCCGGTTCGTCGCGGACTTCTACGGCGATCCCGACGAACTGGTCGAGCGTGGCGTCGAAATCGCCGACCTGGGCGACCGCATCGAGGACAAGACCAGCGAGTACAGCAAGGGGATGACCCGGAAGTTGCTGGTCGCGAGCACGCTGATGACCGAACCCGACCTGGCGATCCTGGACGAACCGACCTCGGGGCTGGACGTGCGCAACTCCCGGACCGTCCGGGACGTCGTCCGGGAGTATCCCGGCGAGGACCGTAGCGTCCTGCTCTCGTCCCACGACATGCTGGAGGTGTCGTACCTCTGTGACCGGGTCGCACTGCTGGACGACGGCCGGATCGTCGACGTCGGGACGCCCGACGAACTCGTCGCCGACTACGGCGCGACCAACCTGGAGGACGCCTTCCTGGAGGCCACGGCATGAGCCACTTCCGCCAGTTGCTCTACAAGGAAACCCGCGAACTCCTGCGCCCGCGGTACGTCCTCCCGATCCTGTTCGTCCCGCTTTTCTTCCTCGTCCTCGGGCAGGGTTTCGGCGGTATGGAGGCCGCGCTCGCGGAGCAACCGGAGATCGCCATCGTCGACGAGGACGGCGGCCAGTACGGCGACCTGGTCGCGGAGACGCTGGCGAGCGACGCCGAGGTCGTCCACCGTTCGAACGGCGACGTCTCCGCGGCCGTCGACGCCGTCGAGGCCGAGGGCGGCGACGCGGTCGTCGTCATCCCGTCGGACTTCAGCGAACGGATCGAATCCGGCGAACGCGGCGTGCTGGAGGTCCACGCCGTCGTCGACAGCGTCAGCTTCGTCGACGTGGCCTCCTCCGGGAAGGTCGACGGACTGGTGAACGCCGCCGGCCAGCGACTCACCGTCGAGTTGACCGGCGCGTCAGCGACGGACCTGGACCCCGTCGGGACGACGCACACGACCTACCTGAAGGGCGACCGCATCGACGCCTCGCCCGGGCAACTCTCCAGTACGTTCACCCAGCAGTTCATGTTCGTCCCCATCGTCATCATGATGGTCATCCTGCTGTCGGGCCAGATGGTGATGAACTCCATGGGCGGCGAGAAGGAGAACAGGACCCTCGAAACGTTGCTGGCGATGCCCGTCCCCCGGCGGACCATCGTCGCGGCGAAACTTTCCGCCAGCGCGCTGGTCGGCCTGGTCGCCGCGGCGATCATGGCGGCCTCGCTGTACTACTACCAGTCGTCGCTGTCGTTCGGAGACGGTGCGACCGTCTCGCTGTCGCTCGGCCCCCTGGATTATCTGGTGGTCGGCGTCGCCATCTTCCTCGCGCTGGTCGGCGTCCTCGCGCTGGCGCTGTGTCTCGGCGTGTTCGCCGGCGACCGCCAGGGCGCCCAGATGCTGTTGTTCCCGCTGACGGTGTTCGCCGTCGTCCCGATGTTCGTCACGCTGTTCACCGACCTGTCGACGATGTCGCTGCCGCTGCAGGTCGGCCTGTTCGCCATCCCCTTCACCCACCCCATCGTCGCGCCGAAACAACTCCTGCTCGGCAACTGGACGTTCGTCGCCGCCGGCCTCGTCTACGAACTGCTGTTCGCGGTCGGCGCGGTCTGGCTGGCCGTCCGGCTGTTCGACTCCGACCGCCTGGTCACCGGCGACGCCGGCCGCCTCGGCAGGTACGTCCGGATGCTCCAGCGGTAGGGGCCGCCCCTCGACGCTCACCGACCGCGAACACTGCGGTCACCGTCAACGCGCCAGCGGCATCCCGTACCCCGTCTCCCGCTCCATCGCTGCGTCCCAGGTGGCCTCGCACTCGCAGGACACCTGTTCGAACACCGATGGATCCTGTCTGAGGTCGAAGTCCTTGATCGCCCGCTGGACGCGGTCGTCGCAGTCACCGCAGTTGTGGGGCCCCCGGTCCGAGCCGTGGCCGACCGGGTCCGAGACGACGATGGCGTCGACACCGTCGGACTCGCCTCGCTCGTCCGACGAGTTCTCACTCACTTCGCTCGCGGGAACGCCGGCCGTCTCGCGCAGCACTTCCACGACGCTCCAGAGCCACGGCGGCCGGTAGCCGTCCCGGAAGTACAGTTCGTCGACCATCGTGTACCGCTGGACGTTCGTCGGGTTCATCGAGACGGTGTGACACTCCTCGACGGCCGCGCAGCGGCGCACCGACTCGGTCATGTCCGCGACCGCCTCTGACTCCGAGAGGAACGGTGGCTTCATGAGGAGGTACGCCTTCACGCCGGCGCCCACCTCGGCGGCTTCCTCGCAGGCCGCTTCGAAGTCCGCGAACTCGAAGTACTTGTTCACGCAATCTTGGCGCACCCGGTCGTTGGCGGTCTCCAGACCCACGGCGACGTCCGTCTCGACCCCGCGGTCGGTGTAGTCCGTCAACTTCTCCGCGTTCACGAAGTCCGGCAGGCTCTCGACCAGCACGCGGTCGCGGTCCGCGAACGTCTCGGCGATGGCGTCCCTGGTCTCCGCTGGTACTTCACGCTCGTCGAGAAAGGACCCGGAGGTGTAGATCTTCACGAGGCCGCAGGGTTCCTCGGCGTGCTCGCGCTCGTGTTCGAGGCACGTTTCGACCTGTGCCATCAGGGCCTCGTGACTCACCGATCCACCCTCGACCGATTCGGCGACGTAGCCGCACATGGTACACCCGCCCGCCCGCGCCCACCGGCAGCCGCCCGTGTTCAGGATGATCGTGAGGCTGTCGTAGACGCCGCCCGGCGTGCGGTCCTCGTCGATCCAGACCCGCGTCGGTTCTCGCGGGTCGTACTGCTGGTCGTTCTCCGAACGGATCTCGCGCATCACCTGATTGTGCGCGTCCATCCCCCGCCCCTGCTCGTAGACCTCCGGACTCGGCTTCCCGCTCATTTGCCAGTTCGTTGGCTGCCGGCCCGTTTAACGGTGTTGACGGGCCACTGACGGCGGTCGCTCAGCGGATGGCGCCGACGGAGATTTGATATAGCGGATATAGGTTTATTTGTCCGGCAAGCCGTCGTCGAATCGCCGGCCGGTGGCCGGTGAGGGCCCGATTTGTGGCCGCTGACGGGGCTATCGGCGGACGGTGACCGGAACTCGATGCCATCGGATAGCCGCGACGAAGGCGTGTCCGGCCCTGACGAGAGCGGTCGATGGTGTCCGTTCTCTCGGACCACGGCAATTGACTGCCGCGGGGGTTTCTGGAACGCCCCAGCGTGAACAGAGTGGTCCGGAAGACGGGACTCCGCCCTCACTCCCCCCTCTCTTAGTGATTATCGGGAGTCTTCGTATAATCGCCCCGGGACGGCCCGAGCCGCAGGGCGCGCGAGGTTCCCGCGAGCGTGCGAGCGGGGGCTCGGGAGAGCTTGCTCTCCCGGTGGCCGGGGGCGGGCCGGCGCCCTCGGCGTCTCCGGCGAGCCGTGCGAGCCGGAGGCTCGTCGGAGCTTTGCTCCGACGGTGGTCGGTCGCCGGTCCAACCCCGCGGCTGGGGAGGGTGAGGGCATCCCTCGTTGCCGGGTGCCGTCGACTCACCGTTTGGCGATCCCGGCGGGCGGGCGCCGGCCTACCCCCGCGGCTGGGGAGGGTGCGGCCTCCCCTCGGCCAAGATGTCGCTCGTGTGCGTGTTCCAGCCGGGTCCAGACCCAACGACGCCCTGCCCCACGATCTACTCCGAACCGCCGGTATTCAGTACGAAACTCCGCAGTCCTGGACGAATCTCTCGCATGACGTCGGGGAATCCGGGTCGAAGGTGTCGGAGTAAGTGCTGCTCGATGAGTAAGATCACCTTCTAGACGTAGGGTCAGCCTAGATCAGGGCCTCGTGGCTTTTCTGATCAGGCCAGACGAACCCGGTCGAACGTCGAGGTCAGGGGAACACTGATCCCCCGCCGAACGGTCCGGGGATGGCTCGACGGAAGTTCGTAAAGCCCGGTTCCGACGGTTAGAACCCGGGGTTCCCACCGGTGAACCCCGGGGAAACGCCCCCGGCTGAGAAGGGGGCCAGTGAGGTCGATCCGCGACACTCGGTAATTTCGACCCATACTCGAACCGAACTGCATCGGGTCCGGCCACCGAATCTTGGTATCCGATCGACCGTGATCCACTTGCTCGGGCTTCGACGGTGCCCGAGGATTCAGGACCACAATCGACTATTCGAGCTCAGGCTGATCCCGTCTCGACGACGCAACACCGATCATCGCCCGTTTCTCGGTCGAGGGCTCAGTCGACGGACTACGTCCGAGTGGGTACGACGATCTCACCGGGCATCGTCTCGTCGTCCGGTGGTCGTGTCGCTCTGGTGGCCGACGGGTCACGGGCAGCGGACTTCGATCGAGTGAAAACGGGTGGCGTCGGAAGCCGGTCGATCAGGCTTCGGCGCCGGTGTCGACCGCGCCGTCGATCCGGACGATCTCGTAGTCACATTCCGGACACCCCCACTTCGTCTTCAGGCCGAGGTGGAGGTTGGTCCTCGCCGCGAGGTAGAACGTTCGCTCCGCGTCGCACTCCGGACACCGCCGGGTCAGCTCCTGGCTCATACGTTCGGCTCTCTCGTCCCGGCAGTTGAATATACTGATTCGCGCGTGCGCCCGCGAGAGCGGTGGCCGAGCTGACGTTGCCTGCTGATCGCTGGGATTCCCAACGGCGAGACGCCACGGCGATCCGCGGACTCGAGCGGCCGTCGCCCGGATTCGATCCGTTCGTCCGCCGAATCCCGCCCACATCTGACGCCATCTATGGAACAGAATCCGTTTCTCGCCGTCGATTGCCGTTTTCGGCCGTGTCGACCCACGCTGATAAACTGCATTTCGCTATATCAAATTGCGGTGCTGCAGTCGACGAACGACTGACCGACGAATCGGCAGAAAAACGGACTTTTACGGGCTGTCTATGAATTTTACTCCCTCTATATTGGGGTATTATGTTGGATAAGATCTCTATGGTGGAAATTCAAGCGTTTAAGATATCCTCGAAAAGATCGGCGGCCAGCGTCGTTCGCGTCGTACCCCCGACGATTCGTCGCTGCGTTCTATACTCCGTCGACCAGGACGTTGCACGACGAGTCGTTCGGGCCGGCCTTCAGAGCATCAGCGGGCCGATGAGTACGCCCATGAGGTGGACGCGCCGGGCGCCGAACCTTGGCGGGACCAGTCCGACCAGCGTGGCCGCGACCAGCGCCAGGAGACCGGTAACGCCGGCGAACAGGACGGAGATGACGGCTAGCAGTCCGAGGACGGCGACCGAGAGCCGGGTCGGGTCGAGGCGGCCGACCGTCCGGAGGTAGCGGTCGCCGAGCGTGGGTACCGCCACGAAGCCCGCCGCCGCGGCCAGGCAGACGCTTCCGAGCAACAACGGCAGGTTCAGCGGGACGGAGGCCCGTTCGACGGCGACGAGCACGCCGGTCCGGGGCGTCCCGAACGTGAACAGCGCGAACAGCGCGAAGACGGCGTTGGCCGTGTTGACGCCGCTGGTGGCCACGACGAACCCGCGGGCGCCGAGGTTCCGGGGCACCAGGAACAACACGACCGCGGCGGCGATGGCGCTGGAGACGCCGGGCAGGTACCCCACGGCCGCGCCCGAGAGCGTCCCCAGGCCCGCCACCGCGCCGACCGTCCGGCGGGAGTGCGCGACCGTCGCGTCCGCCTGTTCCGGCACCCCGTCGCCGCCGGCCGCGTCGAGCAGGACCGGGACCCCGAACAGGCCGGCGAAAAGCGGAGCCAGCACGTCGCCGGTCGGCAGCAGGCCGGCCGGCGAACTGTCGAGGAACGTCGCCCCGAGCGCGGTGCTCCCGACGAACGCGGCCACCCCGCCCGTGCGCGTCCGCCAGGACGACTCCGTGAGGACGAGGAAGGCCACGAGGGCGCCGAGTACGAGCGTCAGGTGCCGGCGGACGTGGGGGTAGACCTCTTGCATCCCCACGGTGACGGGCACCGCCAGCGGCGCCGCGAACGCGATGGCCAGCCCGCTGCCGAGCGCGGACAGCCGCAGGGCTTCGCGGCCGCGGCCGCCGAGGACCATGCGGTGGCCCGGCAGCGCCGTCGGCGCCATCGCGGGGTCGGGCACGCCGATGGCCAGCGTCGGGACTATCTCCAGGAACGTGTGCATCACCCCCGCGGCGATCATGGCCGCACCGACCATGGCCGGCGGCCCGGGGACTGCGGGCGCGGCCGCCGCTAACAGCAACGCCAGGTTGTTGACGTGTAGCCCCGGCGTCAGACCGCTCACCGTTCCGAGCAGGATGCCGCCGAGCACGAACCCGAGCGCCAAAGCGGTGGTCTCCGGGGACACGACCAGTCGAACGCCGTCGAGCATCGCCCCGGAGTGGCCGCGCCTTCCGGTTTGAACGTTCGCACGGCGCGGCGGCCGGGGGGCTCACCCGGCCCTGGGGGCGTCTCGGAGGGCGAGTTCGCCCTCCAGGTCGACGTCCGTGATGGTCCCGACCTCGATTCCCGCGGTCTGGAGGCGTTCTTTCGACCGGCGGACGAACGCGGACCGGATGGTTTCGCGGCGGTCCCGGCGCTCCCGGGGGAGCCACCCGCGGGCGCGCAGGACGACGTCGTCGCCCCGCAGCTCGACGACCCGGACCTGGGGATCCCGGTCGGCCGAGAGGTCCGGGTGCTCGCGGGCAACCGTCCTGACGATCCGCATCGCCTGGCCGAGGTCGTCGTCGTAGGCGATCCCCAGTTCGAAGGTGATGCCGACCGGGTCGTTGATGGTCCGATTAACGACCGGTTCGACGGTGAGCTTCGTGTTCGGGACGATGACGGTGTCGTTGTCTAGCGTCCGGACGCGGGTCGTCCGGAAGCCGATGGCCTGGACGACGCCCTCGCTGTCGTCGTACTCGACGACGTCGCCGACGTTCAACCGCGGGTTCTGTACCAGGAAGATCCCGGCGACGACGTTGGAGAGGACCTCCTGGGAGGCGTAGCCGACCGCCAGCGAGACCGCCGCGACGACCAGCGCGGACCCGCCGAGGAAGGCGTGGAAGCCGCCCGCCGCGGCGGCGACGGCGAGCGCGACCACGATCACCCCCGCGGCCGTGACCTTCTCGACGGCCTCCGCCAGCGTCCGGTTGATCCCCGACCCGGTCACGGCCCGGCGGACGGCGGGAACCACCAGGAACCGGCCGGCGGCGTACAACACCACGAACACGACGAGGAACTCCGCGAGCTGTCGGAGTACCGGGAGGTACTTCGCCGCCAGCGCGTCGAGCAACGGTTCGTGGAACATACTAGCACGACGGGACCCAGGCGCAAGGCGTTGGCGTCGCCACGCTCGCCTCGTTCGTCCGGGGTTCCGTGCCCGACGGTCGGTGATCGATCCGCCCAACGATACCTGGTAATTTAAATTACTTTTCAATATTATATTCTAGTAATAATGTATATGTGTCCCTGCGTTGTTGTAGCACCCATGGCCGAAAACGGCCAACACGTCGAGAGACGCACGATTCTTCGGAGCATCGCGGCGGGCGGGACGCTGGCTGCCGGCGCCGGGATCGCGTCGGCCGGATCCGGCCCCGAGGGGCGGGACCTCTCGCTGGTCAACCAGGCCGAGCAGCGGTACGGCGACGTCGACTCGGTCCAACGGTTGTTCGACGTGTACGGCCGGCCAGTGGTGGGAGCGCTCGTCGACGACGGCTACCTCGATCCGGGGACGTCCGTGTCGGTCGATTCGGTCGTCTCGCGCCACGAGTTCGGCGACGTCACTGAGAGCGGCGTCGCGGCCGTCGGCGACGGTGCCCGCGACGGCGAGCACGTCGTCGACGTCCGGGTCCACCAGCGAACCGACGACCACGAGATCGAGTACCACCTCAACCCCGGCGTCGGGGACGGGTACGCGGTGGTCTCCGGCGACGACGAGACCACCCTCGTGTTGCCCGACGGCACCGAGAACGTGGTGACGACGGACTACTGCTGTCCGGACGAGTGTAGCTGTGGCGAGTACCGGTGTACCGACCAGTACTGTGACTGCCAGAGCGGCAACTTCTACTACTACCGGGAACGGTTCTGCTGTATCACCGACGACAACGGCATCTGCTACTGTAGCTGGGAAGACAGCGACTCCTGTGGCTGCCGGGAGTACAGCGGCCACCCGTACTGCCCGCAGTGACCGGCGATACCGGCGTTCACCCGCCGGACTGCTGGCTCACGGGCTTCGCGGCGTCGTCGAAAAACGGCTGCGTGAACGTTCGTCCGGCCGCGTCAGCCGAACAGCTCGCCGAGGCCCTCGCCGCTGGCCTCCTCGTCTTCCTCGTCTTCTTCCTCGGCTTCGGCTTCGGCCTCCTCCTCGGCGGCTTCCTCCTCGGCCGCCTCTTCGTCGCCCGAGGCGGGAGCGCCGCCGGTGGGAGCGCCGCCAGCGGGCACGGCCGCGGCTTCCTCGACGGCCTCGTCGATGTCGACGTCCTCGAGGGCGGCCACGAGCGCCTTGACGCGGGACTCCTCCACGTCGACGCCGGCGCTCTCGAGCACGGCGGTCAGGTTGTCTTCGTTGATCTCTTCGCCCGATTCGTTCAGGATGAGTGCTGCGTAGACGTATTCCATGGTTTTATCCGAACATCTCGCCGAGGCCCTCGGCGCCGTCGCCGTCGTCTTCGTCCTCGTCGTCGTCTTCGTCCGCCTCGGTCTCGGTGTCTTGGTCGTCGGTCGGTTCCTCGTCGTCGGCCTCCGCCTGCGGGACGGCGGGCGCCTCCACGTCGCGGAGTTCCTCGGGCAGGGCCTCCTCGTCGTCGATGGCGGTCGCCAGCGACTTCAGCTGGGAGTCGGCCTTCGTGACGAGGTCCGGGATTACGTCCGGATCCTCGATGGCCGCGTGGACCGCCAGCGCCTTGGACTCGCCGCTGGCCTTCGCCAGCAGCGAGGGCATGGTGCTCGCGGTCGGGAACTCGCTGTTGATGGCGAGGTTGCGCGCCCGTGCGGCGGCGGCCTGGACGTCGCCGCGGTAGGCGTCGACGTCGATGGCTAGTTCCTCGGGCTCGAACAGCACGCCGTCGGCGTACACCGCACGGAGGTCCAGCCCGACTTCCTTGGGCTCGATGCCCAGTTCGCTGAGGACGCCCTCCAGGTCGGCCGAGACTTCCTCGCCCGCCTCGAGGACGGTCGAGTCCTCCAGCACCTGGATCGAGCCGTCCTGGATGCGGGCGTTGGCGCCCACGCCCTGCAGTTCGCCCACGAACGGCCCGGGGTCGATACCCGTGTCGCCTTCCGGGATGACGATGTCGTTGGGGGCGACCTCGCCCGCGTTGATCGGCGCGGGCGTCTTCGAGGCCTCCAGTTGCTTGTACAGCCCGAAGGGGTTGTCGTCGGTGCCGACGAGGCCGACCTGGCCCTCGACGAAGCCGACGAGTTCCTCCAGGCCGTCGTCGACCTCCTCGAGCGCGCGACGAACGAGCGTGTTGCGGCTCATCCGCAGTTCGGCGGTGCGGTACAGGTCCGCGCGCATCTGCTGGAGCTGCCGGGAGGGGATGCCCGCGACGTCGACGACGCCGACCGACTCGTAGCTCTCGACGAGGTCGACCAGCTCGTCGACCTCCTCGCGCTTCCACTGGGGGATCGTCTCGGTCCTGTGTTCGGCGGACATCTATGCCACCTCCAGGGCGGGGTTCCGGCGAGCCCGCATTCGCTCGCTCATGCGGACACCTCCACGGCGGGACCCATCGTGGTCTTGACGTACACCGAGTCGACGTTCAGCGGCCCCTTCTCGAGGTCGGCGTGCAGCCGCCGGAGGATGACGTCGACGTTGTCGGCGATCTCCCCGGGGTCCATGTCCTCGGCGCCGACGCGCGTGTGGAACGTGCGCCGGTCGCCCGAGCGGAGCTGTACCGTGTTCTTCATGCGCTCGACGGTCTCGACGACGTCGTCGTCCGGCTGGAGCGGTTCGGGCATCTTGCCGCGTGGCCCCAGCACGGTACCGAGTTCGCGGCCGATGTCCTGCATCATCGACGCCTCGGCGATGAAGAAGTCGGTGGCGTCGGCGAGGTCTTTAGCCTCGTCGTCGTCGTCACCGAGGTCGTCGAGGTCGTCGCCGTCCAGTACGTCGTCGGCCACGTCTTCGGCGCGGAGGGCGGTCTCGCCCTCCGCGAACACGACGATGCGGGTCTCCTGGCCCGTCCCCTCGGGCAGGACGACGCTCTCGTCGACGCGGTTCGACGGTTCGTTGAGGTCGAGGTCGCGCAGGTTGACGGCGAGGTCCACCGTCTCGCGGAAGTTCCGCTCGGGGGCCTCGTCGAGTGCGCGAAAGACTGCTTGCTCTATGTCCTGATCTGCCATCGTTCACCTCCGTAGTCCACGACCCGTGAGGGCCGGATCTCCTACGGTCGGGTGAAACAGGCGAAGCCTGTCTCGCCCGGTAGAAGGGTCATCGCGGACTTAAACCCGTCGAAGGGGCGGCGCGAGCGAAGCCCCGGACGATCACTCCTCCGGCGTCGGCCGGGACATCGCCTCGATCTCGCGAATGCGTGGCGTCCGCTCCATGCGTTCGTAGAGGCCCCGCCAGTGGTCGATCTCCTCGTAGAGGTCGGCCTGCCGGAGCAGTCGCCGGCCCTTCGGGGTGACCGCCCAGAACGTCGACGGCAGGTCGCGTTTGCGCTGGCCCTTCGGGAGCTTCAGCTTCTCGGCCACGCCGACCTCCGCCAGTTCCCGGAGGTGATACTGGACCGTGCTCGACTCCAGGCTCGGGTTCCGGTAGTCGAGTTCGGCCACGCTGAGACACTCCTGGGGGTGGGCGAGGATCTGCTGGACGAGCTTCGCCCGCGGCTGCTGAAGTACCTGCTGGAGCGCCTCGAAGTCGGTCGTTCCGTCGTCCGGGCGGCTGGGGGTGTTCTCGTTCATTTCTCCAACGATAGCCGGGTGGAACGTATAATTATTTCCAATATCGTCGAATTTGTCACCGTATCAGTCAAACCTTTCGCAGTATCGTTGTGTTTCCATCTTCGAGCGGACGTACGACGGCCGGGACGTCCAACGGGGTCCTCCGACGCGATGATCGTCGGCTCGTTCGACGTACTCGACGACGACGGGCGCCTCGTCCGGTGGCCGTCGCCGACGGAACTGCCGCCGCTGGTCGACGAGCACGTTCCGTCGGTTTCTCTCCGACACGGTGCTAGTTCGAGTGCAAAATGGGCGTTCGCTTCGACGGCTTCGCTACGCTTCGGCCGTCTCAGCGAGCACGTCGTCGTACTCGCCGGCGTCGACCTTCTCCTTGAACTCGCGGGCGTCCTCGCCCTCGATGGTCACCCCGAGGGTGACGCAGGTGCCCACGATCTCCTTGGCGGCGTTCTTCAGGTCGTAGGCCAGCAGGTCGGGGTGTTTCTGCTCGGCGATGGTCTTGACCTGCTCGACCGAGAGGTCAGCGACGAACTCCTCCTGGGGTTCGCCGGACCCGGTCTCGAAACCGGCCTCGTCCTTGATCAGCGCCGCCGTCGGCGGGACGCCGACCTCGATCCCGAACGATCCGTCCTCCTCGTACTCGATGGTGACCGGCACCTCCGTCCCGTCGAACGCCGCGGTCTGGTCGTTGATTTCCTGGACGACCGCCTGGACGTCCACGGGCGTCGGCCCGAGTTCGGGTCCCAGCGGCGGCCCGGGGTCGGCCTGGCCGCCCGGGACGAGGATCTCGATAGTATCGGCCATGTCCGTAGGAACCGCCGTGGCGGGTTTAAGGGTTATCTTTTCCCCGCTACGGGAGGTCGACGCCGTGGCGGGTCAAAAACTGCGAGACCTCCTGGATGACGACCGGGCTGGCGATGATCCGGACGTACTCGACGTCCTCGTCCAGGTCCAGCGGGAAGACCGTGACCGTGAACTCCGACTCCAGTTGCTCGCGGAGACCGTCCAGCTCCGCCGACGCGACGACGATCTGGGTGCTGTCCCGGAGCGTGGACGGATCGGGCATCTAGTTTCGGAGTAACCCGGCCCTGGCATTAACGTGTCGAAACTGCTGTCCGGCGGTTCGGCGTAGCCCCGCCCGGCGTAACGGGGACGCCTCGATAGCGACGATGAAAGGGTTTTTCGGCGCTCGTGGCCGAACGTCGACCGATGGGGCTCGAGGAGGAGATCGAAGAGCTGGAGCGCGAGATCGCCGAGACGCCGTACAACAAGTCCACCGAGCAACATATCGGACGGCTGAAGGCGAAGCTCGCGGAGAAAAAGGAGGAACTGGAGAAGCGCCAGCAGGGCGGCGGCGGAGGCGGCGGCTACGCCGTCGAACAGCACGGCGACGCCACCGTCGCGCTCGTGGGCTTCCCCAGCGTCGGCAAGTCCACGCTCCTCAACGCCCTCACCAACGCCGACAGCGAGGTCGGTGCCTACGAGTTCACCACCCTCGACGTCAACCCCGGGATGCTCAAGTACCGCGGCGCGAACATCCAGGTGCTGGACGTGCCGGGGCTGATCGAGGGCGCCGCGGGCGGCCGCGGCGGCGGCCGAGAGGTGCTGTCGGTCGTCCGGACGGCGGATCTCGTGGTGTTTCTGCTCTCGCCGTTCGAACTCCAGCAGTACGACCGCCTCCGGTCGGAGCTGTACGACAACAAGGTCCGGCTGGACCAGGAGCCGCCCAGCGTCACGGTGTCGGAGAAGGGCCGTGGCGGCATCCGCGTGACCGCTAGCGTCGACCTCGACCTCGACGAGAAGACGGTCGGCGAGGTGCTCCGCCAGCACGGCGTCGTCAACGCCGACGTGACGATCCGCGAGAACCTCGACGTCGACCGGCTGGTCGACGCCGCGATGGACAACCGCGTGTACCTCCCCTCGATGGTGACGGTCAACAAGATGGACCTCGTGGACCGGGACTACCTCGACACCGTCGAGGTGGGCCTGCGCGAGCGGGGTATCGACCCCGAGGAGGCGGTCTACGTCAGCGCCGAGCAGGAGAAGGGCCTGGACGCCCTCACGGAACGGCTCTGGAACGAACTGGGCCTGATCCGGGTGTACATGGACAAGCCCGGCCGCGGCGTCGACTACGAGGAACCGCTGGTGCTGCCCGCCGAATCGACCGTCAGTGACGCCATCGAGAAACTCGGCGGCGACTTCGAGCAGCGGTTCCGGTTCGCGCGGGTGTCCGGCCCGAGCGCGAAACACGACGACCAGCAGGTCGGCGAGGACCACGTCCTCGAAGACGAGGACGTCATGCGACTCCTCCTCCGGAAGTGATGGCCGCGGACCGACCGTCGCGCCGGGACCGCCCCTCGTCGGCGGCCCGGCGACTCGTCGTTCTCCTGGCGCTGGCCGCGGTTCCGTGGACGGCGATCCCGGCCTCCCGGGGCCTCGCGCTCGTGTTCCCCTGGGGGTTAGCGAACACGCACCCGCCGGGGATCACGTTGCTCCACGAGTACGTGGCGCTGATAGCGGGGTTACCCCGCTACCTGGAGGCAATTCCGATCAGCGCCGGCCTGTACGCGCTCGCGCTCGCGAGCGCGACAGGAGGTATCCTCGGCAGGGAAGATCGCCGCGTCACCGCGGGGCTACTCGCCATCGCGGGCGCGAGTCATTTGCTGGTCTCGCTGGGCTTTTTCCGGATCGGTCGGACTGCGCTCCCCGTCGGACCGCTAATGCTGTGGGCGGCCGCCTGGTGGGTCTACGAGGGCGACCTTTTCGCCGCCGACCCGTAGCGAACCCATCGACGTGGGCGAGACGCACGCCGCCGAGGATCACGACCGCTTCGCCGTCGAGTCCGAGGAGCAACGGCACTCGTCGTGACGCGATACGCCGGCCGATCCGTACGGCTAACCGGAAGGCGCCGGCGTGAAACGGCCCATCTGCCGCCTCCGGCAGTCTTTTCGGCGTCCCAGTCGAATTTCCGGCCATGACGACGCTCGACCACGTGATGATGCGCGTCGAGGACCTGGAGGAGTCGCTTTCCTGGTACACGACCCACCTCGACTACGAGGAGAAGGGTCGCTGGGAAGCCGACACCTTCACGAACGTCTTCCTCGGCCCGGAAGACGCCGGCGAGGAGAGCGCCCTGCTAGAACTCACGTACAATCACGATGGGCGCGCGTACACGATGGGCGACGCGTGGGGGCACGTCGCGGTCCGCGTCGAGGACGTCCACGACGCCTACTACGAACTGATGGACGAGGGCGTCGAGGACTACCGCCGGCCGGAGGACAACCCCGGCTACGCGTTCGTCAAGGACCCCGACGGCCACGAGATCGAGATCGTCGAGCGCGACTACGGCGCCCGCTGGAGCCTCGACCACACGATGATCCGGGTCGAGGACGCCGACGAGGCCCTGGGCTGGTGGGTCCGTAAGGTGGGCTACGACGAGGTGGGCCGCTGGGAGGCCGACACGTTCGCCAACTACTTCGTCGAACCGCCCGAGGCCGGCCAGGAGGCGATGGCCGTCGAATTAACGTACAATTACGACGGGCGCACGTACGAGATGGGCGACGCCTGGGGCCACCTCGCCGTCCGGGCCGAGGACCTCCACGAGTTCTGGGAGACGCTGCTGACCCGCGACGCCGAGGACTACCGCGACCCCGAGAGCTGCGGCGACCGGTACGCGTTCACGAAGGACCAGGACGGCCACGAAGTCGAGGTCGTCACGCGGGAGTAAGGATACTTACGTGCCCCTCTCGGACGCCCGGTACAGCGACCCGAAAGCCGACCTTTCTTGCGGTCGCCCGGTGACCGAGCCAGAAGATTCTTTAAGTAATTTCGAATTTACACGCGTCGGGGGCTTATTCCCCGGATTCGGCGTGCTCGGGCCGTGCGGCCCTCTCTCAAGCCGGTAAGGTACCACAAAGCATTTATAACGACACGTTGTCGAATCGAATGTACCCCTACCCACGGTGGCGGTATTCGAGTATCGCGGTCGCAGACGCGACCGGGAGAAAGATGCTGTCGCCGCACGGTACGAAAACAACCATGACAGGAAAGTCAAACAAACTGCGCGGCCTGTTCCTGGCGGCGCTGATGGTGCTGTCGGTATTCGCCATGAGCGCGACGTTCGCGGGGACGGTCGCAGCAGACCACGGTAACAGCGAAGACGTAGAGCTTGACAGCTCCGTGACCAGGCACACCGTCTGGCTCGGACAGAACCTGGCCTATTACGGGTCGAACAACAACGCGGACTACGAGGTCCGTGAACTGAACGCCGACGGGACGTCCGGCACCCTGGTGTCGCAGATCGAATCCGACTCCCAGGGCCACGTCGCGATCGACACGGAGCTGACCGGCACCGGTCTCTTCGTGCTCGAGGACCCCAACGGCACTCAGATCACGGAGTTCGAGGTCGTCGAGCAGTCCCTCCGGGCGAGTCTGAGCCCCGAGCGGGTCAACAACGACGGCACCGACACCGTGACCGACGTCCGCGTCCGGTCGAACCGCGGTAGCTACGATGTCGAGGTCACTGCCGAGGAACTGTCCGTCGGTGACCTGCAGGGCATCTTCGGCAACCAGGTCGAGCGTACGACCGAGGACGGCATCGTCCTGGCTGGCACCAACGACAAGACCTTCACCGCCGACTTCAACGGCATCGCCACCGCCAACTACAACCTGACGTTCGAGACCGTCGACACCACGGCCTCGGCAGAAGCCACCGCCGCCGTCCGCGAGCCGACCGAAGGTGACGTCTCGTTCACCAACACGGTCATCGTCGACGAGCGCGGTGACGTCCTGCACGTCGGGCTGCAGTTCAACGGCGACGTCAACCAGGCGCACGTCACCCTGGGCGACTCCGCCGAGGTCAACTTCGAGGCCAACGTGACCGTCGAGCCGAACAGCGACGGCATGGTCACCCTCAAGTGGGATACCTCGAAGTCCGGTGACGCCAACGCCGGCCTCATCGGTACCGTCGAGGACGGTTCCGGCATCGTGGCCGGTAGCACCGACATCTCCGACCCGGTGACTGAGCCGGTCCAGACCGGCGAGTACCCGGTCTCGGTCGAGATCGACGACCAGGGCGACCGCGTCGAGACTGACATCGCGACGGCCATCGTGGAGGAGCGTTCGACCGACGGCATCTCCACGCACACGGCCCCCGCGGGCAGCGGTAGCCCCATGGAGGACATGTCCAATGCGGAGAACGGCGACACCGTCGCCGTGACCCAGAACGTCCAGGACCGCCTGGTCGTCCAGGTCGAAGCGTCCGGTCTGGGCGGATACGTCAACACTCCGGCGGACCTGAACCCCGACTCGGGCAACGGCGTCAACCTGATCATCCAGGAGACCGGCGACTCGGTCGACGTCAACGAGGATGCGAAGACCCTCTCCCCGAGCGCGGCGACCGACTACGCCTTCGACAGCACGAACGACACCTACACGCTGGTCTTCAACGTCGGTGACCTCATCGACGAGAGTGACGACATCGGCGACCAGTACGACGTCACCTTCCAGGTCACCGAGGACCACGAAGTGACGGCGGCGGACGAGTCCGTCGCGGCCCAGTTCGAGCTGATCGAGGGTCAGTCCAACTTCAGCCTGCAGGGTCAGCAGCTGATGGCCCCGGCGCAGGATGCGGCCACGGTGAGCGGGCAGTCCACCTGGGCGCCCGGCACCCGCCTGAGCGTCCAGCTCCGTAGCGTGGGCGGCCAGTCGCCGTTCACCCAGCAGAACAAGTCCATCGTCGTCGGCGAGGACGGTACCTGGATGGGTAGCTTCAACCTGGCCGACAAGCCCGATGGCCAGAGCTTCAAGGCTACGCTCCGGCACTCCAACGCCGGAACGCAGCAGGAAGTCGACGGCCAGGTCGGCGAACTCGAGGCCTCGGTCAGCTTCAGTGACCAGACCGCCGAGGACGCCGGCACGCTGGTCGTCGTGGACTCGGTCTCGCTGAGCGAGGGTGGCTTCGTGGTCATCCAGTCCGCTAACGGCGACGTCGTCGGCGTTAGCGACTACCTCGAGGCCGGCTCGCACAGCGACGTGACCGTCCGCCTCGACAACCCCGTCGAGGACCGCGTCACGCTCGAGGCCGCGGTCCACAAGGACACCGACGAGAACCGCCAGTTCGGCTTCGTCGCCAGCGACGGCGAGGAAGACGGTGCGTACACCACTGGTGGCTCCTCGGTGACCGCCTCGGCCACGGTCGGCCTCTCGACGCCGACGCCGGACCCGACTCCGACGCCGGACCCGACTCCGACGCCGGAGTCGACTCCGACGCCGGAGCCGACTCCGACTTCGACCGACGAGCCGACGCCGACTTCGACCGACGACGAGACGACGCCCGGGTTCGGCCTGGTCGTCGCCCTCGTCGCGCTGATGGCGGCCGCGCTGCTGGCCGTCCGACGCGAGAACTAACTACCGGACTCACGTCCGGCCCTGATCGACGATTTTTCTTCGGACGCTGATCGGACAGCGACGGCCACGTCTCCGTCGACCCCGGGAGTCGTCAGAACTTTATCCTCGACGG
>CAYTAG010000020.1:0-5306 GCA_964435625.1 uncultured Halobacteriales archaeon | reverse complement strand
CGACGGCCACGTCTCCGTCGACCCCGGGAGTCGTCAGAACTTTATCCTCGACGGACCACCCTCCCGGTAGATGTCGGTGTCGTTCACGGACGCGTACGCAATCGTCATCGTCGCGACCTTCCTCGCCGGTGCGGTCCTCGACGCGGCGGACAGACGCGGGGCCGCCCGGATCGTGACGGTGGCTGCCTGGGTCGCGTTCGCCGGGTTCTGGGCGGTGCTGGTACCGGGGTTCGCGTTCGAGGAACTCAGCATCGTCAAGGGGATGTTGAGCGCCATCGCGGTGCCGGCCTGCGTCTACGTCGGGTACCTCCTCCATCGGGGCCGGGACTCGCTTCTGACGCTGTCCCGGGGCGTGGCCATCATGGGCCTGGTGTACCTGCCGTTCAACGTCTTCGACGCGCTGACGCGACCGTTGATCCTGTCGGTCGTCGTCCAGGTCGAGTACGCGATGGGTGCGCTGGGACACGACCCCGCGCTCGTGCAGGGCGGGAAGATCGGTACCGAACTCGGCCTCGCCAACGCCTTCACGTTCGTCCACGGCGACCATGCCTACCGGACGGAGGTCGTGCTGGCCTGCACGGGGATCGGCAGCATCAGCATCTTCGCGGGGCTGGTCGCCGCGGTCGACGCGCCGATGGACCGGCGCTTGCGGGCGCTCGCGATAGCGGTACCGGTCATCTACGGCCTCAACGTCGTCCGGGTCACGTTCATCGCGCTGGCCCACGGCCTGCAGTGGTTCCGCGGTAGCCTCGTCGAAGGTCCGGTGATGGCGCTTTTCGGCACCTCGAACGTCCACCGGGTATCCTACCTCGTGGCCGACCGGATCGTCGCCCAGAGTCTCTCGGTGGTCGTGCTGGTGGTCATCGCGTTGTTCCTGGTCCGGGTCCTGCCGGAGCTGTTCGACGTCTTCGAGGACGTGCTGTTCGTCGCGACCGGCAACGAGTACGACCTCGCGGGCGCGTTCGGCGCGGAGCCGTCGACCGAGGAGGCGGCCCCTGCCGGCGACGACTGATCCGGCGGCCGCTTGCGGCGTTCGCGGCCGCGATCACCCGGGCAACAGGTCCGCGGGCGCGTCGGCGAACGCCGCCAGCGCCTTCGCTTCGAGGTGGTGCAACTCCCCCGGGAGCACCAGCAGGTGAAGGGGGTCGCCGAAGTCCCGGTCGGCCAGCACCGACAGGCGGTCGGCCGCGACCAGGGGATCGGGGCTACCTGCGCGGGCGACGACGACGCCCAGTTCGTCTTCCCGGTCGGACGCCAGCAGGTCGGCGGCGTGGTCGGCGGTCATGAACCGCTCGCCCCCCTTCGGCGCCGCCGGATCGTCGACCTTGATGTCCAGGTAGACGAGGGTGTGGAGGTCGCGTTCGCGGTTGGCCTCGACCGTCGCGATCACGCTGTCGGGGACGCCCGACCCGCCGTGGGCGAACTCGAAGGGCAGGGTCGTCGCCTTGCCGAAGCGGTAGTTCTGGAGGCCGGTGAGGCTGCTGGCGGCGGTCTCGGCGGTCACGCCGTGGACGACCCGGGTGTCGATGCCGCGGTCGGCGGCCCGCAACCGGAGGTCGACGTGGGTGGTCGAGATCATCGGGTCGCCCGCAGTGAGGAAGACCACGTCCTCCTCCTCGGCGTCGGCCAGTACGTCCTCGGGGTGCTGTTCGACGC
Organism: uncultured Halobacteriales archaeon; assembly: GCA_964435625.1. GTDB lineage: Archaea > Halobacteriota > Halobacteria > Halobacteriales > PXRE01 > PXRE01. The sequence continues at coordinate 3,650 of CAYTAG010000020.1, read as the reverse complement.
CGGCGCGGTCCCGGACCTCGATCTCGACGTTGTGGGTGGCTTCCAGGTCGTCGACCGTCGCGCCGAGCAGTCGGCTGGTGTAAAACTCCGCGACGACCCGGTCGGCGCCCCGGATGGCTTCGCGGCCCTCGACGGTCACCGAGCGCTCGTCGTAGAGGCCGAGGCCGACGAAGGTGAGCATACGCGGTGTTTGGCCAAGGTTGTCTATAGTCTTTCGAGAGAATTAACACAGTTAAGAAAAACAATATATAAGTATATTTATATTATATAAAATAAGAAGAAGAATTAAATAAGGGTCGGGTTGATGTGGGATCATGAGCCAAAGACCCAATCGAAGAAGTATATTAAAAAGCATCGGTATTAGCGGCGTCGGATTGACTCAGGTCGTTCCAGTCTCTGGAACGTCGGCATCTCGGGGTGTCATCGTTCACGACTATCGCGGAGCGGATAATCCCTTAGCAAACGGTGAAATTTCGCAACTTCAAAAGCAGGTTGCAAGGGAACATCGTACGGTGGAAGGGACGTCGAGTCCGGTCCCGGTTAGTGGCCCGATCGTGACTGAAAAAGGTCCCAAAATCGCCTCGTACGCGATCAAGGTGTTCCCTGATGGTACTTCGAGGTATCACGCCTCGGCAGTTGGGGATGATCCTTCTCGGTCGGAACTTCGGGACGCTCACAATGCAACTGAGGTATTCGTCAATGATGTCAAAGATAGACGAACGTTGAGGAATTCCGCTAGAGACGAGGTGAAATGATGGCTACGTATGACCCGGTTACGGGGGGAAAGACGAAATACAAAGAGTGCCCCTATGGAATGCTTCTCGAATCCTCAACAGTTTACGAATGGATTGAAGATGGTAGTGATCGGACAATATTCCTGCATAGAAGCGATACTAGTCAGTTCCCTGGCACAACTGAATGTGGGTCTGACTATTTTAACGTAGAAACCGATTTACTTAAACATAAATGGCATCAGTCGGATTTACCTGTTCCGGATATGACCGATCATGAACCATATGGACCAGTAGATGGAACGGAGTCCTTCCACGCGGAAATCAGCACGTCAGGTGCCTCGGTCGGTTGGGAGTATAACCAACCAGACGTAAGCCGAGATGACGTTAGTTCCAGTGACGAACTTGAATTGAATTGGATTTATAATGATGGTGATCACCAAAGTGCTTCTCACGTTTGGAAAGTCGGAAGTGAATGTGAATTTAAAAGAGGTAGTGAACCAGGGTATAACGATACTTTGTTAACTCTTAATACAACTCATACATTCTCTAATAAACTTGGTTGGAAGGAATTATATTTGACGTCAGGATTTAGTTACGAATAAACTTGTCTGATGGCCATTATGGACAGACCAACTAGACGTACTCTGATGACAGTCGCTAGCGCGAGTGCCCTGAGCGGTTGCTCGGGACTCCTAACCGACAGTGAAAGTGAGACGGTTTCGACCTGCGAGGACGCGGCTTCCGGCTGGTCGCAGTTCCAGCGCGACGTCGCCAACTCCGGCCGCTCGACGGAGACGACCGTCGTTCCGGAATCGCTGGATTCGATCCGACGCGTCGACGACCGCCACGGCGGCGCGGTGCTCACCGACGACTCGCTGGTCTTCGGACGGGAGGAAACCCTGTACGCGTACGACGCCGCGGGCGAGACCCAGCGGTGGTCGGTCGACCTCGGGAATCTCCGGGTAACGCCCGCCAAGTACTGTGACGCGGTGCTGGCAGCAGCCCTCAACGGGGTCTACGCCATCGACGCGTCCGACGGGTCGGTGATCTGGGAGACGGAGGTCGGCGGTACGATGGGACCGGTTGTGGTCGCCGGGGAGACGGTCGTCGTCCCCTCGTCCAGCCGGGTCCGTGCGTTCGCGGTCGCGGATGGCAGCGACCGCTGGGCTTCCGACCGGGGCTGGACGAAACACGGCGTCGCCGTCACGGACGGGACCGTCTTCGTTACCGGCGGCGACATGACGAGCGGGTACGTCGCAACGTTCGACCTCGACTCCGGGGAGAAACTGTGGCAAACCCGGCTCACCCAGACCGCGTACGGGCCGCCGACCTGCGACGACGGCGACGTGTTCGTCGTCGACTATGGGGGAACGGCGTACAGGATCGACGCCGATGGGGGCGAGATCAGGTGGGAAGAACCCGTCGTCGACCGGTCAGAGTCGGCTCCGCTGGTGACCGATTCGCTGGTGGTCGTGGGAGCAGGGTGGGCCGACCGGACGTACGCACTCGATGCGGAAACCGGCGAACAGCGGTGGGAACTAGAGACCGGTCCCGTCCTCGTGCCCCCGGTCGCTGCGGACGAGGAGATCTTCGTCGGGACGATGAACCGGGGCCTGTTCGCGCTCGACCACGAGGAGACCGTGCTATGGCACCGCGAGGAACCGAACGTCGGGTCGCCGATGGCCGTCCACGACGGGGCGCTCGCGTTCAAGTCGCGGTTCCCGGACTTCGAACTCTACCGCCTGGGACCGTGACCCGTCGGGCCGTTCGCTGGCGTCCCTGGTGGAAACGTCAGTGGTATACGAGCGCCCGACCTCCCGACGGACATGGAGGTGCCCTGCGTCAGGGTCCCCCGCGAGGACGGCGAGGCGACCCGCCGGGAACTGGCCGCCGCGGACCTGATCGACGGCGAGTTCGAGATCGTCGTCGAGGACGGCTGGCTGTACCTTCCGGTGACGGACCCGGCCGCGGTGCCCGGGGAGTTCGACGTGGTGGCCCACGACGTGCCCGCCCGCGAGACCCAGACGCTGCCCGCGGACCTGCTGGACTTTTCACCCTCCTACGAACGGCTGGGGGAGGCGGCCATCGTCGACGAGGACGACCCCGACCGTGCGCGGGAGATCGCCGCGGCGCTGGTCGAGTCGGACCTGCCGGTCGGGACGGTGCTGAACAAGGCCTCGAAGGTCAAAGGGCAAGAGCGCGTGCGCGACTGGGAGGTGCTGGCCGGAGAGAGCACGGAGGTCCTTCACCGCGAGTACGGCGCGGAGTTCCTGCTGGACCTCGCCGAGGTGTACTTCAGCCCGCGGCTGGCGACCGAGCGCCACCGCGTCGTCGAGCAGGTCCGGGCGGGCGAGCACGCCTTCGACATGTTCGCCGGGGTCGGTCCCTTCGCCGTCCCGATGGCGAGGCGGGGGGCGGAGGTGATCGCCGTCGACGTCAACGAGCGAGCAATCGAGTACCTCCGGGAGAACGCCCGCCGGAACGACGTGGCCGAGCGGGTGACGGCCATCGAGGGCGACGTCCGCGAGGTGGCGGGCGACTACGCGGGCTGGGCCGACCGGATCGTGATGAACTTGCCCCACAGCGCCGGGGAGTTCCTCGACGCGGCGGTGGCGCTGGCGGGCGAGGAGTGCGTGCTGCACTACTACGACATCCAGGGCGATGACGACCCCTTCGGTCCGGGCAAGCGGGCGATCCGCGCGGCCGCCGGCGAGGCGTACGACGTGGAGGTCCTGACCGAGCGGGTGGTCCGGTCGTACGCGCCCCACGAACTGAACGTCTGCCTGGACGTGCGGCTGACCCGGCGGTGACCGCGTGCGGTTTCGCAATCCTTAAGCGCGACTCGGTCCGTACGTTCGGGTACGCGCCGGCGTAGCTCAGACTGGCTAGAGCGATTCCTTCGTAAGGAATAGGTCG
>CAYTAG010000019.1:0-27055 GCA_964435625.1 uncultured Halobacteriales archaeon | reverse complement strand
CGGAGGTGCCCGACCCCCACTACCTGATGCGCCGGGGGGTCATCTTCGGCCACCGCGACTACCGCCGGGTCGCCGAGGCGATGCGGGAGGGCGAGGAGTTCGCCGCCCTCTCGGGGTTCATGCCGACCGGCGACCCCCACGTCGGCCACAAACTCGTGTTCGACGAGTTGATCTGGCACCAGCAGCAGGGCGGGGACACTTACGGCCTCATCGCGGACCTGGAAGCCCACTCCGCGCGGGGGATGTCCTGGGCGGAGATCGACGAACACGCCCGCGACTACGTGCTATCGTTGCTCGCGCTGGGGTTCGACCCCGAGGAGGGCGAACTCTATCGGCAGTCCGAGAACCGCCCGTTGCAGGACCTCGCGTTCGAACTCGGCATCGAGGCCAACTTCTCGGAATTGCAGGCCATCTACGGCTTCGACGGCGAGACCGACGTCTCGCACATGCAGTCGGTGGTCACCCAGGCCGCGGACATCCTCTACCCGCAACTGGACGAGCCGAAGCCGACGGTGATCCCGGTCGGCCCCGACCAGGACCCCCACGTCCGGCTCACGAGGGACCTGGCAGCCCGGATGCGATACTTCGGGGTCACCGAGGCCTACGCCAGTTTCGAGGCGACCCCGCGGGAGCGTGACCTCATCGGGTTCGCCTACGACCAGTTGCGCGAGGAGTCCGGGAACGTCCGCTGCGAGGACGCCGCCGACTGGCTGCGCGACCACCGGCCGGCGCCCGAGGAGGCCCGCGAGGCCGCCGTCGAGAAACTCGACGCCGCCGGCAAGGAGCCGTTGCGACCCCGCGTCCGGTTCCTCGACCAGCGCGCGGACGAGGCGGCCTTCGAGGCGCTCATCGAGGCCGTCGACGGCGAGAAGCGGGTCTACGAGGCCCACATCGACGCCTTCGAGATGGACCGGGCGGAGGCCGAGCAACTGGCCTGCGAGGTCGAACTCGACCACGGCGGCTACGGGTTCGTCCCGCCGTCGTCCATCTACCACCGGTTCATGACGGGGCTGACCGGCGGCAAGATGTCCTCGTCGATCCCTGCCTCCCACATCTCGCTTCTGGACGACCCCGAGGACGGCTACGACAAGGTCGAGGCCGCGACCACGGGCGGCCGCGAGACGGCCGAGAAACAGCGCGAACTCGGCGGAAAGGCCGACGAGTGCCCGGTTTACGAGCTGTACGCGTACCTGCTGGCCGGCGACGACGACGAGTTCGCCAAAGAGGTCTACGAGGAGTGCGTCGGCGGCGAACGCCTCTGTGGCGGGTGCAAGGAGCAGGCCGCCAAGTTGATGCGGGAGTTCCTCGAGGAGCACCAGAAGAAACGGGAGGAAGTCGAGGAGAAACTGGACGGCCTGGAGATCGACTTCGACGCCGCCGAGCGCTGATCCCCGCTCCGGATGGGATTGGGGGCCGCCGGCGACCGTGACCGGTCGTTCCGTGAGACCGACCGACGCCAGCAGGATCGTTGCGGCCTGTGATCCGATAGTTCGTCGCAACCCGGACTGGAATTCGTGAAACCGATACGAAACTTTAAGTACGGTGATGGGGGAACTACACGCCGTACTATGGCAACGACAGACGTCCTGATGCCGGTGGTGCTCGGGCTCACGGTGGTGGTCGTAGCGGGCAACTGGCGGTCGTTCGTGAAAGCGGGCGAACCGGGGTGGGCCGCGATCATCCCGATCTACAACTTCTGGGTGATGCTCCGGATCGGCGACAACGACGACATTCTGTGGCTGCTCGCACTGTTCATCCCGGTCGTCCAGCTTTATGCGTTCTACAGGATGTGCACCGACGTAGCGAAGTCCTTCGGCCAGGGTATCGGGTTCGGCCTCGGTCTGTGGATCCTCAGCTTCGTCTTCTGGCCAATGCTCGGCTTCGGCAACTACCAGTACCGCGGTGCGCCGGCGTAGCCGGGGTACCTGCGGCCGGGTCGTCACGCCGTCGGCCGGGATCCGTTCCTCGTCGCGGCAAGACATTTGTCCGTGGGTGCCCACCCACCGGTATGGCCACGGAGCCGTGTGACGCCTGCGGCGAGGAGGTCACCATCGCCGGCGGCATCGCCAACCTCTGGACGATGGAGAAGACCCCGACCGGCGGGATGACCCTGGAGTTCGAGGACGGGTCCGAGCACTTCCTCTGTTTCTCCTGCATCGAACGGCTCCCCGACCGCCCGACCGGCGGGGACGTGGCGGCGCTCTCGGAGTAGGTCAGAACAGCGCGGTCGCGCCAGCGTACGCGAACGTCGAGCCGATCATCAGCATGACGAGGAACAGCGCGAGCCACTGCCGGCGATCCATGGACGGAGGTCCGGCCCCCGGCGGCTCGAAGCTTTCGGTGTCGGGGACCCGACCGCTTCCGGTGACTTTAGGGTGCCGCCGGCCGCCCACTCTTACGGTGAACCCCGCTCGCATCCCCGAGGAGTTCCCCGCACCCTCCTACCGCGGCAACCAGGAGGAGGCGCTGGAACGCATCCGCCGAGCGTTCGAGGCCGGCAACGACGTGGTGCTGGTGCGCGCGCCGACCGGCAGCGGCAAGTCCCTGCTCGCGCGGGCCGTCATGGGCGCCGCGCGCCGTCCCGAGGAGGGCGAGGGTCCCTCCGACGCCGAGGCCGGGGGCAACCGCGCGAGCCTCGATCCGACGGGGGCCTACTACACCACCCCGCAGGTCTCGCAACTGGACGACGTGGCCGCCGACCCGCTGCTGGAGGACCTCAACGTCGTCCGCGGGAAGGCCAACTACGACTGCATCCTCCCGGGGGAGACCGACACGCCCGTCGACCGGGCGCCCTGCGCCCGCGAGAAGGGCTTCGACTGCCGGGTCCGGCACCGCTGTCCGTACTTCTCGGACCGATCCATCGCCTCGAACCGGGCGATTGCGGCGATGACGCTGGCGTACTTCATGCAGACCGCCGGCTCGGACGTGTTCCGCAAGCGCGACGTCGTCGTGATCGACGAGGCCCACGGCCTCGCCGAGTGGGCCGAGATGTACGCGACCATCGACCTGGACCCCCGGACGGTCCCGGGCTGGGCGGATCTGGAAGTTCCGGATGTCGACGGCGACCCCGACGCCGCCGTCGACTTCGCCGAGCACCTCGCCGCGCGGCTGGGCCGCCGCAAGGACGACCTGCTGGCCGAACCCGAACTGACCCCCGAGGAGGCCGCGGTCCGGGACAGACTACAGGAGCGCATCTCGGAGTTGCAGTGGTTCGTCGAGGACTACCGCGACCCGGACGGGACGACGACGTGGCTGGTCGACCAGGGCGAGCAGTCGGTCACGATCAAGCCGCTGGCCCCCGAGCGGTACCTCCACTCGACGGTGTGGGACCGCGGCGAGAAGTTCGCGCTACTGTCGGCGACGATCCTGAACAAGGAGGCGTTCTGTCGCGGCGTCGGACTCGATCCGGAGCGGGTCGCGCTCGTCGACGTGGGCCACACGTTCCCCCTGGAGAACCGGCCGCTGTACGACGTGACCTGCGGGAAGATGACCTACGAGCACCGCGACGAGACGGTCCCGGAGATCGCGCGGACGCTCGTGGGACTGATGCAACGCCACGACGACGAGAAGGGCCTGGTCCACTGCCACTCCTACGCGATCCAGGGGCGCCTGCTGGAGCACCTGCAGGAGTTCGGTGTGGGGTCGCGGGTGCGCGCCCACGACCGCGACGGCCGCGACGACGCGCTGGCCGCCTGGAAGGCGACCGACGACCCCGACCTGTTCCTCTCGGTGAAGATGGAGGAGGCGCTGGATCTGGAGGGCGAGTTGTGCCGCTGGCAGGTGCTGTGCAAGGCGCCGTATCCCAACACCCGCGACTCCCGGGTCGCCCACCGCCTGGAGCAGGGCCAGTGGGCCTGGTACCGCCGGGCCGCCCTCCGGACGGTGATCCAGGCCTGCGGCCGGGTGGTCAGGTCGCCCGAGGACTACGGCGCGACCTACCTGGCGGACTCCTCGTTGCTGGAACTGTTCGAGCGCACGCGCGCGGACACACCGGACTGGTTCCGCGAGCAGGTCGACGCGATGACGGAACCGGACCTGCCGGCGTTCAACCCGGCGGCCGCGGTCGGCGACGCTGGCGACGGGCGAACGCGGACGGGCGCTGGCAGGCGCCGGGGAGCCAGCGGAGGGGCCGCTCGCTCGGGGAACCAGGACCGGTCCCAGGGCCAGGGCGGCCGGTCCACGGGCGGGCAGCGCTCCCGGGACCGCAGTCCGCTGGCGGACGCCTGGGATCACGAGTAGCGCCGGCGGCGTCCCGTGGGTTCGCAAGCGTTTTAGCCGGCGGCGGGGAACGGCCGGGGAAGATGTCCCTCGCGGAACTACTCGAACCGGTCGCCGCCCTCGCGATCACGCTGGCCGGCGCGTTCGCCGAAGTGACCGCCTCCCAGTGGGTGCTGGGCGGCGAGACCGTCGTCGGACTCTGGCTGGCGTACATGGGTGCCATCGCACTGTACGCCGGCCTGTTCGTCGTCGACGGTGGCCTGCTCCCGGACGCGCCCGACGCGACCGCCGAGTAGGCCAGCCGACGCTCCGTCACCACATCACGTCCGGGCAACCCCACTCTTCACAGCAGTCGAGTTCGCCCTCGACCGCATCACCCGTACACTCCCAGGGGCCGTCGACACAGCTACCGACGCACGACCAGTCGACGTCCTGGCAGGTCTTCATCTCCTCGGCACATTCTTCGGTGTTCGCGGTGCTGAGGCGCCTGATCTCCCCGCCGTCCGCCAGGGAGAACTCCAGGACCCGGGGACGTTCGTCTTCCCGCCAGACGAGTATCGACGTGCCGGCCGGATCGGTGCGTTCGAACGGAATCCCGGCCCCGGCGACGGTCCGCGAACCCTCCGGGAACTGCCCCGTTCGCGCCTGCTCGAACTTCGGAGCGTACCCCCGGTCGGTCACGCGACCGAAGAGTTCCCGGACATCGCCGTCAGCAAGCGTCCGCCGAAGGATGCGCCGTCGATTACCCCGGGCCGGGCGACCGCCGTCGGTCGAACCCATCGCCGGCGTGGTCCCCAGCAGCAACCCCCTAACACGCCGCCTCCCGCGCGGCTGAAGAAGGTTCGTCTGTCCATCGTGCGCTGTACCATCGATCTTCGTGAGGGCGAGTTTGCCATTTGTTACCAATCCACTCATTAGAGGCCGCGCCCCCACAATTAAATTTCTCAATATTATTACTAGTACCCATCATGATAATTACTCCGGGCGGCCGTCGTAGGGGCGAAGACTGCCGATCGAGGGGTCGTCCGGGAATCGAGCGGGACGGCCCCGCTCAGGTCTCCACCGGGTCGCCACCCCTGTAGACGGTCTCGACGTCCCGCACTGCCGAGACGTCGTCGAGCGGATCGGCACCGAGCGCGACCAGGTCCGCGTAGTTGCCTTCCTCGGCCGTCCCGAGGTCGTCGTCCGACACTGTTTCCGCGGCGACGCGGGTCGCCGACTGCAGGACGTCGTGCTCGTCCATCCCGACTTCCTCGACCAGCAGTTCCAGGGCGTTCTCGCCGTGGGGGATCAGGTCCGGGCCGATGAAGTCCGTCCCCGTGGCGATGGGGATGCCGGCCTCGTAGGCCCGCTCGACGGCCTCGTAGTGGGCCTCGCTGGCCTCGCGGGCCTTCGCCAGGCCGTACTCCGGGACGCCGTGGTCGTCACCCCGAGTGACGATGCGGTGCATGATCGCCAGCGTGGGGACGAAGACGGCGCCAGTCTCGTGGAACAGGTCGATGCACTCCTCGTCCAGGTAGAAGCCGTGCTCGATGGTGTCGACGCCGTTGCGCAGGGCGGTCTTGATCCCCGGCGCGCCCTGGGCGTGGCTGGCGACGGGGATGCCGACGCGGTGGGCCTCCTCGACCATCGCGGCCACCTCGGCGTCGGTGAACTGGCTCTGGTCGGGGGCGTCCTTCTCGCTGAGGACCCCGCCGGTGGTCATGATCTTCAGGACGTCGACGCCCTCCCGGATGCGCTTTCTGGCCTCCTTGCGGCACTCGTCGGGGCCGTCCGCCAGCGTCCCGATGCCGAACCCCTGGTCGCTGGCCCACTCGTAGGGCAGGTAGTGGGCGTCGCCGTGGCCGGCCGTCTGGGAGATGCTCCGCTCGCTGGTGAAGACGCGGGGGCCGGGAATTTCGCCCTCCTCGACGGCGCCCCGGAGGCCCAGGCCCGTCGAACTGCCGACGTCCCGGACCGCCGTGAACCCCGCCGCCAGGATCCGTCGGAGGTCGGCGGTCGCTCTCGCCGTCGCCAGTTCGGAGGACTCGACGGCCCACTGCATCGGGTCCATCGACCGGGCGCCCTGGAGGTGCAGGTGCGCGTCGATCAGCCCCGGGATCACCACCCCGTGGGTAGCGCGGTCGGCGTCCCCGGGCGCCTCGACGTCCTCCTGGGGGCCGACCTCGACGATGCGGCCCGTCCCGTCCTCGGAGTCGGTTCTTTCCTCGACCACTACGCGGGCGTCCGAAATCGGCTGTTCGTCGCGGCCGGTGATCAGCAGGTCCGCGTCGACGACTCGCATGAACGACTGGAGGGGAGGGACGGAGAAAGGTGTTCGGCAATCGGTAACGCGATCCACGCCGACGTCCACCGGAGTTCCTAACGTTCTATGGTGGTGGGCACGAATAGGCCGGCATGGAGAGGGGAACCGCGCTGAAGGTCGGGGCCGTCGTCGTCGGGGCCGGTCTGCTGTTCCTGCTGGTCCGGACGCTACTGGGATGGCTCTTCCAACTGGCGACGCTGTTCGGGGCAGCCCTGCTCGTGGTCGCGCTGGCGTACGTCGCCTACCGGTTGTGGCTCGCACCGGACGAACGCGACGAGGGGACCACGGCCGACGCCAGCCGGGAGCCGGCCGTCGAGACGGGGCTCGGCGACGAAGACGCGACGGACGACGGTGGCCCGAACGGCGTCGACGCCGGCAGCGGCGGCGTCGAGGGCCTCTCCGACGAGGAGTTCGAGCGCGAACTGGAGAAGCTCCGGGAGGACGCCTGACTCGCCGACTGCAACGGGTCGGTCGACTGCTCACCATCGACGTCGAATCGAGTTCCACCGGATTTCTTTCATATATTAAAAACGAATAGAACGCCTAGGGACTACTATAGTGCGCGAGGAGCCTGTCCACGCCGTCTGCTGGACGGGCCTCGCGACGGGTCGGCGGGTGGACGCCCCTCGCCGACGGCCGGCCGCCCCGTTCAGCAACACCGCGTCGTCTCGCAGTCGTCGCCGTCACAGCAGATCTCGGTGAGGCCGGCGCCGTACGGACAGATGAGTTCGTAACAGGAACAGTCGGCCGACGGCGAGACGCCAGTCGATTCCACGCCGACGCCCTCGCGCCCGGGGTCGTGGCGATACCGGACGTCCTCGTCGGCCGGTTCGAACACGGCGTCGGCGTGGCCGGTCTCGGGCCTGACGGAGACCTTGAGCACGCCGCCATCGACGTGTTTGACGGCCTTGAGGACGTCCGGTCGGTCCGCCAGCGCGAAGTGCGCGACCCCCTCGGGGTCGTCGACCAGTTCGCCGACGTCGACCTGCCGGTCCGTCGGGAGCGCGGCTACCCCGTCCTCCAGTAGCCCTTCCTCGGCCAGCAGGTCGAACAGGTCCCCGGCGTGGGTCTCGAACGCCGATTCGGCCGCCGCGAGGTCGACCGATCTGCTCTGCGAGGTGTTCGCCGCCGCACCCTCGGCGCCGACCGCCGCGAGTCCGACGGCCCCGGCCGCCGCTCGTTTCATGAACTGTCTCCGGTCGTAGGAATCGGGCCCAGTCATCGGTATGATCTTAATTTCTACCTATTTCGTCATAAGTTATTTTGCCGCCAGGGTGACGATTCGGAGCACACCGGTTGCCGTCCGGCGGGGAGTTCCGACCGGCCCTCACGCAGGAGCTTCGGTGTCACGTCCCGTCTCCGCCCGCACCGTCACGTCGAACTCGACGGTTTCGTAGGGAACGAACGGCTGTTTCGCCTGACCGGCCCGCCGGAACCGGACGATTCCGTACTCGGCCAGCACGTCGACATCCTCGTGAACCGTCGAGTAGTTGCGGTCCAACCGCTTGGCGAGGTCGCTGATGCTTTCGGCCGACTCGGTCATCAGCGAACGGAGGAGTTCCAGTCGACGGTCGGTGAGCAGCCGTCGGAATCCCTCGGTACTCTCGAAGGAGACGACTGCAGGCGAGCGTTCGCCCGCTTCGGCGTCGCCGGCAGCCTCCAGCGCTCGGTCGAACGCCTCCTCGCCGCTCTCGATTGTGATCCGGAGCGTGTCGGGGAAGTTCACGTCCCCGGGCGCGGGATCGATGGTGTCATCGTCGGGCATTGATGGTGCGCACCTCCTGGCGGAAGCGTTCCACGTGGGCCTGCAGTCCGTCGAATTCGATGCCGGTCACGTCGTCGCCGCGGTGGCGGTGGTGGTAACCGACGTCGGCGTCGTGGGCGTTGTCGTACCGGAGGATCGTCCGGCCCTCCTCCGGGTCGTAGAACTGAAACCGGTAGTAGAACCCGCCGGGATACGACGAGTCCTCCACGGCGAACAGTTCTACGCGTCTCCCGTCGTCGACGTCGAAGTTCCGGTCCAGCACGACGTCCCCGTCGACCATCGTCGCACTTCCTGTTTCCCTCTATCACCCAATAGGGGATAAAAATACCGACGGGGCCCGCTCGAATTGGGAAGTCGGCCGATCTTACGTCACCTGTACGTCCAGCACCACGTGCTTCACGCCCTCGCTGTGGGTCTTGACGGTCCGCCGATCCAGTACCTCGACCGTCCTGCCGGCCGCATCTGCAGCGGCTTCGATCCGCGAGGTGGGTCGGTCCCATAGTTCCGCCTCGGGAACGGCCGCGTGGACGTGCAGGACGCCGCCGGGGGCGACGACGCCGAGCGCAGGGTCGAGGTACGCGTGTCCGTCGTCGCCGGGTTCGGTGGCGTCGTAGTAGCCCATCACGACGCGGTCGGCGGACTCGGCGGGGAGCCGCCCCACCACCTCGCGGCAGTCGCCGCGGTAGGGGTCGATCCGGCCGGTCACGTCGTTGAGGCTGGCGTTCTCCAGCAGGAACTGGAAGGCGGTCGGGTTGCGCTCGACGGCGGTGACGCGGGCGCCCGCCCGGGCCATCGGGAGCGCGAAGTAGCCGACGCCGGCGAACATGTCGAGGACCTGTTCTCCCTCCTCGACCACCTCGCCCATCCGGGCGCGCTCGGCCTTGTTGCCCGGCGAGAACATCACCCGCGAGAGGTCCAGCGCGTATCGGGTGCCGTGTTCGACGTGGACGGTCTCGGTGTCGCCCTCGCCGGCGACGACCTCGACGTCGGGTTCCCGGTGGGCGCCGTCGATCCCACGGTCGTCCAGCACGGTGTCGGCCTCGCCGTGCAGTTCCAGCAGCGCCTCCCCGACCTCCCGGCGCCGCTGGCAGTCCTCGAAGCGGGCGAGGACGACGGTGCCGACGACCGCCCACGAGGACGGCGTGCGGTCGACCTCTTCGGGGGAGAAGCCCCGTTCGCGGAGCAAATCCTCCAGGCCCGTCACCCGGGGTTCGGGGTCGACCTGGCGGACCACGCTTCGTACGTCCGTCGCCGCGGGGGCTTCGGTCACGGGCACCTCGATGGTCTCGTCGTCGCGCTCGCGGACCCGCCGCCCCTCGTCGTAAATTCCCTCCTCGCGGAGCGAGCGGATGGTCGCGTCCGCGACGCCCTTGCGGACGACCGCGGCCAGGGGGTCCCCCTCACTCATCGCTCTCTCCCTCACCGGGGGTGGTAGCGGGCACGACGTGGAGGCCGGCCTGGCTCTTGAGGACGGGGACGGTGTCGCCCTCGACGTCCGCGAAGTCCGGGCGGGCGACGGTCTCGGTCTCGTAGGTCTCGGGGTCGAGCACCTGGATCGCGCGCTCGTCCTCGACGGCCACGAGGGTCGTCTCCTGGGCGTCCTCGATCCGGCCGAGTTTCCGGGCGTCGGGCGCGTCGCCGTCCTCGTAACTCGCCTCGTAGGGCTCGCCGGTCGTCAGCCGCCGGCCCTTGAGGTTGCCGCGGACGCTGGTGACCGCGACCGGGCCGCCGTCGTCGTCGGCCGGGTCGATCACGTCGCCCCGGCGGAACGGCGGGAGCCTGACGGCGTAGGTCACCCGGTAGACCTCGTTGCCGTCCTCGTCCTCGGTCACGAGCGTCTCGTGGTCCTCGAAGGACCCGCCCAGTTGCTCGGTGATCCCCTGGGCGACCTTCCTGCCGATCTTGTTCGTCGAGAGCTTGACGTCCAGGCCGTCGTGGGTCCGGCCGACCTCCGAGACGAAGGCGTTGCGGTCGCCGGTGGCCTCCATCTCGGCGACGGCCTCGTGGGCGATCTCCTCGGCGCGTTCCAGTTCCGCCTCCGAGACCGGTCGGTCGACCGCCCGCACCTGGACGACCGAGGCGTAGTAGTCGCCGGCGATCCGGCCACACCGCGTGCAGGTCTCCCGGGAGATCTTCACCGGGACGGTCACCTCCTCCTCGACGGGGGTGCCGCGGACGAGCCCCGAGAACATGGCGTGCATCCGGATCGTCGTCTCGTCGACCTGCTCGGGTTCGACGCCCCAGGTCACCTCGTCGGCGTCGACGTGGACCGCCAGCGCGTCGCTGACCGCCTCGATTGCGACGTCGGTGTAGTCCTTCGCCCCGACGTCGACCCAGCGGTTGCCCCGGTGGACGGCGCCGCACTGCGAACACACACGCACCTGGACGCGCTCGGGCGCGTCCACGAGGTCGAACTCCTCGAAGTAACAGGCGTCACAGAGCTGCTGCTGGCGGCCCCGAGCGCCCGGCAGGTCGACGTCCGCTGGACGCTCGACGGGGTCGCCACAGCGCGGGCAGAACCTGCGCGTCCCGGAGTCGCTCATGCCCGCCGGGTAGGCCGTTCGCGCCTAAAAGGGGCGCGTTCTAGTACTCGACCTCGCTGTGGATGCCGGCGGCGAGCGCGACGACGCCCAGCCCGACGAGCGCCAGGCCGGCCAGCCACGGCCGCGATCCGGCCTCCAGCAGGGTCGTCGACCAGAGCCCGGCGACGAGCGCGAGGCCACCCGCGACGAGCAGCACGACGAATCGCTCGACCTCGGTCCACCCGAGGGGGCGCTCCATGGTCGACACTACTCCCGGTCGGCGGCAAAGGTCTGACGCTCGGTCGCCGACGTTCGCCGTAACCGAAGTGACACTGGACGTTCGTGATCGAACGAAAAGGTGCCGAGGACGCCGGCGGAGAGAGGCACCTACGTTCCTCAGGGGCCAGTGTACTGGTAGACTCCCGGTCTCACTTTTTCGATCAACTCCTTGTCCTGCAGCGTCCGGAGCGCTTTGTAGATCGTGGACTCCGCGAGGTCCTCCGCGTGGGAACTATCCATTATTTCGTCGACCCCGACGCGGGTTGCATCGTGGAATTCCACCGCTCGAAGGACGTCCATCTCCGCGTCCGAGAAGCCCCTCGCGAGGGAATACCGTCGGTGCTCGTACAGCACTTTGGCCAACATCTCGACGTCGAGTTCACAGATTTCGGCCACGTGTTCGCCACCCCTGACGGCGTCCTCGACGTTATAGAACAGTTGCTTGCGTCTTCCCGAACCTTCTTTCGTTCTATGTACCCGGTCCTCCAGCAGGTCAACTTCGGACTCCGTCAACTCCCCGTCCCGGGTCGGTGCGATGAGCGTCCGGACGTCCTCTTCCCCCACGAGTTCGCGAAGTTCGTCCACGTCGGGACTCCGGTACTTCATGGGAGTACGGTAGAGATTACGTTCATTATAGTGTTACGAACCACAATTGGAGTTACGGTGACTACAATGACAGTAAGCAACACTCCTTATAGACCACGGAACGTACGGCCAGTGTACGAACATGACCCAGGAGGACACCGAAGAGGATGTCAGGGAACTGGCGGAGTCGGTGGGCGTGGAGACGGAAGTAATCGTGGAGAAGATCCGGGCGGACGGTGGAACGTCGGCCGAACACGACGAATAACGCCTCCCGTTGTTTTCCCCAGCTATTCATGGCCGGCGACGGGTCGTCCCCTCCCGAGAAGCTGATAGGTCGTTGCTGTGTCCCGGAACATCCGGTGAGCCAGACCGAACTCGACAATCTAGACACGTCGGAACTCATCGCCCACAGGAACTTCCGGGAACTGGCGGAGTTCGTCGACGGGCCACTCGAAGAGGGCGGTTACGTCGTCGTCTCCCCCGACGACGAACCCGACGGACTCCCGCTCACGGCGCTGGAAGACCAGCGGTCGAAACTCCACCAGCGACTGCACAACTACCTGGCGTCTATCTATTCGTTCAACGAACAGGTTCGCGAGCTAATCAACGTCAAGATCGGGGACGCCGAGGAAGCGACTATCCCGCTCTCGCGGGGTACATTCGTTCCGAACACGAGTACCCTCTATACCAGGGAACTGGCGTTCGTTCGGGGCCTGCGAATCGACGCACAGCACGGAGATTTCGCGTGCATTCGGGCGGAACCGATCCCCGATCCGGACCCCTCCCTGGCACGCAGCGACGAAACGGTGTACCGGATCGAGTTCGACAAGAGTTCGTTTCGGGGCGGGTTCACCGAAACACCGGACAAGTACCTCGGGCACGCCCCCGACGGACGGTTCCGACATCCGCTCGCGTACGTCGAGACGTTTCACCGGGAATACTTCGTCGAATTCGCTCACGAAACGCAAGCCTGGTTCGCGGAGGGGACGGACTGAGAACCTCTCCAGGGGACGTCGGAACGTCTCTACGGGAAGCGAACCGACGACAGCAACTCGGTCCGGGAAGCCCACCGGTGACGCTTGCCGGCGCTTTTGTCGCTCGCGCCCGTACGACGACCATGGGCCAGGCAGTCCTCGTCTTCGACGACGACTGCGGGTTCTGTACCTGGTGGGCCGAGTTCGTCGCCAACCGCGCCGACGTTCGGCTCGTGGGCTTCTCGGACCTCGACCCGCCCCTCCGCGGGCGGCTGCCGGAGGACTACGAGGACTGCTCGCACCTGGTGACCGACGAGGCGGTGTACTCCTGTGGCGCGTCCATCGAGGAGGGGTTCGCCCGGACCGACTACCCGATTCGGCCCGTCGTTGAGCGGCTCCGCGGGGTCGACGCGTACAGGGCCGCCCGCGAGTGGGGTTATCGCCGGGCCGCGAACAACCGGACCTTCTGGGGCCGGTTCACGTCGAAGACGCCGCCGGCGAGGCGGGACGACGGGGAGTGAGGGGAACGGCGCCCGATCACAGCGGGCGACGCGTCGGCCGGACGCCCCGGCGTCGAAGTTCCGGAAGCGAGACGGCCGGGACGTAGGTCCCGACGCGCTCGCGCTCCCACCACCGGCCCGTCTCCGCCCGCTCCTCCGGCGTCGTGAACCGGTAGCGGTACCGGAGCACCCGGACCTGTTCCGGCGGACCGTCCTGGAAGGGGTCGGCCGCCAGCAGGGCGAGTTCGTCGTCGCCTTCCAGGAGGGCTTCGAGGAACGCCAGCAGCCACCGCTGGCGGGGACCGGGGCGTGGCCGCATGGCGGCGAACCACAGCTGCCAGTCCAGCCGGAGGTGGTACGGCGCCCACTGGGGCGGCCGTTCGTCCGGCCGGACGGGCTGGCCCTGGAACTCGTACTCCTCCCAGTCGTCCTCGCCGGGGTCGTCGGCGTCGGTGCCCTCGATCACGAGCTGGTACCGGGTCTTCGTGATCGAGCCGAACGCACCGTAGGTGTTGACCAGGTGCAGCGGGTCGAAGGCGGTGTTCATCGCCTGCCCGGGCGAGAGCAGGTTCAGGGCCGGCCGGACGCTCAGCGCGACGACGAGGACGGTCACGAGCGCGGCCGCCACCGTCAGGGGAACCGGCGTCGGCGCGGCCGCCGGCGCCTCGACCGGCAACAGCGCCGCGAGCACGCCGTCGTCGAACAGCACGGTCGCCTGGACGATGGTCAGCGCGTTCAAAAACGAGAAGTTGCCGGTCACCATCAGCCACGCCTGGAAGCCGACCGTGGCGGCGCCGCCGACGGCCGCGAACGGCTGCGGGGCGAAGTACAGGAACGGCACCGCGAGTTCGACGACGTGGTTGCCCAGCGTCTCCAGACGGTGAAAGCGATCCGGGAGGTGGTGGGCGTGCCACGAGAGGGGGTTCGGCATCGGCTGGGTCTCGTAGTGGTAATCGAGGCAGGTGAGGTCGCGCCAGCAGTCGTCGCCGCGGATCTTGATGAGCCCCGCGCCGAACACGTTGCGGAAAAGCACCCACTTCAGCAGCCAGATCACGACGACCGGTGGGGCGGCGGGACCGGCACCCAGGAAGATCGCCAGAAAGCCCGTCTCCAGCAGCATCGACTCCCAGCCGTAGCCGTAGAAGACCCGGCCGGCGTTGACGAACGACTGGTACAGCGCCCACATCGCCGCCCACAGCAGCATCGAAACGGGGACGGGATACGGTTCGGGCAACCAGTACGGCCCGGCGAAAAGCGCCACGAGCGCGAGTCCGACGCCGGTCCAGGCCGCGGCCCCGATGGCGCGGTCGCCCGGGAAGAAATAAAAGAGGCTCGGCCGTTCGCGGAACTCGGCGGCCTCGACGTACTCCCCGATGGGCAAGAGGCCGTCCTCGCCCGCGAGCGGCCGGAACTGGTCGGCCGCCACCAGGAACGCGACCAGGTAGATTACCGCCAGGGCCCGCTGGAACAGAAACCGGGTGAGCCAGTATCCGTCCGCTGCCCACGGCTCCATGCTCTGGCCTCAGTTACCTCCCCCGGGCGAGGTAGGTCTGTCGATAGCCGTCGGTGGCCGATCCGTACGCGGAACGTGGAATAAATTTCACAGTTACATATTATATTTTTATTCCCGGGGCGGGAATATCCCCCGGAGCATGTCAGAGGAGTTCAGCGGTCCGAACGAACAGCGCACCGGCCTGAGTCGTCGCGACGTGTTGAAGCGAGGGGGCGCCGTGGCAGCGACCGGCGCAGTCGGACTGGGGGCCACGACCGCGGTCGCGTCCAGTCACCTGCCGGGCAGTACGACGGTCGACCTCGGCGACGAGGGGCTGAGCCCCGGAGACGACATCCAGCCGATGGTGGACGACCACCTCGCCGACGGCGTCAACGTGCTCATCCCCGGCGACGACGACGACCCGGTCAGGTACGAGTTCAACGACGACGTCAGGGGCACCTACGAGAACGCGGCGCTGGTCGGCGACGGCATGGTCGAACTCGTCCGTTCGGATGGGGTGTCCCGGTCGATTTCGATCAACGCGGGCAGCGGCGAGTTCGTCCTGGGCAAGATCATCAGCCGGGGTAGGCAGGGCGGCGAGGACGTGAAGTTCCGCGCCTGGGCCGGCGGCGGCGGGACGATGACCGTCCAGGAGGTCCACCAGCCGGACGGCGCCGAGGGGACCAGCAGCGGCGATCCAGCGAGCGGCTGGCTCGTCCGTCCGGAACACAGCGGCACGCTCCGGTTCTGTGAGTGCTCGGTCGAGGGGTTCCCGGACAACGGCTTCTACGCGTCGGCGCCCGGCCACGGGGCAAACGGCCGGGTGATCCTCACCGGCTGCAAGGCCAAAAACTGCAACATCTCCGGCATCCGGATCGGCTCGGACGATTCGGAGATCAACGACTGCGTCATCGTCAACGACGCCCAGGCGCCGCCGGCCGACGGCTCCACCGTCATGCGCGGCCTGCGCATCCGCCAGCCCGGGACCGGGATCAGCATCTCGAACCTCCACATCGAGTACACCTACACCGGTACCGGCGCGACCGAACCCATCGAGGTCGACGACGGCGCCGCCGGCGGCCAGGCGACCGCCAGCGGCGTGACGATCAGGAACGACACGGACTCCCAGGCCATCGTCGTCGAGGAGAACTACGACCTCTCCGGGAGCGACCTCGACCTCACCGGCAGCGGGAACCTCGGCTACGACGGCAGCTTCACCGACGTCTGCACGGGGTCGGGATGTGAGACGCCCCAGTCCGAGGCAATCGAGACCGACTGCGGCCCGCTCACCGATCCCGACGACGGGAGCGGTGGCGGCGGTGGCGGCGGTGGCGGCTCCGGCCCGGGGGTCATCGAGGATTTCGAGGGGTCGGACCCGCTGGCCGAGTACGGTGCTCGCGACCACCTGTTCGGCGTCACCACGTCCACCGTCTACGAGGGCGGCCAGGCGCTGATCAACGACAGCGGCAGTTACGGCAGCCTCGTCTCCACGTCCGGACTCGACCGATACCCCTCCCGTGGCGACCGGGTCCGGTACTACTTCGACAACGCCGGCGACGACAACTTCGTCGCCTTCCATCTCTTCGCGCAGTCCGAGACGAACCGACCCGAGGGGTACGCAATCGGCATCAGCAACACGGGTGCCTGGCGGATGTGGCGCAACGACGGCGACGACGCTCCAGTCATCGCCAACCAGGACCTGCCGGCCTCCGAGCAGATCGACGGCTGGTACCGCGCGGAGGTCTGGACCGACGACACCACCGTCTACGCCGACCTCTACGACGATTCGACCGATACGCTGCTCGCGTCGATCCAGGCCGACGACACCACCTACTCCTCCGGCGGGATCGGCTTCCGGAGCGCCGGCAACGGCGAAGTCTGGGACTACGCCATCCGCGGTGACGACTCGGCCCCGCCGGTCGTCGAGGACTTCGAGCGGTCGAACCCACTGGTCGAGTACGGTGCTCGCGACGACCTGTTCGGCGTCACTACCTCGACCGTCTACGGGGGCGAACGGGCACTGGTCAACGACAGCGGCAGCTACGGCAGCCTCGTCTCCACGTCCGGGTTGGGGGAATACCCCGACCGTGGTGACCGGATCGAGTATTACTTCAACAACGCCAGCGACGACAACTTCGTCGCCTTCCACCTGTTCGCGCAGTCCGAGACGAACCGACCCGAGGGGTACGCAATCGGCATCAGCAACGCGGGTGCCTGGCGGATGTGGCGCAACGACGGCGACGACGCTCCAGTCATCGCCAACCAGGACCTGCCCGCTTCCGACCAGATTTCGGGCTGGTATCGCGCCGAAGTGTGGACCGATTCGACCACGGTGTACGCCGACCTCTACGACGACAGCAACGACAATCTGCTCGCGTCGATCCAGGCCGACGACACCACCTACTCCTCCGGCGGCATCGGCTTCCGCAGCACCGGCAACGGCGAGGTCTGGGACTACGTTGTCAGGGACGTCGTCGAGGACTTCGAGCGGTCCGACCCGCTGGCGGACTATGGCGGTGCCGACGGCCTCTACGGCGTCACCACCTCGACCGTCTACGAGGGCGACCAGGCGCTGATCAACGACAGCGGCAGCTACGGCAGTACTATCTCCACCACCGGGCTCGGCGAGTATCCCGAACGTGGTGACGAGGTGACCTACTACTTCAACAACGCCACCGACGACAACTTCGTCGCCTTCCACCTGTTCGCCCAGTCCGAACAGGACCGGCCGGACTCGTACTCCATCGGCATCAGCAACACCGGCGCCTGGCGGATGTGGCGGGTCCAGAACGACGACAACACCATCATCGCCGACCAGGATCTACCGACCTCCGACCAGATCGACGGCTGGTACCGCGCCGAGATCTCGACCGACGACACCACCGTCTACGCGGACCTCTACGACGACAGCACCGACACGCTGCTGGCCTCGATCCAGGCCGACGATACGACGTACTCGTCCGGCGGCATCGGCTTCCGCAGCGCCGGCAACGGCGAAGTCTGGGACTTCGTGCAGCGCTGAGGTGCGGTAGCGGGTGGCCGACGCCGAACCTGGCGTTCGACCGCACCGGACGTCGAACCCCGGCCGGCGGCCCACCGCAATCGATTCACGGCTGGGCGTTCACGTCGGGGTATGGCCGACCGGGAGCACCCGAGGACCTACGGGTCGCTGGCACCGGAGGCGGCGCTGTCGCTCGTCGGCGACGAGGTGCGGGCGAGCGTCCTCCTGGCGCTCAGTCGCGCCCGCGGCGGCGAGGGGCCGCCGCCGACGCTGTCGTTCTCCGAACTCCGCGAGCGCGCGGACGTCGACGTCGACAGCAGCAGGTTCAACTACCACCTCCAGCAACTCGTCGGCACGTTCGTCGAGCGCGTCACCCCGTCGACCGGCGACGCCGACGCGCAGGTCGTCTCCGAGATGGCCGGCGACCACGGCGAGGGCTACCGCCTCCGGCCCGAGGGGACCACGCTCGTCCGGACCATCCGGGCGTGGTCGGCCCGGGGCGAGGCGACCTTCGGTCCCGTCGAACTCGACCGGGACTGCTACCACTGCGGGACCGCCCTGGTGGCCCGCTACGAGAACGCCATCTTCGCCGTCCGGTGTCCGGGCTGCGAGTACGTCTACGACTACAACCTGACGCCGCCGGGCGTGCTCGGCGGCGACGAGGCCGACGTCCTCCGGCGGGTCGCGGCGTACAACCGCCACCAGCGACTCGCGTTCGCCCGCGGGAGTTGCCCGCTGTGCGCTCACGACGTCGACGCCACGTTCGAGGACCCGGCAACGACGACCTACCCCCGGCGTGACCTCCGGGCGGCGCTCGTGAAGCGGGGCTGTGACCACTGCGGCAACAAGGACAACCTCACCGTCGGCGAGGCGATGCTCCGGGACGCCGAACTCGTGGCGTTCTGCCACGAACGCGGCCTCGACGTGACGACGGCACCCATCTGGGACCTCGAATTCGCCGCAACCGACCGACATACCGAGGTCCGCTCGACGGACCCCTGGGAGGCCGCGCTGACGGTCGAACTGGACGGCGACGCCCTCGAACTCGTGGTCGACGGCGCTCTCTCGGTCGTCGAGCGAACCCGGCGCTGACCCCCGAACTATCACCGCCGATACACAAACGAGTTCCCGAACGCGATCCTACAAAAGTCAATTTTCGGAAAATAACATTTCGTTTGCAATCGTGACGTCGGGTAATGGCGTTCCGTCGGCCCGTCGTCGGGTACTACGCCTACCGGGTGACGACCTCGCTGGGCCTGTACGTGCCCGTCAGCGTCCTGTACGTCCTCGACCAGGGGTACGGACTGGCGTTCGTCGCGCAGATGCAGGCCGTGTTCTCGGTGGCGCTGCTGGCCTCGGAGGTGCCGTCGGGCTACCTGGGCGACCGACTGGGGCGGCGGCCCACCCTCGCAGTCGGTAGTCTCCTGCGGGTCGCGGGCCTGGTCGGCTACGTGGTCGTCGACGCGGCGGTCGGCTACCTCCTCCTGAAGGTGCTGTTCGGCGCAGGGTGGGCGTTCCGTTCGGGTACGAAGGACGCCTGGCTGTACGATCTGCTGGCTGCCCACGGCGACGCCGACGACTTCGCCCGGGTGGAGGCCCGCGGCAGCACGTTCCTGCTGGCCACCTCGGCGGCCGGCGCCGTCGCCGGCGGCGTCCTCTACGGCGTCGACCCCGGGTGGCCGTTCCTCGTCAACGCCGGCCTGGCCGCGCTCGGCCTGCCGGTGCTGGCCGCGATGCCGGCCGTCGGCGACGCTGGAAACGAGGAGCCGACGGGAACCGACGCGCCGGACGCCGACCCGCTGACCGTCCGCGAGGCGGTCCGGACGCTCCGGGCACAGGTCGGTCGGCCCGCAGTGCGGTGGGTAGTCGCCTACACCGTCCTGGTGTTCCTCGTCTTCGACCTCTCGCGGACGTTCGAGCAGCCCGCGCTGGACGTCGTGGGCGTCCCGGCGGCCGGGATGGGTCTGCTGTACGCCGGGTTCAAGGTCGTCTCGGCCGCCGCGGCGTCCGTGACCGGGTGGCTCCACGACCGCCTCGGGACCCGGCGGACGCTGGCGCTTGCGGCGCCCGTGCTGGGGGTGGCCTACGCCAGCCTCGCGGTCGCCCCGGCGGCGGTCGTTCCCGTCCTCTTCCTCTACCGGAGCGCCCGCCAGGTGCTGCGGCCGGTCCGCAACCAGTACCTCAACGACCGCCTGGCGGACGTCGGGCGGGCGACGGTGCTGTCGGGCGTCTCGATGGTGCTCTCGCTGGCCGGCGCGGTCGCACGGCTCGTCGGCGGCGAAGTCGCGGCGGTCACCGGGCCGATCACGTTCCTCGCGGTCGCCGGCGTCGGACTGTCTCTCGCCGCA
The DNA here is from genome assembly GCA_964435625.1 of uncultured Halobacteriales archaeon. Classification (GTDB taxonomy): domain Archaea; phylum Halobacteriota; class Halobacteria; order Halobacteriales; family PXRE01; genus PXRE01. The sequence goes on along the minus strand of CAYTAG010000019.1, from coordinate 7,066 downwards.
GGGGCGCTCTGGCTGGCCGTCTCGCCCGTCCGGCCGGTCGAGACGCCGGTCGCCACGGGGGCAGGCGACGACTGACGCGTCGCCGGGTCCGGCGTCACCGCTGCCCTCACTCCGCGACCAGCGACGGCGCCTCGACCGTCCCCTCGGCGGCGGTCCGCCAGTCGTGTTCGGGTTCCCAGCCGAGCACCCCGCGGGCCTTCGCGTTCTCGAACGCGAAGGCCTCGGCCGCGAGTCGATCACAGATCCAGCGCCCCGGGTGGCCGAGGCCGCCAGTGACGAGTGCGCTGTCGGTCACGCGGCCCGCTACGCGACGGCCTTACAAACCCCTCCCGGCCGCGTCGGGAGCGACGACTCGACGCCCGCTACCCCTCGTCGCCGAGGTTGACGAGCACGTAGGATTCGGCGTCGGTCCCGGCGACGGCGTCGGCCACCGCGTCCGCCAGGTGGTACTCGCCGGGGCCGTCCCGTTGGAGGGGGGCGTCGAACGAGACGTCCCCGAGGTCGTGTTCGTCCCAGGCGTCCCCCGACACCACGCCCACGAGTCGCCGGACCGTGGACGGGAACCGGGGGACGCCCGCGCGGGTCCGCCGGGCGGCGGACAGGAGTGGCGCGTACCGGTAGGGCAGTTCGATCCGGTGCTCGCTGGTGTCGGTCGCCAGGTAGACGCACTGCGCCGGGTCGTCCGCGAAACACGCCGCCAGGATCTCGTCGTCCGACAGCGCCGGCCCGGTCGGGGAGCCCAGGCCGGCGTGGCGGTTGACGTGCCGGTGGAGGTCCCGGGCGTCCTCGGCGGCGGCGGCCAGCCACAGCGCGACCGCCAGCGCGTCGCCGGCGTCGGCGGCCACGCAGACGATCTCCTGGCGCTCGCTGTCGAACGGCGCGTAGGTCAGTCGCGTCGCGAACGCGGTCACCGGGGCCACGTCGGTGAGGGGGACGCTCGGGTCGCTACGCCCGCCCGTCCAGTCCTCGGTCAGCGCCTCGACCGTCTCGGTGCCGCTCTCGCGGTGGTAACGGGCCGGCAGGACCTCGACGATAGTTCCGTCCCGCTTGAAGGCGACCTGTAGCCCCTCGCGGCCGTCCGGGCCGAAGGTGTCCCGCTCGAAACGCACCTCCGACCAGTCGTCAGGGAGCGCCAATGTCGCGTCGTCTGTCATGTGCCGTTGCTCGTACGGGGGCTGTATGAGCCTTCGGGCGGACGGGGGGTCCTGTGTGGGGGTGCCAGGTACGAACCGAGTAGTTCGAACGCGGAACGGCTTCACTCGTGGGCACCTGATCGTCGCTCGCTCGGCAGCCTCCGAACGGCCCCCGCGTTTCGGTCGGACACCGAAGCTGGAGATATATGAACATATGTGCATATGTTCATATATCCGCCGGCGGTGGCGCGCCGTGAACCAGATCAGGACCCACGACGAGTCCCGGGGTGAGCGCGCGAGCCTTTTTCCCGCTTCCGGCCGATACGACGCCTATGGCGGGATTCCGGCACGGTTCGGATTTCGAGTCGGCCGGCACGCGCTGTGACGGCTGGCTGTACCGACCGCCGCGTGGCGAGGACCCGCCGGTGGTCGTGATGGCCCACGGCCTCGGCGGCGAGAAGGCCTGGCGGCTGCCCGCGTTCGCCCGCGAGTTCGCTAGCCGCGGGCTGGCGGTCCTGCTGTTCGACTACCGCGGGTTCGGCGACAGCGACGGCGATCCGCGGTACCTGCTGGACCTGCAGCGCCAGGTCGAGGACTGGGAGGCCGCCGTCGACCACGCCCGGTCGCTGGAATCGGTCGGCGACCGGGTGGCGCTCTGGGGGACGTCGCTGTCCGCCGGCCACGCGCTGACCGTCGCCGCCCGGCGGGACGTCGACGCCCTCGCGCTGCAGGTGCCGTTCCTCGACGGCCGCGCGCAGGCCGGCCTGCGGATCGAGCAGGCCGGCCTCCGGTGGTTTCTTCGTGCCGGCCTGGCCGGGCTCCGCGACCGTTTCCGGACGGCGACCTTCCGCGGGCCGAACTACGTTCCCGTGGTCGGTGATCCCGACGAGTTCGCCGTCCTGAACGGTCCGGGTGCGAAGGCGGGCTACGAGGCGCTGGTGCCCGGCGACGAGTGGCCGAACCAGGCCGCCGCGCGGCTGTTGCTGCAGGTGCCGTTCTACCGCCCGGTCTCGGACGCGGGGGAGATCGAGTGCCCGACGCTGGTGATCGAGGGCGAAGACGACGACGTCGTCCCGTCGGAGCCTGTCGACGACCTGGTCGAGACGCTGCCGGACGTCGAGCGCGTCCGCTACGAGATGGGTCACTTCGACGTCTACCTCCAGCCGGCGTTCGAGCGGGTGGTCGAGCGGCAAGCCGACTTCCTGGCGCGACACCTCGGGACGGCCGGGGAGCCGGGGCGGTTGGACCGGTCGACCGAGCGTGAGCCGTCGGCGGTCGACCACCGGCACGCCTGACCGCCCACGTCGGAAGGGCTACCGCCACGCCGGACTGCCTGGTCGGCAGGGAGCTACCGGCACGCCCGACCGCCCGCGTCGGCGGCCGACGCGACGAGTTAATGTGTTTCCACGCCGAAGAGTCGGGTATGCAGTGGCAAACGGACTGGGGACTACGTGGCCGGATGGCCCTGACGATGCTCCTTCTGGGAGTGCTGTACGTCGTCTTCCTCGGCGCCCTTACGTTTTACTTCGAGAACGTGCTGTTCGCGCTGCTGTTCGTCGGGCCGATGCTGGCGATCCAGTACTTCTTCAGCGACAAACTGGCGTTACGCAGCATGGGGGCGAACAAGGTCGACGAGAGCGAGTACCCCGAGTTACACGCCATGATCTCGCGGCTCTCCCAGCAGGCCGACCTCCCGAAACCCGAGGTGGCCGTCGCCGACAGCAAGGTGCCCAACGCCTTCGCCACGGGGCGGTCGCCGGACAACGCCGTGGTCGCGGTGACCACCGGCATCCTGCGCACCCTCGACGAGGACGAACTGGAGGGCGTGCTCGCCCACGAACTCGCGCACGTCAAGCACCGCGACGTGGCCGTGATGACCATCGCGTCGTTCCTCTCGACCATCGCGTTCATGATTGTCCGCTGGGGCTGGCTGTTCGGCGGCGGGCGCAACCGCGGTGGCCGCGGCGGGGGCGGCGTGATCGTCGCCATCGGCGTGTCGCTGGTCGTGTGGATCGTCAGTTTCGTCCTGATCCGGGCGCTGTCGCGCTATCGGGAGTACGCCGCCGACCGCGGCGGCGCCGTCATCTCCGGGAAGCCCGGGGCGCTAGCCTCGGCGCTGATGAAGATCTCCGAGGGGATGAACAAGGTCCCGAAGGAGGACATGCGCGACCAGGCCGAGATGAACGCCTTCTTCATCATCCCCATCCGGAGCGGGTTCATCGGCCGGATCGCCAGTACCCACCCGCCGACCGAGAAGCGCATCGAACGCCTCCAGCGGCTCGAACGCGAGATGGAGACGGCGTAGCGCTTCGAGGGGGGCTGAACGGATCGGGTTGGGGGACGGGGGACTTCTTCGCAGTGGCGCGGGAGGGCTCCGTGAGTGCAACGAGCGGCGGCTCGTCGGAACTCGCTTCGACGGCGGTCCGGGGGTGACCTCCGTGTCACCCCCCGCGGCTGGGGAGGTGTGCGGTTTCTCCGAGGCGTTGCGTGCCGTCGACTCACGTCGGAGACGGCGACGCTAGCGGCACGCAACACCGAGGAATGCCACCCCCTCCCCAGCCGACTGCGTTACTCGGGGTGGCTCACGTCCGTTCGCACCACCTGCGTTACTCATCCCTCGCGCGCGTTGCTCGCGCGCGCCGAGAGCCTAGGTCGATAGCACGACAGGAGTTCCCACCTGAGCGCCGCTAGTCCTCCGTCGCGTCCGAGGTCCCGCGTTCGGCCATCATCCGGGCGGCACGGTCGGCCCACCCGCCCCAGCGGAAGCCCGCGGCGACGACCGCCGCCACCCAGACGTAGTACAGCACGATGCCGGCGTAGACGCCGACGACGCCGTAATCCAGGGTGACGCTCGCCAGGTACGAGAACCCGAGGAAGAAGCCGACGAGCCCGGTCGTCCGCGCCAGGAACGGCGTCCGGGTGTCGCTGCCGCCCTGCAACGCCCCCGTCAACACGACGAACAACACGAGGAACGGCACGGCGATCCCGTAGGCCCGCGCGAAGCCCGTGGCGTACGAAAGCGTGGCGGCGTCGCGGGTGAAAAGCAGGACGAACCGGTCGGCGCCGACGAACAGCGCGAGCCCGATGGTTCCGACGGTCACCAGGCCGAGCGCCGCCGTCGCCCACCCGAGGAACGCGGCTTCCTCGGGGTCGCCGTCGCCCAGCGCCTGGCCGACCACGACCGACGCGGCGACGTTGTACCCCCGCGACAGCGGGCTGGTGACCTGCTGGTACATCCGGCGGCCGATCTGGTAGGCGGCGTTGACCTCCGTCCCGAACAGCAACAGCAGCGAGTTGAAGGGGAACTCCACCGCGGTCGTGACCAGCCCCTCGCCGACCCGGGGCGCGCTGACCGTCACCAGTTGCCGGGCGATGGTCGGATCGCTCGGCCGCGCGAAACCGGCCGACGTCCAGCCGCGACTGATCGCCACGAGCAACGCCACGGCCGTGAACGCGTTGCCCACCGCCGTCGCCAGGCCGACGCCGACGATGTCGAGTTCGGGGGCTCCCCCGACGCCGAGGCCCAGGACCACCGAGCCGACGATGTTCAGGCCGTTCGAGACGACGTTGACGTACATCGGCGTCCGCGTGTCGCCGGTCCCCTGTAGCGAGCGGGCGCCGATCAGCGCGACGTGGCGGGCGGGCGCCGTTGCGAGAATGATGGCGAGATAGGTCCCGCCCGTCCGGGCGACCTCGGGGGAGGCACCGAGGACCGCGATGGCCTCCCGGCCCAGCAGGAACCCGAACAGCACGAACGGAATCCCCGCGAGGACGCCCATCACGAGCGCCTGGGTGACCGCCTCGTCGCGGTTGGCGGTCGCGTCGGCGCCGGTGTCCTGGCTGGCCAGCGCGATGGCGCCCGAGCCCAGCCCCAGGCCGATCCGCAGCGGCAACCGGGCGTACAGGTCCGCTAGCCCGACGGCCGCGACCGCCGCCGGCGAGAAGAAGCCGGTCACGATCACGTCGGTCGTCCGCATCGCCGTCCGGAACGTCTGCTCGGCCATCACCGGCCACGCCAGCGAGAGGACCCGCTTCCAGACCGAGCGCACCCGCGCGCGGACGACCATACGCCGGGTTGGCGACGCCCCCCGAAAAGGGTGCCTTCTTCGGGGGGACGGCCCGACGGACGACGCCCGTCACGCCTCCGTCGGACCGGCGTCTGACGCGGCGATTACCCCGTCGCTCGCTTGCGGTTTTTGCCGACCGCGAGGGGTGCAGTTTTAAGTATCCCCGCCCCGGAGGAAGTCCTGCGTCACGCGCTTCGGGCGCATCCCCCTTTCCGAACGCTTACCATCCAGCGACGGATAGACCGGGACATGCTGACACTGGAGGACGTCCTGGAGGCCCGCGAGCGGGTGGCCGACACGTCGCGGCACACGCCGCTGGATTACTCCAACACGTTCTCGGAGATGACGGACGCCGAGGTCCACCTCAAACTGGAGAACTTCCAGCGGACGGGGTCGTTCAAGATCCGCGGGGCGACCAACCGGATCGAGACGCTCCCTCCCACAGATCGGGAGGCCGGCGTCGTCACCGCCAGCGCCGGCAACCACGCCCAGGGGGTCGCCCTGGCGGCCGAGCGTGCGGGCGTCGACGCGAAGATCGTGATGCCGGAGGACGCCCCCATCTCGAAGGTCAAGGCCACCCGGGGCTACGGCGCCGAGGTCGTCCTGCACGGCCGGGACTACGACGCGGCCGCCGGGAAGGCCCACGAGATCGAGCGCGAGGAGGGCCGCACCTACGTCCACGCCTTCGACGACGAGATGGTGATGGCCGGCCAGGGGACCCTCGGCCTGGAGATCCTCGAGGACCTCCCCGAGGTCGAGACGGTGGTCGTCCCCATCGGCGGGGGCGGGCTGATCAGCGGCGTCGCGACGGCCGTGAAGGAACGCGACCCCGACGTCCGCGTGGTGGGCGTCCAGGCCGAGGGCGCCTCCTCGGCCGCCCGGTCGCTTGAGAAAGGCGGGCTGGTCGAACTGGACCGCGTGGACACCATCGCCGACGGCATCGCCACCCGTTCCATCGGCGAGGGGACCTTCGAGGTCATCCGCGAGCGGGTCGACGAGGTCGTGACGGTCCCCGACGAGGAGATCGCGATGGCCATCGTCCACCTGCTGGAGCGCAGCAAGACCCTCGTCGAGGGCGCCGGGGCCGTCTCGCTGGCCGCGCTCCTGAGCGGCGCCGTCGACGTCGACGAGGGCGAGGTCGTCGTGCCGATGCTCTCGGGCGGCAACATCGACCTGAACGCGTTGACGACGCTGATCATGCGCGGCCTGGTCGCCACCGGCCGGTACGTGAAACTCCGGACGGTCCTGGAGGACCGCCCCGGGGCGCTGGAGGACCTGCTCGAAGTCATCGCCGGCCAGCGCGCGAACATCTACGCCATCCAGCACGACCGCACCTCCCGGGACGTCGGCATGGACGACGCCGAGGTCGAACTCGACCTGGAGACCCGCGGCCACGACCACGTCGAGGAGTTGCTGGCGGCGCTGCGCGAGCGTGGGTACGAGGCCGAACGGTTGGTGTGAGAGTATTTCGAGCGACCTCCGTGTTTCTCGCATGCGGAACTGAACTCCGTGTTTCTCGCGCGCAGAACTGAGTACCATGGCGCGCGCGAGTAACGCGCGCGAGGGACGAGTAACGCAGGTGGCGCGAACGGACGTGAGCGCCCCGAGTAACGCAGTCGGCTGGGGAGGGCGTGGCCATCCCTAGTCGTTGCGTCCCGCTAGCGTCGCTGTCTCCGACGTGAATCGACGGCATGCAAGGCCTAGGGATGTCCTCGCCCTCCCCAACCGCGGGGTTAGGCCGGCGCCCGCCCGCTGAGGGCGCCGTCAGAGGCAAGCTCTGACGAGCCTCCGGCTCGCAAGCTCGCCGGAGACGCCGGCCCGCCCCCGGCCACCGGGAGAGCAAGCTCTCCCGAGCTCCCGCTCGCA
>CAYTAG010000018.1:0-27136 GCA_964435625.1 uncultured Halobacteriales archaeon | reverse complement strand
TGCGAGCGGGAGCTCGGGAGAGCTTGCTCTCCCGGTGGCCGGGGGCGGGCCGGCGACCTTAGCGGTCGGTCGCCGGCCCAACCCCGCGGCTGGGGAGGGCGAGGACATCCCTCGTTGTCGGCTGCCGTCGACCCATCCCGATCACACGGTCGCCACGTCGACGGCAGAATAACCGTTCGGCGACCTCGGTGGTCGAGCACCGGCCCACCTCCGCGGCTGGGGAAGGCGAGGATGTCCCTAGTCGCCCGGGTACCGTCGAATCACCTCAGTACCAACCGAAGCGAACCACCCGACCACGGCCTACTGACGACCCGTCCGAACGAGTTCCCACAGAATTAGACCTCCCTGCAACCCGTTCCCACGGCCCCGACACGTCTTTACGCCCGTCGCCCCCCTCCCGACGTAATGACGTTCGGAGGAGATCCGACCGACGAGCGTGCCGCGGTCGTCGACGCCCTCGCGGACCACGCCGTCCCGCTGGGGACCGTCGATCCGGCGGCGGAACTGGGGGACCTCGACCCGCTCCGCGAAATCTTCGACGACAAGCGCGTCGTCGCCCTGGGCGAGTCGACCCACGGCACCCGGGAGTTCTTCCGGCTGAAACACCGCCTCGTCCGCTTTCTCGTCGAGGAACTCGATTTTCGACTGTTCGGGTGGGAGGCGAACGTCTCGGCGACGGCGGCGCTGGACGACTACGTCCGCCACGGCGACGGCGACCCCGCCGAGGTGCTGGCTAGCGAGACGGTCCACTGGCCCTGGCGCAGCGAGGCCGTGCTGGACCTGATCGAGTGGCTCCGGGCCTTCAACGAGGGCCGGGACCCCGAGGACCAGGTGCGGTTCTACGGCCTCGACGTGCAGTACCCGACCGAGGCGGCGGCCGCGCTGGAGTCGTACCTCTCGACGGTCGACCCGGACGCCCTCGACGAGGTGGGCGAGGACCTGGCCGAACTGGCCGAAACCGACCCCATCTCGCTCCCGGGCGAGGAGACGGCGGAACTACTGGAAACGGCCGGGCGGACGGCGGCGACGCTGGCGGGACGGTTCGAGGACCGCGCGGCGGCGTACGTCGACGCGAGTTCGGAGTACGAGTTCGAGCGGGCGCGACGGCACCGCTGGTCGCTCGCGCAGTCCGCCGAACGCGCGGACAGCGACGACCCCCTCGGGTTCCGGGACGAGGCAATGGCGGCACAGGTTTCCTGGATCCTCGACCTCGAACCGGCCGACCGGATGGTTCTCTGGGGGCACAACGCCCACGTCAGGCGGGGCACGGTCGCGGGCGGGGACGCAGACAGCGACGCCGACGCGCTGGGCGAGCACCTCCACCGGGAGTACGGCGACGCGTACTACCCCGTGGGGCTGGAGTTCGCCCGCGGCGAGGTCCGGGTCCACTCGCTGTGGGAAAACGAGTTCGAGGCCCACGAGATCACCGCTCCCCCGGCGGAGTCCGTCCCGGACTACCTGGACGACGTCGACGGGTCGCCGCTGTTCGTGGACCTGGACGCGGCCGCCGGGGAGCCGGCGGTCGAGGACTGGCTGGCCGGACGCCCCCGCTACCACCGGGTCGTCGGCTCCCACAGCGGCGACCCCGTCAGCTACGCGGAATCGAACCCAGCCGACGCCTTCGACGCCCTCGCGTTCGTCGAGGAGTCCTCGCCCACGACGCCGACCGACCGCGTGCTCCCCGGACTCGACCTCGGCGGGTAGTCGGCCCGCTCCGACCGGTCCGTGGGATCACCGCCTGCGGCGTCTCAGCGGCAGGTGAACGAGGAGGCCCCGTCCCTGGCTCGCTGCGGCCTCGCGGACGCGTCCGGGGTCGACGCGGGTGCGGTGGAACGCCGCCCCACGTCGAGTTCGACTCCGTCGAACTCGACGACGCGAAAAAGCTGTCGGGGTTCGGCGGACCGGCCGATTCGAGAGAGCCAGGATTTTGTCCGTCGGGGACGACGGTCCGGTATGCCCATCTTCGACGCCGACCGGCCGATGCGGGTCGTCGTCTTCTTCTCGGGGGGCGCCAGCGGGTTCCGGTACCTGCGTGACCGGGACCCGAACTACGGCGAGGCCTACGAGGTCGTCGTCGGGTTCACCGACGACCCCGACGCCCCGGGGATCGACTACCTCCGGGCGGCCGACGTCCCGGTCGCCGTCCGGGACATCCGGGCGTTCTACGACGAGCGCGGCGCCGAGGTGAGCGACCGCGACGTCCGCCGGGCGTTCGACGAGGGAACCGCCGACCGGATCGCCGCGTTCGACCCCGACGTCGTGTTGCTGTCGGGGTACATGTGGATCCTCACCGATCCCGTCGTCGACGCCTACCCCGTGGTCAACGTCCACCCCGCGGACCTGACGATCACCGAGGACGGCCAGCGGGTGTACGTCGGCGCCGACCCCGTCTCCGACGCGATCACGGACGGCCGCGAGGCCACCCGGTCGTCGGTCCACCTGGTGACCAGCGACGTCGACGCCGGCCCGCTGGTCGCGCTGTCGGCGCCGTGTCCCGTCCACCGCGAACTGGTCGAGGACCTCCGGGCGGTCGGCGCCGACGCGGCACTGCGGGACTACGTCGACGCCCACCAGGAGTGGATGAAGTGGGCGGCCGACGGCCCGGCGCTGGCGGCGGCACTGGAACTGCTCGCGGCCGGCCGCGTCGAACGCGACGGGAGTCGGGTGCTGATCGACGGCGACCCCGGCCCACACGAACTCGGGGGCGGCGCGGACGACTGACGCCCGCTTACTCCAGGAGGTCCGCGAGTTCGTCGAGGCGGCCGCCGTCGTCCCCGAGCGCGAGTTTGTAGGCGTCGGTGCCGTCGCGGTAGTAGCCGTTGATCTGCTGTTCGACGACGAACCCGCGTTCGAGGTAGAAGGCGACCGCGCCCTCGTTGGTCATCCGCGTGTGGCAGGTGACTCGGTCGTGGTCGGCGGCGGCCCGCTCGATCAACTGCGAGCCGAGGCCCTGCCGGCGGTGTTCCGGCGTGACTCCCAGGAGCGAGAGGTACCCGTCCCGGCGGACCAGCGCGAACGCGGCCACGCGGTCCGGCTCCGCCCCGAGCACGAGGTAGACCGTCGAGCGGCGGTACTGCGAGACGAAAAAGCCCCGCCCCTGGGCCAGTACCCCGTCTTGCCGGCGGATCCGCTCTTTGGCCCGCCAGGTGGCCTCCAGGTACCGGTCGTCGCCGCGGTCGACGGTCCGCGTCGATAGCTCCTGGCTCACGACCCCACGTTCACGGTCCAGCCACTAAGCAATTACTCGCCACCGACCGCGCAGGTGGCCCCGCCCGAACCGCGAGCGTCGTGGTCCGAACGCGCCCGGCCACTCCGCCTTCGCGGCCTACCCCCCCGGACGCCCGGCGACGGTTATATGAATATATGCACATATGTTCATAAATCCCGTCGTGCGTCACACCTGCGGGACGCATCGCCGGCACCGACGCCGCTCGCTGCCGGTTTCACTTTCACTCCGGTAGGATGGCTTATTTATCCGTGCCGGTCCTCGGTGCAGGTAGAGGGCCTTGCGCCCTCCGGCGCGTCACACGCTCCGATACCCCCCAATGAACGCGAGTCAGTCGACGCTCGGAACCTGTCCGATCTGCGGGACCGAGATCCCCTCGACCCGGCTTCTGATCAGGTACGAGCGGGCCGACGGTCCGGCGGCGTACGCCACCTGTCCCGGGTGCCGGGACGTGGTGCGACCCGACCGGGCGTAACCCCCCTGGCGTCGGCTGGGCTCCCTTTCCCCCCTACGACCCCCCGGAGCGGCCGGTCCGGTCGACGAACTCCACGATGGCCTCCGCGACCCGCCGGCCTGCGTCCTCCTGGAGGAAGTGCCCCGCCCCCTCGATCCAGACGTCCGGCTGCTCGCCGGCCGTCGGGAGGAGGTTCCTGAGGTCCGCCCGCGCGTCGCGGGTGATCGGGTCCGAGTCCCCGAACAGCACGAACGCCGGCTTCTCCCAGATGCCCAGTCGCTCGCGGGCCTCCCGCAGCGACGCCGCGGCCGGGTCCGCCGGGTCCGTCGGGACGAGACCCGGGAGCGCCCGCGCTCCCGCCCGGTGGGATTCGTCGGGGAACGGCGCGGCGTACGCGGCCAGCACCGCCTCGTCGGGCTCCGAGAGACACCCGGCCCGGACGAGTCGTTCGGGCCGTAACGTCTCGGCCGTCTCGACGATGTCGCGGAACCGGTGCCAGACCTCCGGCATCTCCTGGGTGCCGTCCGGCAGGCCCGTGTTCATCGGGACCAGGCGGGCGAACCGGTCGGGATGTTCCGCGGCGACCGCCAGCCCGAGCAGGCCGCCCCAGTCCTGGCAGACCAGGGTGACGTCCGTCAGGTCCAGCGCCTCGACGAACCCCTCGACCGCGTCGTACAGCCGCGCGTAGCTGTAGTCGTCGGGGTCCGGCCACCTGTCCGACCGGCCGAACCCCGGGAGGTCCGGCGCCAGCGCCCGTCCGCGTTTCGCCAGGACGGGCAGCATCTTCCGGTAGAGGAACGACCACGTCGGTTCGCCGTGCAGACAGAGGAACGTCTCCTCACCCCGCCTGACGCCGTCTGCGTCGCCTTCGCCAGCCTCGACGTACGCCAGGCGGGTGTCCCCGACCGTCACGTACCGCGGGTCGTATTCGAAGTTCGGGAGGTCGGTGAAGCGGTCCTCGGGGGCCCGGAGCACCGTCATGGTCGGATGGTGGGCCGGGACCCGGAAAAACGTCCGGAATCGACCGAGGGCAGGCAACCAGGCCCGGCAGAGTCCCCCCGACCACCGGGGTTACTCGGTGTCCTCCAGCCTGGGGTCGAGGAAGGCGTAGGCGACGTCCTGCAGGAGGTTGCCGAGGACGCCGAACCCGACGGTGATGATCGTCATCGCGAGGATGACGGCGACGTCGTTTTGCTGGATCGCGTTCAGGGTGACGGTCCCCAGCCCCGGCAGGTGAAACACCCGTTCGATGACGTAGACGCTCAACAGCAGGACGGTCAGCGTCCGGGTGAAAAACAGCGAGGTCAGCGGCACCAGGGCGTTCCGGAAGACGTGACGGGCGACGTCGGCGGCGCTGCCGCCGCTGGCGCGGATCGTCTTCGTGAAGTCGGCGACGACGTACTCGGCGGACTCCGCACGGGTGTACCGGGCCTGGGCCGCCGTCAGGTTCACCGTCATCACGACGATGGGAAGCGCGAGCACGGCGAGGTTGTCGCCCGCGAACACCCCCTGGCCGGCCTGCCAGGCGAGGTCGACGTCGTAGCGATCCTCGACGAGGTACAGCAGCATCCAGCCGAACCAGAACGCCGGAAGCGCGAGTCCGACGTAGACCATCAGCCGACCGAGTTTCTCCAGCGGACCGCGGCGGACCGTCGAGTACAGCCCGAGGGCGGCGCCGGCCACGAACGACAGCAGGACCGACGGCACCAGGTACGCCAGCGTGACCGGCGCGGCGTCGCCGACGATGGCGGCCACCGGCCGCTCCTGGACGAGCGACTGCCCCCAGTCGAAGGTCGCGTAGGCGGTCAGCCAGTGGAGGTACCGCTCGTGCAACGGTAGGTGGTAGTTCATCTGCTGGCGGTACTGCTCCATGATCCGCTGCTGGGCCTCGGGGTCGTTGGCCATCCCCCACAGCACGAAGTTCAGGTTGTTGTCCGGCATCCACACGAACACCAGGAACGTCACCGTGAACACGATCCAGGCGACGACCACCGACCACGCCAGTCGGCCGAGGAGGTAACGTTTCGTGCGCATGGCTCACCGCCTGCCCTCCATCCGCGGGTCCAGAACGTCCCGCAGTTCGTCCCCGAGGACGTTCAGCGACAGGGCCGTGACGATCAGCAGGACCGCCGGAACGATCGCCTGCCACCACAGCGTCGGGAACCGGCCCAGCCCGTCGGCGATCAGCGTCCCCCAGGACAGCGACAGCGGATCGCTGAATCCCAGAAAGGCGATCGACGCCTCGACGACGATCAACAGCGGCATCTGTGCCGTGGCCGCGGTGACGATGGTGTTCGAGACGTTGGGGATGACGTGCCGCCGGACGATGGTGAACCGGCTCGCGCCCGCACTCCGGGCGGCCATGACGTAGGCTTCCTCGGTCCGCTGGAGCGCCTCGCTGCGGACCAGCCGGGCGACCCCGCCCCACGCCAGCAGCCCGAAGACGGCGACGATGGTGAAGATGCGCCGCTGGAAGGACATCTGCAGGACGATGACGACGAAGATGGCGGGGACGACCTGCTGGACGTCGACCCACCGCATCAGCACCTCGTCGACCCAGCCGCCGTACAGCGCGGCGACGGTCCCGACCAGCGTCCCGAGCACGACGATGATCGCCGCCGTGACGAACGCGATCTCCAGCGCGAGCCGGGCGCCCTCGATGGTCGCGTGGACCATGTCCTTGCCGCCGCCGATCCCGTAGGTCGTGCCCAGCGGGTGCGTCCAGGACCCGTGACAGACGCCATCTTTGACATCGCCGGCACAGATGGGGACCAGCCGGGTCTCCCACATGTCTATCGTGTAGCCGACCGGCGGGTTCGCCAGCGGCGGGCCGTACGGGTTGGTCGGGTCCCGGCCGATGCCGAACGCGTTGGCGACGTTCTTCCCGACGGTACCCAGCAATACGAAGAAGACCAGATACGCCAGCGACGCCATCGCGGCCGGCTTCCGGCGGAGGCGCCGCCAGTACCGCTTCGTCAGTTTCGGTCGCCGGGCCAGCGGGACGATCAGGTAGAAGACGACGACCGCCAGCGACAGGTACAGCATGTAGCCGATGGCCCCGGGGCTCCAGCCCCAGGGCGGCACGTGACCGTGGATCACGAAAAAACGCTCGTACAGCGCGGCCGCGACGACGAGTCCGGCGGTCAACAGGAACCCGACCGTCTGCAGCCGAACCGGCAGCCGACGTCCAGTCTCGGCTTCCCAGTCTATCGGCTCCAGGTCGCCGTCGAATCCCTCGGACGTCACGGTCCCGACCTCCGCGTGGGCCGGGACGGGCGTCGTTGCGACCACCGCGCGGGCCGGGCCGGACGTCCTTTCGACCTCCGCGTGGGCCGGGTCGTGCATCGTTCCGACCACCGTGTAGGCCGGGCCGCACGTCGGCGCGGGGACCGGATCCTCGCGTGGGCGATTGGCATACGGGCAGGCCATAGGAGAAACAGGTCAAAAATCTTTGGTCACGCGAAGCCGTCGGCCGGGGACGACTCGCCGTAAATTCGACCGACTATGCCCCTTCGAGCCACCAGCCCAGCAGGTGCTCGATCTCCCGGGTCTTCTCCGGTGAGTCCTTGCGGTTGTGGGTGTTCATCCCCCGGCTCTTCCGTTCGAGGACGTTCTCCTCCAGGACGTCCGCCGCCGTGCCGAAGGCCGCCTCGGCGCCGTACTCCTCGCCCGTGCCGACGAACCGGCCCTCGTCGGTGAACAGTCGGATCGACGCCTGGACCAGCGGCATCCCGCGCAGCCGCTCTTTGTGCTGGTTGAAGACGACGTTGACCTCCAGGACGTCCATCTCGGCGTACTTGGCGTCGATCTCCTCGACGCGCTCGGCGATGTCCTCCCGCGTGAGCGTGTCCATCGTGTCGACGTTGAACACCTGCACGGGGATGTGCTCCTCCTCGGTCCAGGTCAGCGACCGCAGGGCGTCGGTCTTGGTCACGATGCCGTCCGCCCGGCCGTCGTCGTCGACCACGACCAGCGACGAGAGGCCGTCGTCGAGCATCCGCCCGACGGCGTCGCCCAGGGGTTCGTCCGGCCGCGCCGTGCGCGCGGGCGTCGACATCACGTCCCTCGCGGGCAGGTCGAGCAACCGGGCCTCCTCGCCGGCCCGCTCGCCGAAGCCGCGGTTCGAGCGGTAACCCTCCTGGGACCCACTGCCGCCGTGTTCGTCGAACCCTGCCGGGGCACCGCCTTGCTCGCGGTCGACCTGCCGGACGACGAAGTCGACCACGTCGTAGACGCTGATCACCCCCGCCGCCGTCCCGTCCTCGTCGAGCACCGGGACCCGGGTGATGCTGTTGGTCCGCAGGCGGTTGATGACCTCCCCGAGCGTCGACTCCGGGCCGACGGAGATGAGGTCCCGGGTGTACACGTCCGCCACCTCCAGCGCGTCGAGGTTCTCCTCGACCAGCTCCAGCAGCGCCTCGGCGGTCACGACCCCCTCGAAGCGCTCGCCTTCGAAGACCGGCAGCATCCGGAGTTCGTTCTCGACCATCAGCCGCGCCGTCTCGCGGACGTCCCCGGTTCGCTGGACCGTCGGCGGGTGCTTGAGGACGTTGCCCACCTTCTCGTCGGGCGGGTGGTGCGAGGACAGCAACTGCGTCTGGGCGACGACGCCCTCGAACTCGCCGTCCGCCATGGCGACGATCACGCGGACGTCCTGGTCGTCGAACGAGCCGCGGAGTTTGGAGACCGGCGCTTCCACGTCGTGTTCGACGTAGTCGGTCGAGACCGCGTCGGCGATGTCCATGTAGACGGTGGGGCCTGGACGCGTTTGAGGGTTGTTCAGGGTACGTGAGGGGAGTAGGGTAGAATCAAGCGGAAGGCGTAGTGAATGTTTTCACGGCATTCAGAAGAGCGCATAGCGATATGCCACACCTGCATTACGTTCCGGCCGGTGTACATCGGTGACGTTTTCGGCGGAGAAGAACTCCCACCGAAGACCATACGCTTCGTGCGCGAGAACGAATTCGGAGGAAGCGACGTATCTGATTTCGAACTTGAGTTCCGGTTTGATGATGCGCTGTTCGACTGGATCGCTGTGTGAGTTTCGAAGTAGGCATCCCGATGTTGCTGAATTAGTGCTGGAAGAGTATCGGGTCGGGTCAAGTCGAATAGGTGACCCCCGCTTCGTATGGGTCGATGATCTCCAGAATCTCATCGAGTTCGGTATGCGCAAGTAGTTCCTCTTCGAGTGGTATCTCTTCTTGATGACTTCGCGCGAAAATTCCGTAATATAGTCAATTTCACGTAGGTAACCCGCAGGATCATGCTGAACACCCCATCGACTGGCACAAGCCGTCATAGATCTGCACACGTTGGTAATCAGCGAGGGTGCAAACCGAGGTTTTTAGACGACCTTGACCCACTCCCCCACGGGAAGAATCCTTTATAATATTCTCTCTGAATTGACTTTACATTACATATGGCGAGCAGTATTAGACCAGTATATTAAGAGTACCCATATGACTTTCATGCTAGACCTAATTGAAATCTTAATTGAAATCTTAATTGAAATCTTCAAGAGAAGCTTGGTCGTTGAACTCCGATGGTGACTGATATTTCTCAAATTCGTCATCAACGTCATCAACGAGATCCTCAATGGGTTTCTCAATTACTCCAATTATGTCGTTTGCATGATATACTTTGTATCTCTCTTTCCCGGTTACTTCAGACAATACATCGTCCTCCTCAAGTTCATAAATCGCGTTTCGTGCAGCGTGATAACCCACACCTGTTCTATCCTGGGCCTGTTTTATTGTTATAACTGGGTTTTTGAATAATTCATATATTATAGTAAGAAGTGTCTCGGATCTGCGTCCTTGGTACTTCTCTCGATATCTATCCCTTAGTTCTAATAATCCCTTAGATCTTATGAATACCTCTTTACTTTGGTCAATCACCCCATCAAGGAAAAAGGAAACCCATTCCTCCCATTCACCTTTTGAGTTTACACTAAATAGTTCATCTACGTATTCATCCCTGTATTGGTTAAAATATGAACTTAGATAAAGGAAAGGGTCTGGGAGCAGACTATATTTATCCATCAGTAACGTTATTAATAATCGTCCCATTCGGCCGTTTCCATCGGTGAAAGGATGGATAGTTTCGAACTGGTAATGTATGAATGCTATATCAATAAGTGGGTCAAATTCAGGGCCACTTTGAATATATCCAATCAAATCATTCATTTCATATGACACGCGATGAGGAGCAGGTGGGACAAAGCGTGCTTCCCTCGGATTTCTACTTCCGATTGCTCTTTGATCTGGTCGAAATTCTCCAGGATTTTTTTCTCCACCTCTAACATCAGTCATCAGGGTATTGTGGAGCTCCTTCAAGAGATCCAAGGTGATCTCTGATTCATTAATCTGGCTTAGTCCCTGCTGAGTAGCATTAACATAGTTAAGTACTTCAGCGACCTCATGCCGTGATATTCCCTCAATAGCGTCTTCTTCTCCTGCCTCATGAGCATAAACAGCAGAAACAGTAGCATATGTCCCTTCTATTCGAGAGGAAAACACTGCCTCTCTCCTAATAAAGGGTCCTAAGAGTAGCATTCTAGATTCGTGGACCATTTGACCGATACCTGCCAATTTACCAATAGTACCGCGTGCCTCTGCAAGCTTTTCAATTAAATCTCGTGTGTATTCAAAATCTGGCGGCAACGGATCAGGATTATACGTCGGGTATCCCTGATCCGTAGTAATCTCCCCAGGATAATTTCCTTTGAAGAGTACAGGATCCATCCCTAGAGGGATTTACCACTGCCGCTAATGTTAATCTTTGGGTCAGAAACTCAACTTACCGGAGAGGAGTTCATTCTAACTAGATCCGACATCGACTTAGCGAGAAGAAACCGGCAGAATAAACCGAGAAATAACCCCAAAGCGAAGCGGCTACCGTTGTGTAGTCCAAATTAGCGTCCTCTTCTTTTGTCTAAGTTACACGCGTTTAAAAACACCAAGATATTAGACTAGCTCTGGAAAGCCTAGTTGCATTCTCAATTCGTTCAAGTGCCCGACTCAACGATCGCGCCGGACACCTTCTTATAAGACATCAGACATGAGTAATTATAACTCTACCGTACTAAGACCAAAATCGTTTAGATCAGGAATAGGAGCATGCCAATATGTGATATTACTAATACACCCAGCCCCGATGGGTGAGTAGTTAATACGTGATCAACCATCGCCAAGCAGTCCTTTCAGGCCAGCGCCTCCAGTTGTGCTCTAAATCCCTACCGACTTCGGTATTACCTGGAACTTCTCATGAGTTTCTTGCATTCGAGCTCGGGTGCTATTGACGTGGAACGATAGGCCACCTGTCGGTCGTACACGGTCAACGCGATACGAACCCCGTCGCTCTGCGCCGTTCCGGGCTGCAACTTCCGAGCCCAAATCGGTTCGGTGGGACGTACTTCTCGCTCACCGGCCTCACTACGTTCGGCGGTTCGCGAAGAAGTAGTCCGCCCTCCCCGGACGGAACTACGAACCCGTCGATTCTTCCGGGAGTTCGTGTGTCGGGTCATGAGTCTGGTAGGTGGTCGCGTCGCTGCTCGGCGCGCTGGCGCCCCGAGCGGCGGTCGTAGTGCTTGTCGAGTACCTGTTCCGAGGCGTCCATCCGGTCGCTGACGACGACGCGAGGGACGTCCGAGAGCCGGTAGGCGGTCACGCGGCCGCTCCGGACGTCGTGCGGCGAGCGGGCCGACGGGCAGGTGCTCATCTTCGCGTACTGCGTGGCCTCGCAGGTCTCGGGGTCGCGGTCGTGCGGGCACGGGTCGCCGTACCAGCAGGGCCGCGTCACCCGGTAGAGGGTGTCGCGGATCGTCGACCGGGACATACGGCCGTACTGGCTGGCGATCAACGGCTCGCGGCCGTAGTCGTCGGTGACGGTCGGTCGCGGGCCGTCGATGTACGCCTTGAGCACGTCGGCGACGAACGCGGAGATCGAGTTCCACCGCTCGCCGCGCTCCTTGTTCTTCAGCGGCGTGTCGGTCTCCGGCCGGTGAACGAACTTCACCGCGGGGCCGTCGGCGTTCGGGCGCTCGCCGTCGAGGTCGCAGTCGTCGAGATCGAGCGCGCGCAGCTCGCCCACGCGGCACCCGGTGTGCCACAGGACGAGCAGCACGACGTGCTCGGTCGACGCGAACTGGTAGGTCTCCAGGTAGTCGAGCGCGGCCTGGGCGCGGTCGGGGTCGAGCGTGCTGTCGCTGACGTCCTCGGCGGCGCCGGTCTGGGGAAGCGGCACCTGCGTAAACAGCTCCTCGGGAACGGCGTCGACGTCGCCACAGAACCGCAGGAACGCCCGTAGCGTGGCGAGGTCGCCGCGGAGGGTCACGGTCTTGAGTTCGGCAGGTTCGCCGTCCTCGTCGTCGGAGTAGCCGCCCTCGCGGCGCCAGACGCGATAGGCGTACAAGTCCCGCCCGTCGAGACCGTTCAGGTTCTCGATGCCCTCCTCTTCGCACCACGTGGCGAACGCCCGAAGCCGGTACATCTGGGCGTCGAGCGTGCGCTCGCTGCAGTCGTCGCGGCGGGCGTCGAGGTACAGGTTGATGGCCTCGCGGGGGCCGAGGGGTTGCAGGTCGGGAGTCACCACGCACACCCCCGGCAGATAATGAGATTCGGCCCTTCAGGGTGCGAATCGCTGGAAATCGTCGGATTATCAGTTTGGGAATCGCACACCTCACACACCGTCGAGTCGGGGTCGGAACCACCCCGCCGATCAAGCGGACGGGTGTTAGTGCCACCGCCCGACGACTCACTGCTCACCGTCACCACCTCCGAGACGGTCCGGATCGAACACCGCGGTCCACCCGAGTTTCGCCATGTGCTCCTCGCGGCGCTCGGTATGCCCGTTCGACCAGGTCAGTCGGTCACTGAGCGAGCGGGCCGCGGTCGCGCCCCACGCCAGCAGCGGATTCTCGGCGTCGTCGTCGTAGACGCCGAGCAGGTAGACGCCGCGGTGGTCGGCCAACTGCCGGTGAGCGCCCCGCTTCACGACCCAGCGGCCGCGAGTACGGTGGACGCCGTTGGACTGCCACAGCAGGCAGAACTTGATCTCGACCGGCGTGTACGCCGGGACGTGAACCATGCCGAAAACGGACAGCATAGGGTTAGACCCGAACGTGAGCGGTCGCGTCGTGATTGCGTCGTGCCACTCGCAGATCTCGTCGGGGATCGGGAAAAGCCCCTCAACCGCGTCGACCGCCTCGGTTTCGAGCCGGTCGCCGCGCTCTTTCGGAGTCAACTCGGCGAGGTCGTCGCCGCTGAGGCCCGCCAGCGTGGCGCTCACGCCGATCCCTCCGGTTTATCCCGGTGGTCTTCGGGTATGTGGCCGCACTCCCTGCACGATGCCGTGCCTCCGATGACTCTTCCCTTCTCCCCGCAGTTCTCGCACTCGCCCAGGACGGACATCTGGTCCGGGTTCTCGACTCCTTGACCCCTGGGCGTCAGGTCGGCGTACCCGGATAAGCGGCATCCTTTACATTCGAAATAAAGGGATGCCGGGTAGAAGTTTTTCCAGTACAGTTCGACGATGACCTCATGACCGCAGGCGCCGCAAATCATGACGGACCACCGTCCCGATCAGTGAACTTGTCGTTCACGTCGTAGCCCCGCGGCGTAATCGGGGTCCCGTTGACAAACGTACCCAGCGCGAAGGCCCACAGTTCGTCGGAACAATCGGGCTTCGTGGGGTCGTTTCCCATCCAGAACAGCGTCTCGTCGGCAAGGATGGAAACGAGCGACCGGTTACCCGAGGCGCTCACGCCGACGCACCTCCCTCTTCCCGCTCGTCGAGCCGGCCGGCCACGTAGGCACCGCCCAGCATTAGCATCTCGCCGCCGACGGCGGGCAGCACGTGGTGGCCCAGCGACCCGACGAGTGCGAGAATAAAGCCGACGACGACGGCCAGCAGCGCAAGCGCGGCGCCGGTGCCGGTCCTCACGCCGACCCCTCCCTGCAGTCGGGGCAGTACGCCTTGTGCCGCGTCCCGTCAGGACCGTAGCCGTGGGTCTTGTTGTCGCAACCGGACCGGTCGCAGGTCGGATGGTAGCGCGCGGCGCCGTCGACGCCCGCGGTCCCGCACCACCAGCAGGTCGACCCATCGTCGACGTCGGTGCTGCTGGCCGAAGCCACGGAACCTCCGTCGGTAAGCGCGATGGGGTTGTTGAGGTCGGTTTCGGGACACTCTCGCTGGATAAACCCCGTGACGTGATTGGATACGTGGCCGCACTCGACGCAGCCGGCCTTGACGGAATACCCGTCGGGCGCCCGGACGTTCACCATCAGGCAAACGTGGTCGGCGATGGGGAACGTCTCATCCGGGTCGCCGTAGACACCGGTAACCTCGTGATCTTCGTAAACCGGGTCCATGATAGCCGTAGGGTCCCCACCGTCCGCGATCAGCAGGCCGCCGTCGTCGTGGCGCTCGACGGTGGCTCGGCGGTACGTCGACCCGAACGCCGGGCCGACCTCGCGGACGGTCTCGCCGTCCTCGTCGACGACGCGCGAGCCGCCCGTGCCGCACCCCGGACAGCGGTAGTGCTCGACGGTCCGGCCGCCGGTCGAGCCGTCCTGGTCGGTCACTTGATCGAGGTCAGCGCGGCAGCACTCGCATTCAGGCATCGGGGGCCTCCTGTGCGCCGGGGACGGTTTCGACAACGGCCTCGCGCGCGGCTTCGACGAACCGGTCACCGTACCGACGCCGGTCGCCGGCCACGCCCCACACGGTCCCGTCCGGGAAGAGAACGACCGTTGCGGTGCGGTGGCGGCCGTCGCTCACGAGGTACGACGACCCAATACCGAGAGCATGGGATTCTTCGACGTGAAGGTCGGGAGTGGACCGCGCGGCACAGTCCGAACAGACCGCGAGCCCGCGATCGGCGTCGAGACCCTCGACCTCGCTGCCGCACATGCACCGGTTGGCAGCACGGTCGCGGGGTTTTTGCGTCAGCGATGCATCCGTACCAGTGCGGGACTGACGTCCCGCGGTGGATTCCGAGCTCATACTTGGCTGTCGGAACCACCTTCCGGGCCGGCGTTGCAGCGCCGGCCCATCGTCACACCGCCGAGGAGAGTCATCTTCAACCGAGGCGGTGGTTCCGTGACCTCCATTCCAGCACTCGTCAGTTATAGCTTACGGTGTCTGTAATCACAGTAAATTTCGTCTAATACAGGTTTCCGCCAGTTGAAAATGACAGGGGTATGTATATCGTGATAAGACCACTAATGAGGAAATCGGGGCGCTGGATGACGATTGTAGATGACCGGGTGTTGGAATATATACATGAGAATGAACACGGTTCTCCAACGGAGATGAAAAACGAGGGGCCGATCCGGTACTCCCGACAGTACATCGCGGAAAGGTGCAAGGAACTCGCTGAGCACGGCCTACTGCAACACGTCGGGAACGGCGTCTACGTAATCACAGACCGCGGTGAGGCGTACCTGAACGAAGAACTCGATACCCACGAGGATGCGCCGGATGAATCTGTCAAGGAGGCCAAAAACAATAATAATACTGAAACCTCAGAATCTTAGAGTTAGGGATGGGTGGGGTTGCCTTTCGGCGGTCCGCAACGTGGATGCAACAACTCGATGACCGGATTCTTGAATATATCGAGGAAGAAGGGTGGTCTACGCCCAAAATCATGTCTCAAGAGTCGGAGTTCCGAGACGCATCCAGGGCCAGGCTCGAAGAACGCTGTCGTGGGCTCGTGTACGCGGGGCTGCTGGCCCCGATCTCCGGCGACATGGTTGAACTGACGACCTGGGGACGGCTGTATCTCGATGGCGAACTCGACGCCGACCATCAACCCCGCCCGACGAAGCGAGTGCTGCAAGCGTAGTTTTATAATTCGAGCGAATCTTCGCGGAACCATGCCACCGGAATTTGTGGTCATCGTTATCATCATCGGCGTAGTCCTCGGGCTGGGAATCATCGGGATGTTCCTGTTCAACCACTTCCTGCGAGGCTACAACGAGGCGGCCGGATATTCCGACGAGTAGGGCGCTGGAAAACGTTCGATTCTACTAACAGACCCGAACATTCTAGGACCTTGAGGCGGTTGGTCTTTATATGGCAACCACCGGGAACCAACCCGACGCGACGAATTCGAACATTCACTGGTTGAAGCCATCGCAGGTCGAAGCGATGCGGGACGCCGCTCACCAGGGCCGCCACGGCCACCGAGACGACGCGGTGCTCACGCTGCTCTACGACACCGGCCTTCGGCGCGGCGAGCTGGCGCAGGTCGACCGCGACATGGTGGACCTCGACGAGGAACAGTTGCGAATCCCGCCCGAAATCCAGAAAGACTACCCGAACGACTGCACTCCACCGCCGGCCACGTTCGATCTCGACCCGGCTGATGACCTCCGAACGGTCCGCACCCTCCGGTCGTTCCTCGCCACGAGGAACGACGAGAAACCGGCGCTGTTCCCGTCCCAGAAAAGCGACCGGCTCACGGGCAAGGCGATCAACGACGTGGTCAAGCGGGCCGCTGCCGCTGCTGAGATACGTCCCTACCACTACGGGGGTCGCGGCACCTCTGACGACGTGAGCGCCCACACGCTCCGCCACTCGGTCGCCTGGCGGATGCTACGCGCCGAGTCCGGGAATACCCTCTACGACGTTCGGAACCGCCTGCGGCACGCTACGATCCTCACGACGGAACGAAAATACGATCACTTCGAGACTATCTGAAGACGTCGCGCCACGATAGTTTGTACTGCTGGCCCTTGCTGTGGTGGCCGCTCGGGTACCACTTGCCGCGCACGAGGTCGTCGACGTCGGTCGTTGATACCTTCTCGATCTTCCAGATACGGCCGCTCTCGGGCGCGTACACGGCAAAAATGTAACAACCGCGGTGGTCAATCATGCGCTGATGGTCGGCCTTCCACAGCCGCCAGCGGCCGGGTTGGCCCCGGTCCGTCTCTGTTCGGCAGGCCTTCACCTGGTATCGGTAACCGTTCGCCGGATGCACGAGGTCGTACCACTCGCAGCTCTCCGTCACGAGGCCGTACTTGCGGCGCGCGGCTCGTGCAGCTCGCGCGCCGGCCTCCGGGGCGGTGCCGCTACCGGCGGCCATCTGGTCCTTGACTGCCGTCCTCGGCCGGGTCAGGATCGGACGACGTGCTCGCCGGCTCGTGCTCGCCGCGCGTGCCGGTCGCTGCGTTCGTGGCGATGACTTCCGACGGGCTGACGCCCATCTTCTTCGCCAGGAACGCGATGCCGATGCGGCTCAGGGCCGCGCCGTCGGTCACGGCCAGAACCACGGCCAGGCCGACCACGGCACCGAGTTCGGCCATCGTCAGGGTCACGCTCATGTCTGTCTCACCTCCTCGGGCGTGTCCTCGTCGATGCACCGCGGGAACAACCCGCAGCGAACCAGTGCCTCCCGGTTCTCCCGGCACACGCGGACCACGCCGCCGCTTCCCCACTCGTCACGGTCCTCGACGCCGACGAGGAGCCGAGAGTTGCGCGTCACCTCGCTCCGGAGGTCACGAACCCAGCGGGCGGCGGCAACCGCCGCGCCGGCCGTGGTAATCGCGCTCGTGCTGACGACGAACGCCTGCAGGGCGGCCGGGTCAACCATCGGCGGCCCTCCCGGCCGCGACGACCACGAACGCGACGAACACCAGCAGCAACAGCCCCGACGAGCCGACCGGGAGAACGGTCGTCAACAGGTCGAGACTGTCCCACAGCGCCAGGACGCTCATCGAACCACCGCCAGGGCCGCCACGGCCACCAGAACGGCCGCAATAGTCGTTTGCTCGCGGGTCAGCGACCCGACCGCCGGCAGCGTCGGGAACCCCTCGGGAAGTAACGGCGGCGGCTCCTCGTCATCGTCGGGGTCGTTCGGGTCATCCTGCCCATCTCCGGTGTCCTCAACCACGGTGAACCGCGTCCCCAGCGTCTCGTAGGTCGGGTACACCTCGTTACTGTCGAGTAGGGTGAACCGAATGTCGACCGGCTCGCCCAGCTCGTAGCCGTCGACGTCGCCGGGGTCGATGCTGAACGACAGTTTCATGAGGTCGCCCGCCTGGCGTTCCAGGCCGCTCGCCCAGTCCGCTCGCTGCCAGTCGGTGTTGCCCTGACGAATCTCACAGCGGATGGTCTGCGGCGGGTCGTCGTACTGCGCGGTGAACTCGATGGTCACCGTCGCCGACGTCCCCACCTCGATCTCGGTGGGATGCTGCACGCTGTCGACCGAGTACCACTTCCCGGCGCGGTCGCCGTCCCCGCCGCCGCTGGGGTCCTCGAAGTCCACCACGTCAGACCACCACCAACAGCAGGACGGCCGCCAGCATGCCGATGGCGACGGTTTGAGTTGTCGATCCCAGCGCGTCGGCAATCCGCTCGAAGAACCGGACAATCCGGTCCCCGGAGTCCGGGACGGACGGGTCGGACGC
Organism: uncultured Halobacteriales archaeon; assembly: GCA_964435625.1. Taxonomy (GTDB): domain Archaea; phylum Halobacteriota; class Halobacteria; order Halobacteriales; family PXRE01; genus PXRE01. The sequence continues at coordinate 9,045 of CAYTAG010000018.1, read as the reverse complement.
GTCCGGACGAACTTCGACGGTCTGCCTGCGCGTGTCGTTGACCTCCCACGGCTCGTTGTCGAGGTCGTAGGCGTTGCCGCCGACTTCCAGAACGCGAACCTCGACCTCGTGGGTCCCCTCAGAGAGGGACGTGCTCAGGGAGAACGCCTTGCTCTCTTCGGTGCCCATGCAGCCCACGTGTCCGTCGACCTGGTCACCATCGACGAACAGCCGCACGGGGGTCTTCCACGCCAGAACCTCGAACCCCTCCGCGGTACATGAGTCCTCGCTGGCCCAGGGGTCCGGCGCGTTCTGCTGAACTCTCACGTCGACCGGGAACGTGTTGTCGGGCTGAGCTTCAGCCGGGATGTCCGCGCTCAGGATCGTCGGGTTGCTCCGCGCCATCACGCACCTCCCCAGCGGACGCCCGGCGTCACCTGAAGGCCGGTGCTGATCTCCGTCGGGTCGACAACGATCTCGGCAGCATCGTCCACCGCGGGCCGGATGCTCGTCTGAACGTCGCCCACCGTATCCCACGCGTATCTGACGCCGCTTTGGGTGGTCTCTCCGACCACGACGAGCTCGTCGTACTGCAGGCTCGTGTTGAGGAGCACGTTGCCCTTGCCGTTTGGAACGATGCCACCGGTGAGCATGTCCTGACGGGAGTAGACGTATCGGGCGTCCTCGACTCGGTTGCCGTCCTCGTCGACCACGGTTACGGTCACGGTAGCGAACCCGCTCAGTAGCCAGAACATCTTGAGCGTCAGCGGGGCCGCAGTCGCCGGTGTCGTCGGTTGAGCGGGTGCCTGCGTGCCTGCCCCGGCGCCCACCCCCGACTGAGCGGGCTGGTCCGGGACACTGGCGGTCTGGGTCTCGACCGCCTGCGTGTAGGACGTCATGGCACTTTCACACCCCTGAGCGGGCTGCTCTCCCGCTGATAGAGGTGGTACCGCACGTTGCCGCTACCGTCCTGGACCGTGTCGCCGTCGGTCCCTGCATCTGGCTCCATCCACAAGTTGTGGGTACCGATGATGGTTCCAGAGTACTGCTGAGACGTGATTACGTTCTCGGCCACGAGCGGGAAATTGTTGTAGTCAGCGTCCCCGTTCGGACGGCCGCGGGCGGGGTTGTAGTTCTGGCACTCTCCGCCCTCAGCAACCGCGTACGGAACGTCGATGCGATTGCCGACGTACGTTTCGCCGTAGGCGCGCCACGCGTACTTCGATTCGCGGGCCGAAGCCGCCGTGTAGTCCCACGTTTTGTTGATTTCGGCCATGCTGAACTCCAGAACGCCGTCGTTGCCGTCGTCCACGTCTCGCTGCACGAATAGGTAGAACCCTAATCCGTCGTCGTAGTGCAACCACACGCGGTGCGTGTCGTTGGGTTGAGAGAATTCGGAGGTCGAGTACGCGACTGTGCTTTGATTGCTATTCATCACCTGGGCTGGGTCTTTCGAGTACCGGTCGTTCCACGTGTCGTTGGTCGCGTCGTAGTCAGGCCCGTACTCGACTGAGAGTGCTTGACCGTTGTTGTAGATGTTATTAGGGTCCTTCCTCAGCTTGAGGTCCTCGCCGGTCCCCGTCTCGAATGCGATGTAATCTCCCTGGGACCACGTTGCCGCGCCCCCGGTCGAATCGCTGATGACGGTCCATCCGGCCATGGAGCTGAGTTCGTCGCGCACCCACGGGATAACTTCCTCGTAGGGCATCGTCTGATTTTGTTTGACTGTCACTTCGGTCACCTCAGTGCAACGACGTTGATGGTCGTGTCGTTGGTCGTGTTGTTTGGCTTACGATACCACAGTTTCGAGGCCCGCAGACCGCCCTCCGGAGCCAGCGAGAACGGGGCTTGTGACGGCCCGAGTTTGATTTCCCGGTCGTCCGTGTTCGGCCCCTTGAAGGCCACGCTGACGGGTTCGTCGAAGCCGTAGACCGTCACGGCCGACGCGGGGAAATCCCACTCAACCGTGTCCTCCTCGTCGGTGTCGACGTCGATCCCCATCCCAGCGTGGTACACCGCCTCCTCGGCGGCGTCGTCGGGGTTTCGATCCCCTCGGTGTTCCATCAGAAGCGCGAACAGCAGCGCGTTCGTCTCGCTCTCGAACGCCTGGTACAGCAGGTTGTCGGGGCGCTCGGGAAGGTACTCCGAGAGAACCGCGTCTACCGGCGTCCCCGTGCCGACGATGCCAGCCCCGGTCATAGTCTCCTCACGAGGGTGTAGGCGGTGAGCGCCTGCACGAACGCGGTCAGGAGGTCGGTGAACGGGTTGATGGCGGACGCGAATCGGTGCGCCGCGTCGATGAGCCGGTCGATCACTCCGGAGCGCGACGTGCTCGTTGATTCACTCTCGGTCGTGTCTGCCGAGCTGCACGGCTCACAGTCCCGGTCGGTGTCGGTGCTGTCGTTGGTGTCGTTGAAGGAAACCATAGGTGGGGTGTCTCCTGGCCGTTACCGGCCGGTGTTAGACATGTCTGCCCGGACTTTCGCCCGGAGCGTGGCCGGGTCCTCGTCGTCTTTCACCGGCCGCTGGTTCAGCGGCAGCGCGATCTCGACGTTGGTCGCGTTGCTCTCCTCGACCGCCGTGGTGAACGACGTGTCGTAGTACACGACGTCGAGATAGAACTTCGGCGGGAGAATCCCACGCGTGTCGCTGTTCCGCGGGTCCCACCGAAGTTGGCGGTCGGCGTCCGGCGCGTCCGGGTTCTGGAACGCGTGGGTCACCGCGTCCTCGGTCTGGAGTTCCTGGATGACGTTGCTCTTGCCCGACGACCGTTTCTGCAGCGTCACCGACCCGTGCCACACCACGGTGTAGACGTCGACCTCGCTGTCGCCTCCCCCGGTGGTCTCCTCGAACTCCACCGAGGTCACGAAGTCGTCCGACGTGCCGAAGGTGCCGGTGAACTGCGTGTCGGTAGACCCGGTTACGAGGGTGTCCTTGTCGCCGTCCCCGCTGCTGTCGAAGTACGCCGCCAGGAACGCCTCGGGGTCGTACTCGCCCGCGGTCGGGTCGGGGAGATAGTCGACGATGGGACACGAGGGGTCCAGCGTCTTGCTCTCGGTCGACCCGGAGGTCACGGTCACGGTCTGGCGGGCCACGAGCGCGCACACGATGGGCGACCCGACCGGAACCTGCCACACCTGGGTCGTCGGGACCTGTACCGTCCCGACGATACCCTCGCTGCCAGCCGTGTAGCTGCTGAACTCGAAGTCGTCGGCTTCCAGGATCACGGGCGTTGCGCTCACGATTCGATCACCTGCACCGGGTAGTTGAAGAACAGTTGCGACGTGTCGATCTGGTCGCTGCTGTGCAGCATCAGCGCGAGTTCGTCGGCGTCCGACAGCGTGATCCGGCCGCCCGGAACCCGGCCGGAGACGAACCGCATTCGCCGCCGCTCGGCGTTGTCGCCGCTCTGCTGGTCCTTGAGGGACAGCGTGTTGAACGGCGCGATACTCACGTCACTGATGACGGTCCATGCGCCGAGCGGGTCGTTCGGCTCGCGGTACGCGAACCCCACGCGGCTCGAACGGGGTAGATCGTTCCCTCCGGTGTTAGCGGCGTCGAGAACGGCCGGGTGGCCCTGGCTCAGACGGAGTTTCGCACCGTCTGGAACGTCCCACGTGGTCACGGGCGTGGGCTCGTTGGCGACGTTCTGCTCGACGGTCGAGTACTCCAGCTCGGTGCTGAGCGTCTCCCCGCTCATGCTTCCCCCAGGCTCTCGATTCCGAGGCCGATGAACCCGGTTCCGAGGCCAGCCAGCAGGACACCGAGCCAGTCGTCGATGTCGCCGAGAATCGCCCCCAGGATCATGAAAACCCCGATGGCGATGCTGGCGATACCGGTCGTGAACGACGCGCTCCCGCGGTTGCCCTCGAAAACGGTGTCGGCGAGAGAGACGATGAGGCTGTCCATGCCTGCCTGGTTTGCGATCACGGGCACTGCCATTGCCGCGCCGGCTCCGGCGACGGCGTGTTTTTCTTCGACGTTGAAAGTCATGTTTAGAGGATGACGTAACCCGTCACCAGGGAAATTGCAATACCGGCTGCAAGGCCGATACCGAGCGGTTCAGTGAGGAACGCGACGAGTTTGCTGCTACTCCCGCCGCTTCCGTCGTCGTTGGTGTTTGTCGACACCATGCCCGCGATACTGACGCTGGTAAAAGTGTAGCCGTTTGTTTCTTGATAAGAGCGAGATAGCACGAAAACAGGATTATGACAAGTGCTCGGGGACCGGCACCGGCCCCCGAATCTCCGAGGATGCGCCGCTAACGTCCTTGTAGTAGAGGAACTGATAGCTGTTGGGGTCGATCTCGTGGACTCGATGCTTGCCGGGGATGCTCGCTCCGGCGAGCTTGCTATCCTCGTGGTCACCGTAGCTGAAAATCACGTAGTTGTCGACGTGACTCCAGAGGCTATCGTGGACCTCTTTCGCCTGGTGAACCCCGAGGACCAGCCCGCAGTTGTTGTGCGTCAGGTGCCACTTTGCGATGTCCTTCAGCTCGTCGGGGACGTGGCTATACCCCATGTAGTTGTGCGCTTCGTCGATGTACAGATACGCACCCTGAAGTTGCCCGAAGGCCTTCAGGTACTCCCGCATCTTCTCGGTCGTGAGCGGCGCATCGCGGACCACCTGGCGGAAATTTCCATCCATCCACTCCCGGAGGACGTCGGCCGGCGACGTCACGACGACCGAACCCGGCGGCCCGTGCTCGTGGTTCGGGTCGAGACAGAGAAACCGCTCGGTACGACAGAGTAAATGCTCTATCAGAACGCTCTTACCGCTGTTTTTCTGTCCGAGAACGACCGATATCTCGGTTAAGTCGATGTTCATTGGATCGCTACCGCCCCGAGAGTAGGTCCCACGCCAGTGCCAGCATCACTCCGATTCCGAACGATCCTCCCGGGGTACGCGTTCACCTTCATCGGCCACCTCCCACGTCGATGGGTTCCCAAAGTTCGCCCGGAGCCGGCGGCTCAGTCCCGAGTTCGTCGTACAGTCCATTCCGTCGTAAGATTTCGTGCAACGAGTACACGAGTAGGGCCAGCTTCTCCGGATCGCTGGTGAGCATCTGTCCGACCAGTGCTGCAGCGACCTCCGGGTCAACGACTTCTTCGGCGTCCTCAGGGTTCAGCCCCAGCATGGGGGCGACGGCGGTCGCCCCCAGCTGTAGATCCTCGACTGTCTCCGAGTTCCGCTCGGTAAGCAACCGCACGAGGCCCCTGGCGTCCTCCTCGACGTCGAACAGCGTCGTGGGGTCAGCACCGACTGCGTCGGCGTTCTCCCGAAGCCTGTTGACGCGTTCGTCCTCGCTTTCGTCCGCCTGTTCCGCCGCCTGCATGAGTTTCATGATGAGTTCCTGCATGGTCACCACGTCGAAGGGTCGTTGAGGTCGACTCCGTTGCTGTCTGAACCCGGCTGTCCTCCATCGGCCTCGGCTGCGGTGGTCGCCGCCGCGCGGTCACGCTGATGGACCGCGCTCTCCTCTGTCTGTTCGCGCTGTTCGTGCTCGGCCGGCTCTTGGTCACTGGTCACGGGTTCGCTGTTCTCGCTGTCGCTCTCGCGCTTCCGGTAGCGAGAGTAGCCCGCTACGCGCCCGCCGACCGTCGACATGAGCGACATAGCGAGCATCCCGCCGGTACTGAGGTCGATCCCCCGCTCGTCACAGTAGGCAGCGATGAGACGGGCGTTCGCTTTCCTCTCGGTCTCAGAGAGTCGCCAGCCTTCCCAGCCGGTGGCTTCGGCGGCCTGCTCGAAAGGCATGCCGAACAGGTCGGCCACGAGGTCCTGGTCCATCACGATGCCCTGGCTCGTGGTCGTGGTCTCGCGGGTCTCGCTGTCGTCGCTGGTCGGCTCCTCGCCGGCTGGCTCGGGGTCACCGCCCGTGGTGGCCTGTTCAAGCCGCTGCCGGAGCTGGTCGCGCCGATCCCGTTCTGCAGGGTCGTCGGCGTCCTGCACCACGTCCTCGGTCGTCTCGGTGCTGCCGTTGCTACCGCCAGTGAGCCGACTGAGGACGCCGCCACCGCCGCCGCTATCGTCGCGCTCGCTATCCGGCGTGGCGTCGGCCGGCTCCTGGGTCTCTGTCTCTGCGTTCGACCCTCGCGCGCGCTGTTCGGACGCGTCGGCGTCCGGCTCGAAGTCGTCGGGGTTGGCGTCCTCGGGGAGGTCGACACCATCCGGCGGCTCGATGCTGCTCACCGATTCGTCCTCAAAACCAGCCGGAGAAAGCTTCTCGTTGCCTTCGTGGTCGACCTGCACCGAATCGGTGCCCCCGTCAGTCTCCTCGTCGAGAGACTGCAGGTCCTCCGTTGCGTCCTCGCTATCCTCGGCGCTGCCCGCTGGCAGTTCCGGCGGCTGTGGGTCGCTGTCTCGCTGTTCCTCTGCCTCTACGGCACTGTCCTGCTGGCTCTGTTCGGGGGCGGGGTCGTCGCGTAGGCCGAGTTCATCGACGATGAACTGCACGAGGTCGTCGCGGGTCTCGCCGACGATGCGGCCGTACCCCAGATCTGCCGCGAGTGCCTGGAGGTCATCGTAGTTGTAGCCGGCGAGGTCCTCCTTGCTCGCCGGGCGCTCTGAATCGTTGTCTGCCATCCGGCAGAGACAGCGAGCGCTACTGGCTAAGAGGCTCGTAACTTGTCAGTAGACAGGCGAGGATTAGACAGGCGCGTTCTCTATCGCGTCCTGGTGCTCGTCTCGGTACCGGCGGATAGCGTCACGAATGAGTTCTGACCGCGACGTGTAACCCAACCGAGCGTAGTTCTCATCGGCCCACTCTATCAGCGATTTGGGGATTGAAACCCCCGTCGTATTCGTCATGGCTTCACACTATATTGGCAAGCATTCGGCAAAGATATTTCGGCGTTGTCAATGGGCTGTTTGGTATCTACCAGTGACTTCGATAAGAGATATGATAGAGATTAGAACAGAGTGGGTTAGTCCTGATTGGACTGCTCAGTGACCGTGCCTACTGAGCGGTCGTTTCGCCCTCCATCGGAGATGGGATAATCCGCGCCGCAACTGGAACAAAGAGTCACCTGCGCGTCGTCTTCGGCGGCCCAGTCGTCCTTGTCCCAGTTGTAGCCGCCCCAGTTCTGTTGCTCTCTCGGGGCGTCCTCGGGCGTCTCCAGCGACTCCAGCCAGTCGGCGTGCTCCTCAAAGCCAGCGGCCGCGAGGTCGATAAGCTCGACGCGGTCACCGAAGCAACCGCACCAACAGTCCGCCGACCGACCGATAGCCTCGCTGACCGGCGAGACGGGTAGATCGAAGTGCTCGCGGTACTCATCGACCCGTTCATCGGTCCAGTTCGCCAGTGGCGCGCGCCAGTACCAGCGCCCGTCGCCGCGTTCGTCCTCCGGCTCGACGTGACGCATCCGGCGCTCGCTCTCGAACCGGCGGATGCCCGTCCAACAGTGTAGATCTTCGTCCGTCTCCGCGGCGAGTTGGCAGAGTTGCCGGTCCTTGAGCTTCTGGTACATCATGAAGTGGCGCGAGGGGCCGGGATAGCCGTTCTCTGCGACCTTCTCGGGGAAGGACTCCGGCGTCTCCATACTGCGGAACGGCCAGACATTTGACTCGCACCACTCGCGGACCCACTCGCCATTCGCGGTGACCGCGCCGTCGCCCGGTCCGGTGCCGGTGTTGAGGTAGACCACCTCGGTCGCCGGGCCGAAGACCATCGCGGCGTGGGTCGCCGCGACCGAGTCACCGCCGCCCGAACAGAGGGCGACATGGCGTTCGTCACTCACCTTCATCAACCTCCCCGTCGGAGTTGAAGGAGATCTGGCAGCGGTTGTACTCGTACCAGTCATCCAGAATCGGGTTCTGGATACCCTCCGATCCACACCGCGGACACTCGTCCTCTGAACGCTCAGTACCGCCCGAAGACTGTTCCCGGTCATCACGCACGAGAACCCACCTCCTCGGGCGGGAGCACCTTCACGGACCCCCACATCGGTTGAATGTAGCCGCGGTTCGCAAGCGGCTTCAGCACGGTGGAGCGAACGAAGTCAGAGTTCACTCGTGCGGATTGCGCTGCGATTGATTCTGCTTGATCGGTTTTCAGACGCCCGTTATCGGGGTTTGCGCTCCGACGGAGGGACCGGTACGCATTCGCCAACTCGGGCTCGTCGGGGAGTGGGTCGGCCGACCCGGCTCCGAGTTCCTCGTCGACGGCCTCGGCCATCTTCTCCTCGATCACGGCCGTCATCGTCTCACCGCGCTGGTCACACGCCTCACGAAAGTCCTGTTTCAGCGGCTCAGGGACCTTCGCGGATAGCTGCGTGGTGCCGGCTGACGACTGCTGCCAGCGCTCCGCACGGCTCATTGGTAACCTCCCTGACAACCGTGTAGACGGGTAGGGGGGTCGTAATACGGGGACGTCGCCGGGGAACCCCGTTTAGCTACATGGCCCCCCTGATTGGTGTGTGAGAGGGGCCTCGCGCGCCCCCGCGAACCCGCGCGTGAGCCGCCACTCTGGCCCGCCTGACGCCGGACAGTGGTGGTGAGTCGCCCGCGCATCGTCAGACCTCCCTGAGACGCTTCCGCGCCTGGTGTAGTAACGAGCGGGCGCAGGACGCCGACCGGTCGGTTTCCTCGGCAACCTCGTGCGGCTGGAGGTCACGCTCACGGACGGCGAGATACACCTCAAGTTGGCTGGGAGTGAGTTCGTCGAGGCCCGTTCCGTGGTTGGATTCGCCGCCGTCGAACACCTCGCCGGACCGTTGAGCGGCGGTGTGCTCGGCGCTACTCATGTCGTCGACCTCGGCGACGCGGTGGATCGACACCGGTTTCTCCAGGCGGTCGTCCGGAAGGTCGACGAACGCCGCCTTGCGAACCGTGCAGAGGTGAGCGCAGGCACCGCCGTGGTAGCGGAACCCACGACACTTGCACCAGCCGATGAACTCCCCGTCGGGCCGGCGACCGAGCGCGCAGAAGTGAGAGTCGCCGTCAGGCAGCATCACGAGGAAGCCATAGCGGCCCCAGCGTTCGAGCAAAGCCGCCCGCGGGTCGGCGCGCTGCCAGCTCGTCGAACCATCCTCGCGGACGGCTTCGAAGTCAAGCACCTGCTGGTCG
>CAYTAG010000017.1:3735-27340 GCA_964435625.1 uncultured Halobacteriales archaeon | reverse complement strand
CGGTTCGCGTTGCTCACCGTCTCGTTGCACGGGCCGGGAGGGATTTGAACCCCCGACCGACGGATTAAGAGTCCGTCGCTCTCCCTAACTGAGCTACCGGCCCCAACACCCACAGATTACCGAGCGCCCCTGAAATACGTTTCCTTTACGCTCGTGATGGCCCGCGTTCTGCCGCCATCGTACCCGCCCCGATCCAGCGCGAGACGGCGACAACCACCGCGCCAATCCTTCGGAAACTAAAGCATATCGTTTAGAGTCTACAGAATTAATTCTTCGGAAATCGAAGTATTGAGTCGGCGGATGCGCCGCACCCGGGTCGAACGGATCGTCGCGAGGCTAACTTTGGATCACGGCGCGCGCGAGGTTCCCGCGAGCGTGCGAGCGGGAGCTCGTCAGAGCTTGTCTCTGACGGTGGGCGAGCACCGCAAGTGGGAAGCAGCGAGAGCGTGCTCTCGCCAAGCCTTCGGGAAGCACGACGACGCAAGCACTGGACTGAAAGAGCGAGGCGCGCGGCCGAAGCCACCCGGGGGCTTTCGACGTAGTGGCAGTCGGAGCTGCGCCAACGACAGAGCGCGACCGAAACCCACCACCACGAGAACGCCCCCGAAACCTCGAAAATACCGCCGTTCTCTCGGCCTGAGAGCCTTCGGGAGCGTTAAGTGTCGTCCCACGCAAGCGTTCGCCAATGAGTACTACGGCCGGAGTCGCCACCACGTCGATGTCGTCGTACGCGATTCTGGGCTGCGGGAGCGTGGGTCACGCGGTCGCGGAGGAACTGGTAAGCCAGGGGAAAGACGTCCTCATCGTCGACCGCGACGACAGTCGGGTGGAGGCGCTACGGGACCAAGACCTCAACGCGCAGGTTGCGGACATCCGCACCGAGGAGGTCGCAGAGATGGTCGCCGACCGCGACGTCGTCCTCATCATGGCCGACGACGTCGAGACCAACAAGGAGGCGCTGTCGAACATCCGCGAGCGCAGCGACGACCAGTTCGTCGTCGTCCGGGCCAGCGACCCGATCACCGGCGACGAACTCACGGGGATGGGCGCCGACGTGGCCATCAACCCCTCGGAAGTCATCGCCGAGTCCGCACTCCGGGCGCTGGAGTCCGGCGAACTGGAGCACAACGCCGGCCGCCTCGCGGAGATCATCGAGGGAACCGGCGAGCGACTGGCGATCCTCACCCACGACAACCCCGACCCCGACTCCATCGCCAGCGCGACGGCGCTGCAGGCCATCGCCGAGCACCTCGGCGTCGAGGCGGACATCATCTACCTCGGGGACATCGGCCACCAGGAGAACCGCGCGTTCGTCAACCTGCTGGGCATCGAACTCGTCTCCTTCGAGGACGTCGAGGACCTCGAGAAGGCCTACGACACCGTCGCGCTGGTCGACTATGCGAAGGCCGGCGAGACGCAAATCGAGTTCCCGGTCGACGTGCTGATCGACCACCGCGAGGTCGATTCCGAGTACGAGGTCGACTTCCTGGACGTGCGCCCGAGCATGTCCTCGACGTCGACGATCATGACGAAGTACATTCAGGAGTTCGACATGAACCTCGACGAGGAGGTCGCCACCGCCCTCCTGTACGGGATTCGCGCGGAGACCCTGGACTTCAAGCAGGAGACCAGCCCCGCGGACCTGACCGCCGCCGCCTACCTCTACCCCTTCGCCAACCACGACACCCTCGAACAGGTCGAGTCCCCGTCGATGTCCCCCGAGACGCTGGACGTGCTCGCCGAAGCCATCACCAACCGCGAGGTGCAGGGCAGCCACCTCGTCTCCAACGCGGGGTTCATCCGCGACCGCGAGGCGCTGGCGCAGGCCGCCCAGCACCTCCTGAACCTGGAGGGGATCACCACCTCCGCCGTATTCGGCATCGGCGACGACACCATCTACCTGGCCGCCCGCTCGAAGGACATCCGGCTGAACATCGGCCGCGTCCTCGCGGAGGCGTTCGCGGACATCGGCGAGGCCGTCGGTCACTCGACGCAGGCAAGCGCCGAGATTCCGCTGGGCATCTTCACCGGCATCGACACGGGCGACGAGAACCGCGACCTCCTGCTGTCGCTGACCGAGAACGCGGTCAAGCGAAAGCTGTTCGACGCGATGGGCGTCGACGGCGGCGACGGGACCAACGGGTCCTAGGCGTTCGTGGAGGAACGTTCAGGCGACGACTTCCTCGTCCTCGTTGGCGGACGGGAGCCGTTCGACCGCGTCGTTGACCAGCACCACGTCCCCCACGGCCATCACCCATCGGTAGGGGATCATCACGCCCCGAGCGCCGGCCACGCGGTCGTCGAACAACTCGTCGCTGACCCGGTGCAGCGCTAGCCCCGTCACCCGCTCGCCGTCCAGGTCCAGGCGGACGTCCTCGACCTCGCCGACGTACACGCCGTTGTTCGTGTACACCTCGCGCCCGACGAGGGTCGTGATCTCCTGGCTGTCCATGCCGGATGGCTCGCCTGCCCGCCCCTTAATTGTTCGTCAGACGGGTTCGGCGGCGGGCGCCCGGAACCGTTCGTGAGCGCCGGGGCGCGGTCGTCGGGCGGCAGGCGAGGGTCACCGCCGTCACTCCACGGGCGCCAGCAACTCCACGGGATGCCGTGGCGACCGCCCGAGGTCCGCTAGCTGGTCCAGACACGAGGTGCCACTGGCCACCACGGTCCGGTCGTCGGGCAGTTCGGACGCCAGCGCCTCCCCGACCGCGACGCTCAACTCGTAGTACTCCGACTTGAAGCCGAAACTGCCGGCCATCCCGCAGCACTCGGCCCCGGTCACCTCGACGTCGGCACCTCGCGTCTCCAGCACCCACTCGGTGTGACCGGCCAGTTCCAGGGTGCGAGCCTGGCAATGAGGGTGGTAGGCCACGCGCTCGCCGTCGAGGGCCGCGAGCGCGTCCGGGTCGCCGCCGTTGGCGAGCACCCCGTGGAGGTACTCCAGCACCTCGTAGCTGTTCGCAGCGAGGTGGTCGCTACGGTCGGCAACGAGGCGGTCGTAGTCCCGCCGGAACATCGCCAGGTCGCTGGGTTCGACGACGACCACGTCCCGGCCCGCGTCGAGGTGAGGTTCCAGCCCGTCAAGCACTCGCTCGGCCGCGCGCTCGGCCGTGGCGATCATCCCCTGCGAGAGGGGTGCTCGGCCGGACTCCGGGAGGGTCGGGATTCGGACGCCCACGCCCAGTGCCTCCAGCGCCCGCACGGCGGCCTTGCCCCGCTCGACGTCGGCGCAGTCCGTGTACACGTCGGGATAGAGGACGACCTCCCGTTTGGGATCAGTAACTCGCGTCCCGCCGCGGGCCTCGAACCAGTCCTGGAGGGTCCGGCGGCGGAACGTGGGCAGGTCCCGCCGCGGGTCGACGCCGAACCTCGCGAGCGCCCACTTGCCCGGCCTGCTGCTGGCCAGCCAGTTCGAGAGCGGCGCCGTTGCGCTCGCAACCTTCGCCAGCGTCCCGACGTTGCCGAACAGCCGCTTCTGCAGGGAGCCGCCGGATTCGGCGTCCGGCGCGAGGCCGTCCACAAGGAAGGAAAAGCGCGATGGGTCGGCGCCCCGCTCGATCCGGTTCCGCACGACCGTGTTGATCCAGGGGACGTCGATGCCCACCGGACAGGCCGGCACGCAACGCGTACATCCCGTACAGAGGTCGTTGAACTCGGCGGCCGAGTCGAGGCCGTGGACGCCGGCCTCCCAGCCACCCGCGATGCCGCCGGTGTAGGTCTCGCCGCCGAAGGCGTGGCCGCCGACCTGCTGGAAGTTGGCGCAGGCGTTCGCGCAGGCACCACACCGGATGCAGTACAGCGTCTCCCGGAGGTGATCGTCCTCGCGCATCGCGGTGCGGCCGTTATCCAGCAACACGAGGTGGAACTCGCGGTCGTCGGGGGACCCCGTCTCGTCGGCCTCGAAGTCCACGGTGGGCGCGCTTCCGGGTGGCGTCAGGAAGGTGAGGTAGGAGGTCAGCGACTGGCCGGTGGCCGAGCGCGCGATCAGTTCGAGGAACGGCCCGAGGTCCCCGACCGAGGGCAGCAGTTTCTCGACGCCGGCGACCGCGACGTGGACGTCCGTCGCGGCGACGGTCTTGCGGGCGTTGCCCTCGCTGGTGACCAGCACCAGGGTCCCCTCCTCGGCGGCGACGAAGTTCGCGCCCGTGATCCCCAGGTCCGCCTCCGCGATGCGCTCGCCGAGGAACGCCCTGGCGAACCGGGTGAGGTCGTCTGCGGTCTCCAGCGGTTCGTCGGGGTCGAACTCCGCCTCGAACAGCTCGGCGATGCTCTCGCGGTCGCGGTGGATCGCCGGCCCGACGAGGTGGCTGGGCGCCTCCCCGGCCACCTGCAGGACGAACTCCCCGAGGTCGGTCTCCCAGACCTCCACGCCCCCCTCACGGAGCGCCTCGTTGAGGTCGACCTCCTCGGTAGTCATCGACTTGCTCTTGACGGCCGTCTCCACGTCCGCCTCCGCAGCGACCTCCCGGACGTAGGCGCTGGCGTCCGCGGCGTCCTCGGCCAGGTAGACCGATCCACCGCGGGCCTCGACCGCCTCCTGGACCTGCTCGATCAATGATGGCAGGCGCTCGATGGCGTCCTCCTTGTGGGCACGGGCCCGGGCTTTCAGTTCGTCGTAGTCGTCGAGTTCCGCAGTTGCTTCCATGCGGCCCCGGTTGAACCCACGTGCGTTCTCGGAGACCGCCTCGCCCTCGGTCGACAGCAGGCGACGGATCTCCGCGGCCTTCGCCTCGCGGGACCGTCCGCCAGCCTCCCGGGAGCGCGCCCGCTCCGCGTTTTCGTGCGAACTCATCGGTCCTCGATCACCACCACGTGGAGTGCGTGCGGGCCGTGGGCGCCGAGGACCAGTTCCCCCATGTCCGCGGTGGCGCTCGGCCCGGTCTCGATCACCGCGTCCCGACCCTCGGCAGCCACCTCGGCCAGGTGCTCGACGGCGGCGGCGACGTCGGCCACGAGGTCGCCGGCCGCCAGGACCGCCACGTGGCGCTCCGGGAACAGGCTCGCCGGTTCCTCGCCCGCAGCGGTCGACTCGACGACGACCGACCCGGAGTCGACGACGCCGAGTCCCGCCGGTGTGACGCCCGTCGCCGCCGCGGCGAGGTCGGACGGCGTCGGGTCGGTCTCGACCCGGTCCGGGAGCGAGACGCCGTCCTGGGGCAACGGCGTCCCGACCGCCGGGTCCACGAGCACCTCGTCGACCGTCGCGTCGAACGCATCAGCCGTCGTCCGGACCACGTCCGCGTTGGCCTGGCGGGCCGCGTCCGCGAACGCCTCGACGTGCCCTGGCATGCCACTCGCTTGCGACCCGAACCCCTTGACTCTTGACTCGGCTCGGTCACCCCTCCCCTCGTAGTTTGCCACCCCTGCCGTCGTGGTTGGCCATCCCTGCCGTCGTGGTTTGCTACTCCGCCGCTCGTGCAGTTGGCGCGCGCGAGGAACGCGCGCCGACCGCACGCCGGGAAGACGACGAGCTACTCGACGCTCGAATCGAACGGACGAGACGGGCCTACAGTTCGTCGAGCACCTCGCCGAAGACGCCGAGCGCGGCCCGCATCTCCTCGGGGTCGTGGCCCAGGCTCACGCGCACGCGTTCGGGGTCCTCGAAGAAGCGGCCGGGGGTCACGAGCACGCCGGCCTCCAGGGCGGCCTCGACGACCTCGTTCCCGTCGGCGGCGTCGTGTTGCAGGAAGGCGAACGTGGCCCCGTCGAACACCGGCCCGGAGAGGTCGGGCCGGTCCGCGACGAACGTCCGCAACAGGTCCGCGTTCCCGCGGATCACCGCCCGCGACCGGGCCAGGAGGTCGTCGCGGTGAAACAGCGCCCGCCGGGCGAGTTCCCGGCTCGGCGTGGCGACGAACGGGAGGTGGCTCATCGCGTCGCGGGCGCGGGCAACGAAGTCCGGGTCGGCGACGAGCCAGCCGATCCGGAGGCCGCCGAGGCCGAAGACCTTCGTCAGCGAACTCGTGACGACGACGTGATCGAGGCCGGCGGCCGTCGGGCCGCCGAAGGCGCCGTCGCCGGGGCCGACGCTGTATGGCGCGTACACCTCGTCGACCAGCAGGCGGGCGTCGGCGTCGCCCGCGACGACGCCCGCGACGGCCAGTTCGTCCCGGTCGACCCGGCGGCCGCTGGGGTTGTGGCGGTTGGTGACGACGACCAGCCCCGTCCCCGGGCGGACGGCGTCGAGGACGCGCTCGGACGCGAGGGCGTACTCGGCCTCGACCGGCCGGTCGAACCGGTCGACGTCGCGGCCGAGCCACGCCGGCGTGGCCCGTAGCGGTTCGTAGCCGGGGGTCTCGACCAGCACGCGCTCGTCGTCGTCGGTGGCGGCCGCCACCGCCAGGAGGTTGGCCTGCGTGGCGCCGGCGGTCACCAGCACGGACTCGGTGGGAACGCCGTAGACCGTCCCCAGCTGGGCTTCGAGGGTGCGGTCCGCGGGCGGGTCCGCCCGACCGGCGAGCGACCCGGGGACGAGGCCTTCCTCGTCCCCAACCGCCGCCTGGAGGTCGCTCGTCGCCAGGTCGTGGCGGACGTCCCCGTGGCGGCCCTCCAGCCACGCGAAGTGCTCGATGCGTCGGGCCATGGTGGCGACTCGCTACCCCGACAGTTGTGTCTACCGGCTCCGGCGTCTCCCGGCCAGAACGCAAGGCGAGCGCGCGGCGGTCAGCCCAGCGGTTTCGCGCGTGCGCGTTCGACCTCGTACCGGGTCCGTGCCCACTCGACGGCCGCCTCATCGTCGTTGACGATGCAGCCCCGGACGCCGGCGTCGGTGTAGACCATGACGGCCGCGAGGGGGCCGTCGTCGGTCCGCGCGACCGTCAGCCCGTACTGGAGGTCCGCCGGGGCCTCCAGGACGGTCAGGCCGCCGTTCGCCATGGTGCTCTCGAACTCCTCGGCGTACGACGACAGCAACCGTTCGACGACCGTCTCCGTGAGGACGAGTTCGACCTCGGCCCCGTCGTCGACCAGGTTGCCGTAGGTCGCCACCTGCCGGGGGTGGACCGCGGGGGTGAACTCCCGGACGGTGGTGGCCGACCCGATCCGCTCGTACAGCGTCTCGACCGGCCTGTGGGGGTACGACCGCTCGCTCTCGACGATCCTGGCGCCTTTCAGCATCGCCAGGTCGAACGACGCCTCACGGGGCATCGTCGCGAGCAGGTCCGTGCCGCTGTACAGCCCCGCGATCCGTCGGGTGAACGCGGCGTACTCCCGGAGCGCGAGCTTACCGGGGAGCGTCTGGCGGTACCCCTCCTGGCCGCGCTCGATCAGCATCTTCGACTCCAGTTCCCGGACGCCGCGGTCGATGGTCGACCGCGAGACGTCCAGGGCCCCCTCCAGCTCCGGTTTCGTCATCTCGCCGTCGCGCAACTCCGCGAGGAGGTACCCCCGCCGTTGCATCACTTCCAGGAAATCGGCCAGGTCCGGGGCAGCCATCGTTTCCGTACCGTCGCGCTGGGCGACGGCCGAGTATGGGGGCTACTAACTTAAATAGCCAGTGGATATATATGCGATAAGTCTCCCTTCGACCGGTTGCCCGAGAGGTGAGATAATGGTAGGGTAACCCTAACGGACTGATGCCGGGGTGCCTCTGACATCCGGCCATGGCCGGAGGCCGGCTTGCCCGGGCCGGCTTGCCAGCCTTCTGGGGACGACCCCACTTTTCCCGACCGACGCTCGCCGCCAGTCCCGGGTATCGGTCGCCGGGCCCGCCAGTACCGAAACCGTAAGGCGGGTGGCCCGACGAGAGGGGCCGTGGACGACGCCGTCGAGTGGCTGCGGAGCCGACCCTACTACGAGGGGCAGGTCACGGCGACCCGGACGGAACCCGGCAGGGACCCGACGTACGCCGACCTCGACCTCGAGCCGCGGCTGGCGTCGGCGCTGGCCGACCGGGGGATCGAGCGGCAGTACCGCC
The DNA here is from genome assembly GCA_964435625.1 of uncultured Halobacteriales archaeon. GTDB lineage: Archaea > Halobacteriota > Halobacteria > Halobacteriales > PXRE01 > PXRE01. Next base: position 19,425 of record CAYTAG010000017.1, on the reverse strand, counting down.
ACCAGGCGGCCGCCGTCGAGGCCGTCCGCGAGGGCGACGACGTGGTGCTGGCGACGCCGACGGCCAGCGGGAAGAGCCTCGCGTACACGGTCCCCGCCTTCGAGCGAGCGATGGACCACGGCGGCCGGACGCTGTACTTCGCGCCGACGAACGCGCTCATCAACGACCAGGCCGAGACGCTCTCGGAAATGGCCCGGGACCTGGGATTCGGCTCGCGGGTCTCCGTGGACCGCTACACCGGCCAACTGGACGACGGCGAGCGACGCGCGGTCCGGGACCGCCGGCCGACGGTGCTGTTGACGACCCCGGACATGCTCCACTACGCGCTGTTGCCCCACGCCCACCGGCTGTGGGACTGGCTGTTCTCCGGCCTGGAGACGGTCGTCGTCGACGAGGTCCACGAGTACCGCGGCGTCTTCGGGAGCCACGTCGCGATGGTGCTGCGCCGGCTCGCCCGCGTCTGCGAGCGGTTCGACTCGGACCCGCAGTTCGTCTGCTGCTCGGCGACCATCCGCAACCCCGTCGAGCACGCGGCCGCCGTCACCGGACGGTCCGAAGCGTCGTTCGCGCTGGTCGACGACGACGACAGCGGCACCGGACCGACCCACTGGGTGCTATGGAATCCACCGGAGTACGCCGACGGCCAGCGCGGGACGGGCCGGCGGCGCTCGCACCACGTCGAGACGATGCGGCTGCTGGCGGACCTCGTCACCCGCGGCCACCAGACCGTCGCGTTCACGCGGGCGCGCCAGACCGCCGAGCGCTACGCCAACGAGACGGCCGACCTGCTGCGCGAACGGGGTCGGGGCGACCTGACCGACGCCGTCGCCGCCTACCAGGCCGCCCTGCAGGACGGCCGGCGGCGGGACCTGGAGACGCGGCTCCACGACGGCGACCTCCGCGGCGTCTGGAGCACGAACGCCCTGGAACTCGGCATCGACGTCGGCGAACTCGACGCCGTGTTGCTGGACGGCTACCCCGGGACGCGGATGGCCGCCCGCCAGCAGGCCGGCCGCGCGGGACGCGGCGACGACCCGAGCCTGGTCGCGATGGTGGCCGGCGAGGACCAACTGGACCAGTACCTGATGGCCAATCCGGGCGACTTCTTCGACGAACCGCCCGAGCGCGCGACCGTCGACCCCGCCAACGAGCAGTTGCTGCCCGATCACGTGCTGTCGGCGGCCAGGGAGAACTGGCTCGCGCCGGACGACGACCGCCACTTCGGGGACGCGTTCCCCGAGGTCGTCGCGGACCTGACCGAACGGGGCGACCTGGAGCGGCGCGAGACCGGCGACGGCGTCCGCTGGACGTACGCCGGCGACGGCAGCCCCCAGCACGAGATGGGGCTGCGGACCATCTCCGACCGCGAGGTGCAGTTGTTCGACCGGCGGCGCGACGAGCGACTCGGCAGCCTCCAACTGGCCGACGCCCTCCGGGACGCCCACCCCGGCGCCGTCTACCACCACCAGGGGCGGACCTACGAGGTGGTCGACCTCGACCTGGCGCGCAACCGCGCCGAACTCGAACCGGTCCGGGCGGACTACTACACCAGGGTGCTACACGAGAAGGCCATCACCGTGGAGTCGGACCTGGCCGAGCGGTCGCTGCCGAACGACGACGCCGTGTTGCGGTTCGCGGAGGTGACGATGCGCAAGCGGATCACCGGCTACGAGCGCCGGGATGCCAGTTCCGGCGAACGGCTGGCCGAGGAGTCGCTGACGCTGCCCGCGACGACCCTGGAGACGAAGGGGTTGTACTTCACGGTCCCCGAGGCGGTCGAATCGGAACTGCGCGCCCGCGAGGGGAGCTTTGAGGGCGGCATCCACGCCGCCGAGCACGCGCTCATCTCGCTGTTTCCCCTGGAGTTGCTGTGTGACCGCAGGGACGTCGGCGGCCTCTCCACGCCACGGCACCCCCGGACCAACCGGAGCACGATCTTCATCTACGACGGCCACCCCGGCGGGGTCGGCCTCTCGCGCGGCGGCTACGACCGGCTGGAGTCGCTGATGACCCGCGCCTCGCGGCTGATCGACGGCTGCGAGTGCGAGGACGGCTGTCCCGCCTGCGTGCAGTCGCCCCACTGCGGCAACGCCAACGACCCCCTCGACAAGGACCTCGCGGTCGGGGTGCTGGACGCCGTCGGCCCAGACGGGTGAGCGGGCGGCCGCCGTCAGTTACCCACCGGAGCATTGCGGTCGCTCGCCGGAGTATTGCGATTGCCGCACACGACCACCGCAAGAACGTTAACGTCGGCCCGCGTACGGCCGTGCCATGACCGACGCCAACTCGGAACTCGAAGCGGACGGCGACTCGGAACTCGAAGAACTCCGTCGCAAGAAACTCGAACAACTGCGGGAGACGGCCGAGGAGGGGCCGGACGGGACGAGCCAGGTCCCCGACGGAGCGGGGCCGACGCCGGACGAACCGGTCTACCTGGGCGAGACCGACGGGTTCCAATCGTTCGTCCAGGCTCACGACGTCGTGCTGGTCGACTTCTTCGCGGACTGGTGTGGCCCCTGCAAGCAGATGGACCCCGTCGTGAGCAAAGTGGCGGACGAGACCGACGCCGCGGTCCTCAAGGTCGACATCGACGCCAACCCCCAGCTTGCCGGCGCACAGAACGTCCGGAGCGTGCCGACGCTGGTGCTGTTCGCCGGCGGCGAACCCGCCGAGCGCCTGGTCGGGTTCCAGAACGAGGGACGGTTGCGGTCGCTGGTCGACCGACACAGTTGAGTGGTACGTAGGAGCGCTGACGAGTAGCGACAGTTATTTTTACAGGACGGTCAATCTCGTACACATGGGTGCCAGCGCGTTCGTTGACCGGATCAAACGGCCCGAGTACACGGGAGAGAATCGGTGTATCCCCTGCACCGTAACCAACGTCGCCATCGCGACGGTACTCGCGCTCGCACTCGGGCTCGCATGGCTTCCGGCCGCGGGCATCGGGTTCTTCCTGATCTCGCTGGCCGCGATCTACTTCCGGGGCTATCTGGTCCCGTATACGCCGCAGTTGACCAAGCAGTACTTCCCCGACAGGGTCCTGCGGTGGTTCGACAAGACGCCGGCGGAGGACGTGCCGGTCGCCGGTTCGGAGGCGGACATCGACCCCGAGCCGGTGTTGCTGGAGGCCCGCGCCGTCGAGGTCTGCAAGGACGGCGAGGACCTCTGTGCGACCGACGACTTCGCCTCGGCCTGGCGCGAGGAGATCAGGTCCCTCCGGGGGAACGGCAACCTCGAAAAGCGACTGGCGAGCGTCCTGGAGGTCGACCCCGAGGACGTCGAGATCTCCGAGCGCGAGGAGTTCGCGCTGGTCCACGCCGAGGGCCAGCCCGTCGCCCGCTGGGAGTCGGAGGCGGCGCTGCTGGCGGACATGGCCGCCGTGCCCGAACTCCGCCAGCGCACCGTCGGCTGGGACGAGATGGACCTGCGCGTGCGCGGGCGACTGCTCAACGGCGTCCGCGTGTTCGCCGAGCAGTGCCCGAGTTGCGACGGCCGCGTCGACTTCTCCCAGGAGACCGTCGAGTCCTGCTGTCGGACCGTCGACGTCGTCGCCCTGGGCTGTGAGGACTGCGGCGCTCGCCTGCTAGAAGTCGAAACGTAGCGCCTACCGTTCCCGGAACCGTTTTCGCCGCGACCAGTCACGCCGCAAGCCGCCACCACCGGCCGCGGCCAATTCTTTAGCTTCTACAGTATAATACTTCGGTATCTACAGCTTCGAGCGGCCGGGCCGCGGCCGGTACGGGATAGTCCGGCCGGGCGGATGGCTTCCGGGCCGCATTGGAGTCGGGGCTCGTCCGGCGCGACGCCGTGAAGCTATTGCTCCTGCCGCACGTTCGTTCGACGGCCGGGGCGTTCCCGGTACTAACCATGACCCGGACCATCGAAGTCAGCGACGGCCTCGCCGAGCGCATCGACCGCCACTGCGAAGAGGGCGAGAGCCGTGCGGAGTTCGTCGAGGAACTGGTGAGCATGTACGAGACCGAGGGGCGGTTCATGCAGGAAGGGTACTCGGAGTGACCGCCCCCTCGGACCGACGGTCGGTGGCCGGCCCCGCAGCGGGAACCGGCCGCGCCGGTCGGGCTCACGATCCGGACGAACCGTCCTCCTCGGGCAGCAACGCCCCCACGTCCACGTGGCTCCCCAGCAACTCCTGCATCCGCCGGACGGTCTCCTCGTCGCGGGTGCGGCCGCTGCGGACCACGTCCTCGGCGCGGTCGACGGTCGTGAGCGTGTCAGTGCCGACCAGCAGGACGGGGATGCCCTTCTCCTCGGCGGTCCCGAGGACGGCCCCCGACGGCCGGTGGCCGCCGGTGAGCACCAGCGCGCGCACCCCCGGCGCCTCCATGGCCGCGGTCTGGACGTCCGAGCGGTCGCCGCCGGTGATGACGGCGACGTCTGTCAGCCGCCGGAAGTGCCGGAGGGCGGCCTCGGCGCTCATCGCGCCGACGCTGAACCGCTCGACGGTCGCGTCGGTCGGCGCCCCGGCCGTGAGCACGTCAGCACCGAGTTCCCGGGCTAGCTCCTCGACGGTCACACCGGCGAGATCCGGCTGGTGGGGGACGACGCCGAACACGCGGACGCCGCGGTCCTCGAGGAACGGCCTGACGTCGCGTTCGACGTCGTCGACGGCCGCGTCCGGAACGCCGTTGAACAGCACGCCGGCCAGGCGCTCGCCGAGCAGGGCCGCCGCGAGCAGCACCTCGTCGGCGTCGCGGGGTTCCTCGTAGTCCGCGAGCAACAGCACCTCGGCGTCCAGCAGGTCGGCGAGATCGGCGTCCGTGAGGTCGACGACGCCGCCGGTCCCGAGCGTGCCGCCGCCCTCGACGACCAGGAGGTCCGCGCCCTCCCCCGTTCGCTCGACGCCCTCGCGGACGCGTTCGCGGAGGTCCGCGGGGTCCTGGCGGCCACGGATCGCCTCCTCGACGAACGTCGGCGAGTAGACGACTGGCTCCATGTCGGCCACCTCGGCGTCCAGCCCGAGCAACTCCCGGGCGAGCATCGGATCCTCGTCTCTGGTCTTGCCGACGGCGCTGCGCAGCCGCGTCCCGAGCGGCTTCGCGTAGGCGGCCTCCAGCCCGCGCTCGCGGGCCGAGAGCGCCAGCGCCAGCGCCACGGCGGTCTTGCCTGTGCTTTCTTTCGTTCCGGTGACGAGTACGGTTCTCATAGTTCCTCCGGGTCGATAGTGAGCCTGACGTCCACCGCCGCGACGTCGTCGGGGCCGGCGACCAGCGGGTTCACGTCGAGTTCGAGGATCGCCGGGAAGTCCGTCGCCAGTTGCGCGACCCGCTGGATCGTCTCGACGACCGCCGCCTCGTCGGCGGGGTCCTGCCCGCGGGCGCCGCGCAACAGCGGCGCCGCGCGCAACTCCGCGACCATTCCCCCCGCCTCCCGCTCGGTGACGGGCGCCACCCGTACTGCGGTGTCCTCCAGGACCTCGACGAAGATGCCGCCCAGGCCGAACAGCACGAGCGGCCCGAACTGCGGGTCCCGCGAGACGCCGACGATGGTCTCCGTCTTCCCCTCCAGGTCGAGCATCTCCTGGACCTGCACGCCCAGCACGGTCGCGTCCGGCTGGTAGCTACGGGCGCGGGCGACCAGGTCCTCGTAGACGTCGGCGGCCTCCTCGCGGGTGACGCCCAGTTCGACGCCGCCGATGTCGGTCTTGTGGAGGATGTCCGGACTGACCACCTTCATCGCGGCCCGTTCGCCGAGGTCGCCGACGGCCCAGGCCGCTTCCGCCGGGTCGTCGACCATGCGGCTCTCCGGGATCGGGATTCCGTACGCGTCCAGGAGGTCCATGGCCTCCACGCCGAGGCGGGTCTCGCCCCGGTCGGCGGCCGCCTGCAGCACCTCGCGGGCGCGCTCGCGGTCGACGTCGAAGGTGCGTGGCGACCGGACCGGCCGTTCGCGAATCCGGCGGTACCGTGCCAGCGCGTCCAGGCCGTCGACGGCCCGCGCCGGGTCGAAGTAGTTCGGGATGCCGGCCTCCCGGAGGACGCCCGCCGCCTCGCGGGTCCGGGCGCCGCCCATCAGGCAGGTCACGACGGGCTTGCCGTGGTGGGCGTGGCAGTCGGCGACCATCCCGGCCAGGTCCGCGTAGTCCAGGACGGCGGTCGGGGCCGAGAGCACGACCGCGGCGCCGACGTTCGGGTCCGAGAGCACGGCGTCGACGGCCGCCCGGAACCTGTCGAGGTCGGCGTCCCCGAGGACGTCGACCGGGTTGTAGACGTTGGCGGCGTCCGGGAGGTCCTCCCGGAGCGTCTCGACGGTGGCGTCCTCGAACGTCGCCATCGAGAGGCTGGCGTCGCCGACGGCGTCGGTGGTCATCACGCCCGGGCCGCCGGCGTTGGTGACGACGCCGACGGCGTCGCCGTCGGGCACCGGCTGGCCGGCCAGCACGCGGGCGTAGTCGAACAGTTCGCCGGCGCTGTCCGCGCGGACGACCCCCGCCTGTTCGAGGCCGGCCTCGTAGGCCCGTTCGCTGCCCGCAATCGAGCCGGTGTGGGAGGCCGCCGCCTTCGCGCCGGCCTCCGTGCGCCCGGACTTGACGACCACGATGGGCGTCTCCCGGATGGCCTCGCGGGCGGCCTCGATGAAGGCCTGCCCGTCGTCGATGCCCTCCAGGTAGCCGGCGACGACCGCGGTGTCGGGATCGTCGTCCCAGGCCCGGACGAAGTCCGTCTCGTCGAGGACGGCCTCGTTGCCCAGCGAGACGACGTGCCGGAAGCCGATCCCCTGCTCGGTCGCCCAGTCCAGCGCGGCGGTGACGAACGCCCCGGACTGGCTCATAAACGAGACGCCGCCCGCAAGCGGCATGTCCGGGCCGAACGTCGCGTTGAACCCGCCGGCCGTGCTCATCACGCCGAGGCTGTTGGGGCCGACGAGGTTCAGGTCGTACCGCTCGGCGACCTCGGCGAGCCGGCGCTCGCGGGCGGCGCCCTCGCCGCCGGCCTCGCCGAACCCCGCGGTGATCACGACGACGTTCGGGACGTCGGCCTCGCCGGCGTCCTCGACCACCTGGATCGCGGCCTCCGGCGGGACGATCACCATCGCCAGGTCGACGTCGCCGGCGTCGCGGATCGAGTCGACGCACGGCAACTCCAGCACCTCGTCGTAGTTCGGGTTCACGGCCACGACGTCGCCGTCGAACGTCGACAGGAGGTTCTCGGTGACGGCCCGTCCCACCGAGCCCTCGCGTCCGGTGGCGCCGACGACCGCGACGCGATCCGGTTCGAACAACCCCGAGAGGTCTCCCATCGTCCGAGGTTCGGCCGCTGTGCGCTTAGGCGTTGGCCCCGGGGGTAATCGTCCACCGGTCGGCGGAAACCGGGTCGTCGGGCGCCTTTTCGGCCTGTCGGCCGGCAACGAGGGCATCCCGCGGATGCTCGCAGTGTTCGAGAACGAGGGCATCGACACCTCGTGGTACGTCCCGGGGCACACCCTGGAGACGTTCTGCGAGGAGATCCTGACCGCCGAGGAGACGCCGGTGTACGACGACAGGTCCGCGGTCGACGGGTTGGAGCGGAAGGTCGTGAGCTATCGTGGCCAACGGTACGAAACCAGCCCGGTGTTCGTCTCCGACTGCCCCCGTTCGTGGCAGTTCTTCCAGTTCGTCGGAGCGCTGGGGGCGTTCCTCGGTGCAGTTCTCGTCGGGACGTCGTACGGGTGGCGGCGGTTACGCGGATAGATACCCGGCGACGATCCGCCAGGACCCCACTGTCCTCAGTCCCCCGCGAAGTACTCCCGCAGTTCCTCGCGGTCGGTCGTCGCTTCGAGCGCGACCAGGAGTTTGAGCCGCGCCTTCTGGGCCGGCAGGTCGCCCGCGAAGATCGCCCCGTGATCGCGGAGCGTCCGCCCGCCGCCGGGGGTGCCGTACACCGGCACGGTCGGCCCGGCGAGACAGCGCGAGGTGACGACGACCGGAACGGCCTCGTCGATGGCGCCGGCGACCGCGTCGCCGATTTCCGCCGTCGCGTTGCCGAGGCCGGTCCCTTCGAGGACGATCCCGTCTGCGCCGCGCTCTACCGCGCGCTCGATCCCGTCGGCGTCGACGCCCAGGCCGCTCTGCACGATTGGCACCGTCGCGTCCGGGTCGGACGGGTCGACGGGGAACGTCCGCGAACGGCTTCCCGGTTCGCGGTAAAAGCGGACGTCCTCGCGCGTGATCTCCGCGACGGGGCCCTTCCCGGGTGAGGCGAACGTGCCCAGCTTCCGGGTGTGGACCTTCGTGACGTCCCGGGCCGCGTGGAGTTCCTCGTCGAAGGCGACCGAGACGCCGCCAGCGTCCCGAAGTCGGTCGTGGACCGCGGCCCTGACGGCGGTCAGCAGGTTCGATGGGCCGTCCGCGCTCGGCTCGTCCGCGCGGCGCTGGGCGCCGGTGAACACGACCGGCACGTCGGCGGGAAGCGTCAGGTCGAGGTAGTAGGCGGACTCCTCCATGGTGTCGGTCCCGTGGGTGACGACGACGCCGTCGACCTCGCCCGCGGCGTCCCGGACGGCCCGGCCCAGCGACGCGACCGTCCCCAGGTCGACGGCGAATCCCGGCGTCTGGGCGACCTGTTCGGTCCGCAGGTCCGCGTGGTCGTCCAGGTCCGGCACTGCGTTCAGGAGTGCGCCGACCGTCAGGCTCGGCGTCGCCCCGTTCTCGCCCGGCGTGCTCGCGATGGTCCCGCCCGTTCCCAGTACGGCGACTGTCGGTGGCACGGGCGAACTTCGTCCGCCCGCGTGTTAACTCGTGCGCGAGTGGAGCGTCGTCGCCGGCCGGCCGGGGCGGTCGTCCTGGCGCTTCTCGCGTCACTCGGCGACGTCGACGGCCTCGGCGTCGGCGACCGTCCGGAGCCGTCCGGGATCGATGGGAAACACCGTCTCCGGCGTGCCGGCGGCGGCCCAGACGGTGTCGTGATCGAGTAGCGTCTCGTCCATGTACGTCGGGACGTCGGCGTCGTGGCAGATCGGCGGGACGCCGCCGATGGACCAGCCGACGCGCTCGCGGATCTCGTCGGGGCCTCCCGTGCGGACGTCGGCCTCCTCGACGCCGAGGACGTCCGCCAGTTTCGACTCGCTGACGCGGTTCGCGCCGCTGGTGATCACGACGACCGTCTCCCCGTCGGCCAGGAAGACGATGCTACTGGCGATCTGGGCGACCGAACAACCGAGCGCGTCCGCTGCGTCCGCGGCGGTCTTGGTCCCCTCGGGGAACTCCTCGACGTCGATTTCGAGGTCGTACTGCTGGCGTGCGCACTCGGCGAACTCCTCGGCTCGGGGGTGCATGGCCGGTCCCAATACCTCGGAGACCAAATCACTCACGTTAGACGCAACTCGTGGGTCGTCCTCCGGCCACCTGAACTGGCCAGACGGGAGCACCGAAACCGTCGCTCACAGGGTCCCGGATTGGCGTTCGTCTTCAGTTGCCCGGCGGCGCTCGGTCGAATCGTCGGTCGCCCGGTAGACGAAGTACTGGGTGAACCAGTCGGCGTGGACCACCGTGGGAGTCGCCGTCGAGTCCCCATCCGAATCGCCGCCGGAGTTCGAGTACCCGGTGCAACTGACCAGCACGTCGTAGCCTCCCTCGACCGACGTGACGTCGTGAGTCTCGCAGTCCAGGTCCATCTCCGTGCCCTCGCCCATCCACAGGCTGTTGTACACGCGACGGTACTCGAAGGTCCGGACGTACTCCACGACCGCCGACTCGGTCAGTTCGGCGGGTCGATCCGGTTCGCTCTTCGGGCCGTCGGCGAACGACGCGGGGCCGAAGCTGACGTCCATCGTCGAATCGGTGGTCAGTGGTGGCGTGGACGGCTCCGACGGTGATTCCGTCGGCGAATCGCTCGGGGAGCCCTGCCCGACGCCCCCCAGACAACCGGCCGACGCGAGGGTGACGGCCAGCAGGACCGCCGCAAGCGTTCGAGGTCTCATACCCGGACGCTACGGGGCCACGCGTAAATCCCTTCCAGAGAGTACAGTGGTCGTTTCACCCACCGGCACCAGCTACTTCTCGCCCGACACCCTCACACCCGACATGGAGTACGCCACCCTCGGCGGGACGGGAACGACCGTCAGCCGGATCTGTCTCGGCTGTATGAGCTTCGGGTCCAGCCGCGACTGGATGCTCGACCGAGCGGAGAGCCGGGAACTGGTCGACCGGGCCGTCGACCTGGGGATCACCTTCTTCGATACGGCCAACGTCTACTCCACCGGCGAGAGCGAGGAGATCCTCGGCGAGGCGCTGGCGGACTACGACCGCGACCGCCTCGTCGTGGCGACGAAGGTCTACGGCGAGATGGACGAGGCCAATCCCAACTCGGGCGGACTCTCGCGGAAGGCCATCGAGCAGGAACTCGCCAACTCCCTGGACCGCCTGGGGATGGAGACGGTGGACCTCTACCAGATCCACCGCTGGGACGACGAGACGCCCATCGCGGAGACCCTACGCGCGCTGGACGACGCCATCCGGCGGAACCAGGTCCGATACCTCGGCGCCTCCTCGATGTGGGCTTACCAGTTCGCGGAGGCGCTGCACACCAGCGACCGTCTGGGCCTGGAGCGGTTCGTCACCATGCAGGACCACTACAACCTCGCGTACCGCGAGGAGGAGCGAGAGGTGCTGCCGCTCTGTGAACGCGAGGGCATCGGCGTCGTTCCGTGGAGTCCGCTGGCCCGCGGGTTCCTCGCGCGCCCCCACGAGCAACTGGACGCGACGACGCGCGGGGAGTCCGAAGCCGAGCGCCAGCGCGGCTACGCCGAGGGTGGCGGTCGGGAGGTCAACGAGCGGGTGGAGGAACTGGCCGCCGAGTACGACGCCTCGATGGCCCAGATCGCACTCGCCTGGTTGCTCGAACAGGAAGCCGTCACCGCACCCATCGTCGGGGTCACCGACGTCGAACACCTCGAAGAAGCCGTCGAGGCCGTCGACCTCGACCTGGACGCGTCCGACCGCGAGTGGCTGGAAGAACCCTACGAACCCGTCGAGGTGTCCGGCCACGAGTGACTCTTACCGACGTCTGATCGCCGTCAGTAGGGCTCCGACCAGTGCGAGGAGACCGGCCAGCGGCCCGAACCCCGGTGCCGTCGGCGCCGGATCGGTCGCGGTCGGCGTCGCGCCCGTCGTCGGTGACGGCGTGGGCGTCGAACGCGGAGTCGGCGTCGGACTCGGGGTCGTGGTCGGCGTCGGAGAGGGGGTCGGCTCCCGGACGAACGTGGTTTCCTTTGATAGGTCCGGGTCCAGCGGGCGGATCGCGATGCCGGTACCGGGATCGACGCCCGAAAGGTCCACCGTCGTCTCGAACCGGCCGTCGCGGTCGATCCTGGTGGTCACCGTCGTAATGACGGTCCCGCTCCCGATTTCGGCCACTTCGAACGAGAGGTTCGTCCCGGGCGCGACCGTCGTCTCGCCAGCTAGACGGGCCTCGCCGTCCGTCCGCAGGAGGAACTCACCGCCGCCGCGGTCGTCGAACGTCACCTCCCGTAGTTCGACGTCGACCCTCTCGAATTCGAACGAGTCGTCGGACCCGGGCGGAGACACCTCGACGAAGAGGTCCGTGAGGCCACGGTACCGCGCGTCCGCGTAGCCGACGACGACGTTCTCGACGTCGAGAGCGACGAATAGCGTCGCGTTCGTGCGGTCCACGGCGACGTCGAGCGCCCCCGCTCGCTCCGAAGCCGCCCAGCGGACCGGGTCGATGCACATACCGGTCCCGACCCGGAGGTCGAACCCGGCGGAGGCGAGTTCGGGCGACCCGACGAGTTCCACGAACCGCTCCTCCGGAGTGGAACCGTCCTGATTGCGGAGTTCGTCGAGGACTGCCGTGGCGTCCTCCGAGAAATCGACGCGCAGAGCCGAGACGTCGCCGTGTGCGATGGCCCCGTCCGACCCCTCCTCAGCGGGCGTCACGAGTCCCGCGGAGATCGCCGGGGGGACGTCGCTGGCGTTCTCGAACGTGCCGAACGCCGACCCCGGGGCCGTCATGACCGTGACGGAGACGTTCTCGGGTCGGTCGGCCTGGACGCCGGAGGTACTCGGTCCGCAACTGGCGTCGGAGGGAGCGACGCTTCCGGGCGTGCCCTGGGCGGCGGTCGACGCGGGCGTGATCGGCGTAGTGGTGGTCGGTGCGGCCGCCGCCGCGACCGTAATCGGTGCGGCGAGGGACGCACCGACGAGGAGGGCGACGAGCGATGCTGCGAGGACCCGACGGGAGCGCATGGCAACTGCTTGCTCGGCATCCTACTTTAAATTCCGCGACGGCCCTCACGGATCGACGGTCTACCGTGGGTTGACGACCTCCTGGCAGAACGGGCACTCGGTGTACAGCGCCGGTCGGTCGCCGGCGTTACCGAGCGAGACGTCCAGACTGGCGAGCGTCGTGCCGCACTCCGGGCAGGTGCCCAGGCGCGGGGGCCGGGTCGTCGAATTGGGTGATTTCGTGGACATGGGTGGGTTTCGGGTTGTCCAGCGCGGCGTGCTGCCGCGATCTGGTTACAGCGTCGGACCGGGGGATAAAATAAGTCATCCGGGCGGAGTGAAAGTGAAACTGGCCGATTGCGCCGGAGTTCCGGTCGAAAACGGGAGAACCAATTAGAGCACGATGCTCTTGGTGCGGAGCATCGCCTCGATGGATGCGCCGATGCCCTCGCGGCCGATGCCGGAATCCTTGTTGCCGCCGAAGGGGACGTCGCCGATGCCGTGGGAGGGGGCGCCGTTGATGCGGACGGCGCCGGCGTCGACCCGCTCGGCGACCCGCAACGCCCGGTCGTAGTCCGAGGTGAACACCGAGGCGTCGAGCGCGAGGTCGGTGTCGTTGGCGAGCGAGAGCGCCTCGGCCTCGTCGGCGAAGGTGGTGAGGACGGCGACGGGGCCGAACTGCTCCTCGTGGACGATGCGGGCGTCGTGGGGAACGTTCGCCAGCAGGGTCGGCTCGAAGAACTGGTCGGCGAGTTCGTCCGGGACACCCTCGGGGGCGTGCCGGCGACCGCCGCGCACGAGGTCGGCGCCGCGCTCGACCGCGTCGTCGACGAGTTCCTGGACCCACTCGGCCTGGTCGACGGAGATGAGTGGGCCGAAGGCGGTCCCCTCGTCGAAGAGGTCCCCGGCCGCCCAGCCTGCCATCTCGGCGTCGATGCGGTCGACCAGGTCGTCGTGGACGTCCTCGTGTGCGAGCACGCGCGAGACGGCCGAGCAGCGCTGGCCGGCGTACTTCAGCGAACCGCTGGTGCAGGCGCCCGCGACCGACGGGAGGTCGGCGTCCGGGAAGACGATGGCAGGGGCGTTGCCGCCCAGTTCCATGTGGAGGTTCACCATGCCCGACTGGCGGGCGACGTGTTTGCCGGCACCCGAGGAACCGGTCATGGCGATGCAGTTGACCCGGTCGTCGCTGGAGAGGACGTCGCCGATCTCGCTGGCGCGCCCGGCCACGAAGTTGAACGCGCCGTCGGGCAGGTCCAGTTCGTCGACGATCTCGGCGAGCATGGCGGCGCTGATGGGCGTGGCGCTGGCCGGCTTCAGGACGACGCTGTTGCCGGCCGCCAGCGCGGGCGCGACCTGCAGCGCGGTCGTCGACAGCGGGTAGTTGTAGGGGGCGATGCAGAGGACCGTTCCGATCGGTTCGGGCCGGACGATGGCGCGCCAGCCCTCGTGGCTCGCCGTGGACCCCTCGCGGTACTCGCCGTGGTCGCGGGCGAGGCTCCGGGCCTCCTCGGCGGCCCGGCGGAACCGTTCGGCCGCGCTGGCGACCTCGCCGCGGGCGCTGCCGACGGGCTTGCCGGCCTCGCGGACGATGACCTCGGCGAGGGCCTCCTCGCGGGCCTCCAGGCCGTCCGCAATCGACTCCAGCCACTCGGCGCGCTCGACGGCCGTGGTCTCGAACATCGGTTCTTTCGCGCCGTGTGCCGCCGCCAGGGCGGACTCGGCCCGCTCGACGTCGGCCGCCGCGACCCTGGCGAACGTACCGCCCTCGGCCAGGTCGCGGACGGCGATCTCGTCGTCCGCGTCGACCCAAACGCCGTCGACGTAGAGCCGTTCTTTCCGCTGGACAACGCTGGCTGTCATGGCTCCACGTACGTCCGCTGCTGTTAAATTCTTTACTCACAATCAAATAAATGGCATTTCTAACGGGTGGAGCGAGTACCCGGTCGGCGGGCGAGGCTTTTCTCCTACAGAACTAATCTTTAGGCAAGCCGAAAATTTATTTCCGTCGTGGTAACGCTTAAGGCCAGTGCGGTCGTACTCGTGGACGCAATGAGCACCCAGAAGACAGTCCTCCAGGAGGCGGGCACCGTCGAAGAGAACGCGTTGCGGTTCGACAGGGAGAAGGCCGAGCAAGTGATCGACGCGCTGAACACCGACCTCGCGGCGACGACCGTGCTGTACCACCAGCTCCGCAAGCACCACTGGAACGTCCAGGGGCCGGAGTACAGGGAGCTACACCTGTTCTACCAGGAGGCTTACGAGGCCGCTGCGGAGGCCGCGGACCACCAGGCCGAGCGCGTCCAGGCGCTCGGCGGCGTCCCGGTCAGCGGCCCCGTCGCCATGGCCGACCGCGCTCCCGTCGAGTTCGAGGGCGAAGACGTCCTCGACGTCCGCACATCGATGGAGAACGACCTGGCGCTGTACGGCGACGTCATCGAGGCGGTGCGCGGGCACGTCGACCTGTGCGAGGACCTCGGCGACCACGCCACCGCCGAGATGCTCCGCGAGCAACTGGTCGACCTGGAGGAGTTCGCCCACACCATCGAGCACTTCCTGGAGCACGACTCCCTGAAGGACTGGTAGCGCGACGACGGCGAGCGCTCTCTTCGGAAGCGCCGAGAACCGGGCAGCGGCGGCTACGGTTCCGGCTCGACGGTCAGGTCGGTCGCGATCCAGCCGTCGCTGTTGTCGGCTTCGGTGAACACGGTCCGTCCCGGACGCGTCTCGTGGGCGCGCACGGGTCGGCGTTCGACATCGGTTTCGGCCTGCTCCGCGTCCGGTTCGCGGGGACGGGTATCCATCGCCCTGGATTAGGCTGACCTAAAACCAAAAGGATTCCGGTTCCCGCGGGCGATCACGCCGGAGGTGCCGGCGAGCGGTAGACGCCGTCGTGACGAACGAGGCGACAGCGGGAAGGGACGGGGGGAGAACGTGGGGGAGACGGTCCGGGGATTCGGGAGCGTTCGGGTCGCCGTTCAGAGCGGGAGCCAGCCGCTCTCGACGTCGCGGGCGACGAATCGCCAGTTCTGCTCCGGCCTGCCATCGCGGAAGCGGAGTTCGATGACGGCGTCGAACAACGGCTCCAGCAGGCGGACCGGCCGCTCGTCCGTGTCGGCCGGCAGGTGGTAGTGACCCATGCCGTCGAGGTGGCGCACCCGCGTGGTGATCAGGTTGAGCATGCGGAACACCTGCTCGTCGTCGTGGTCGGCGAACAACGGCAACAGCGAGTCGAAACAGAGCCGAAGTTCCGCGGGCGCCAGGTCGCCGGCCGCCATGGCCAGGTCGTCGACGCCGTCGACGACCTTCCGCGCCAGGTCGCCGAGGTCGGCGGCGGCGACGTGGGTGGTCGGTACCTGCGAAGCGGCGTCCGCGGCGGTGGCCGCGCTACGGGTTTCGGTCTCCTGGACGACCAGGCGCGGGGGGGGGGGGGGGGGGGGCGCCCCCCGGGGGGGGCCCCCCCCCCCCGGGGCCCGGGGGCGGGCCAGGACACGGCGGGACGGGGGGCCCGC
>CAYTAG010000017.1:0-3725 GCA_964435625.1 uncultured Halobacteriales archaeon | reverse complement strand
GGGGGGGGGGGGGGCGGGTGGTCGAGGCGGTCGCCGCCGCCCGCCCGGGGGCCGGGGGCGCGGGCCGCCCCCCCGCCACCGGTTCGAGCCCACACCCGCTGGACCCGTCGGTCCGCACGAAGACCCGTCGTCTCGGTTCCCCCTCGACCTCGCCGAGCAGTCGATCACAGGCCTCGCGGTGGGCCCCCTCCATTGCGGCCCCGACCACGAGGAGGTTGCTCCCGCGTTCCTTGAGCGCCGACAGTGACTGGGCGAAGACCGCACCGTCGGCGGTCGTCGAACCGTCTTCCATCGTATCTTTCAACTAGTACGTAGTAGGATATATTAAGTATTTCGGCGCAATTTTACGAGGTCTGGAACCGGGGTGGGCAACCTTTTGTGGGAGGCGGTCCGATTCACGGTCATGAGCGACGCGACCGACGGCGGGACCGACGAGGAGCTGGCGGCCGACGTCGACGAACTCGCCGACGTCCTCCGGGAACTGCGCGGGGAGCTGGCGCCGCGACGACGGGGACCGTTCGGCCTGCCGGCGCCGCCGTCGCCCGGGGAGTTGCTCCGGTTCGCCGACGAACGCGCCATCCCCTTCGCCATCGCCGTCCTCGAAGCGAACATCAGGGCACTGGAGTTACTGCAGGGCGCCATCCGGCTGGCGGAGTCCGGCCGACAGGCCGGCGAGGAGGCCCGCCGGGCCCGGGGCCGGGCCGCCTCGCTCGGTCGGGCGTCCCTGGAACGCCTCGACGCCGTCCTGTCGGACCTCGAATCGGCGGCCAGCGAGGGGGCGCTCCCCAACCAGCCCGAGGCGCGCGACGTTCTGCAGGAGGCCAGGCGCCTCCGGGACGAAGTCGACGACGCCCTCGCCGCCCGCGTGGACGATGAGAGGGCTTCGACCGACGGATCGACGGCCGACGGTGGCGCGTCCACGGACGACCCCACGGTGATCGACGTGGACGGGCCGGCGGCCGGCGAAGGGGGATCACCCGACGACGGGAGATCCTCGCCGGCGGTCGACGTCGAGGGCGAACTCCGGTCGATCAAGGAGGAACTCGGCAAACTCGACCGCGAGTCCCCGCCCGGCGACCGCGATCAGGGGGGAAACGACGCCGCCGACGGGAACGGCGACGTCGGCGGGGGCGATGCTGTCGACGAGAGCAGCGCCGCCGACGGAGGCGACGACGCGGCGAACGACGGCGGTTCCGACGCCGACAGCCCCGGCGACGGCCCGGCAGACGAGGACCGCTGATCGGGAGGGCCGGACGGAATCATCTTCTGGCGTGCATCGTGGCCGACGGCGGAGCCGCGTTCGTCCGCTCGAATCGATCCGCGCGACCGTCGAGCCGGCGGCTCGCCGACGCGTGGCCCCGGCCGTGACCCGCCGTCAGTCCACGTCGGTCCGTCCCGCGCTGGCCCCGGCGTCGCCCCGGTCGTGGAGCCGTCTCGCGGTGACGTCCACCCCGTCGCCGCCCCGGACGACGACGCGATGACCACAGTAGGTGAACTCGAGCGTGCCGTCGATCCCGTCCTCGACGAACAGCGCGTCGATTGCGTCCGGGTCGACCACGTCGCCCAGCCTGGGCGTCAGTTCCGTCGGCTCGACGCCCAGGCTGGCGGCAACCTCGACGGCTATCCTCGTACTCGCGCGTTCTGCGTCCCCGCGAACGTACGCGTCGCCTGTCCCCATGTGTCCTCTACGTAGAATTGTTCGTTGTTAACTATTCGGTTATTATTCCATCCAATCTCACCAAAATAGAAAGAACGGACCGGCTATAGCGCCGGCCGACGGACGGACGGGACCGATCAGGCAGGTTCGAACCGGAACCCGTCCCACGCCTGGCTATCCGGGTGCCTGATGCCCGCGTCGGGATCCCGGAGTTGCTCGGCGTAGACGGGGACGACCTCGTCGCCGACTTCGATCTCGTCGGTCGTCAACTGGCCGATGGCCCGGACCGAATCGCCCGCGACGTCGAACTCGACGATTGCGAGGTGGTTCGGTTCCCGTACCCCCGGCGGAGTCGCCGTGCTGGTGGTCCAGGTGACCACCTCGGCGGTGCGGTCGGTGAGGTCGACCGCCTCAACCTGGGGCTCGCCGCATTCCGGACACCGCGGGTGGGCAGGGTAGGTGAGGTGGCCGTTCGAGCAGCGGTGGGCCTCCAGGCTGGCGTCGGCCGTGCCGGCGTCGTTCGACTCCCCGCTCATGCTCCCCCCTCCAGGATGGTCGTCGTCACGCAGTTACCGAACCCGCCGACGTTGCAGGCCAGGCCGACCTCGCAGTCGACCTGTCGGGGCCCGGCCTCGCCCAGCAGTTGCTGGTGGATCTCGTAGGCCTGGGCGACGCCGCTGGCGCCCAGCGGGTGGCCCTTCGACTTCAGGCCGCCGGACGTGTTGACCGGGAGGTCGCCGTCGCGGGTGGTGACGCCGTCCTCGACGCCGCGCCAGCCCTCGCCCTTCTCGAAGAAGCCGAGGTCCTCGCTCTGGAGCACCTCCAGGATGGTGAACATGTCGTGCAACTCCGCGACGTCGACGTCCTCCGGCCCGCGGTCGGCCATCCCGTAGGCCTGCCGGGAGGAATCGACGACGCCGCCCATCACCGTCGGGTCCTCGCGCTCGTGGACGACGTGGGTGTCGGTGGCGCCGGCGATGCCGGTCACCACCGTGTAGTCGTCGGCGTACTCCTCGGCCACCGACTCCGGACAGAACAGCAGCGCCGCGGACCCATCCGTGATGGGACAGAAGTCGTACAACCTGAGCGGGTCCGCCACGATGGGCGACTCCAGGACGGTGTCGAGGTCGACCTCCTTACGGAACTGCGCGTGGGGGTTGTCGACGCCGTTGCGGTGGTTCTTGACGGCCACCCGCGCCAGCGACTCGCGGGGCGCGTCGTAAGCGTCGAGGTACGCCCGCGCGGTCAGCCCCGCGAAACTCGGCAGCGTGACGCCGTGTTTGTACTCGACGGGGTGGGTCAGCGACGCGATGACGTCGGTCGCCTCGCCCGTGGTCCGGTGGGTCATCTTCTCGCCGCCGACCAGCAGGGTCATCTCGCTTGCCCCGCTGGCGACCGACTGCCAGGCGGCGTAGATGCCCGCGCCGCCGGAGGAGGAGGTCTGGTCGACCCGCTGGGTGTAGGCGGGCATCGCCCCGATGTCGTGGACCAGGGCGTTCGGGACGCCGGTCTGGCCCTCGAACTCGCCGCTGGCCATGTTCGACACGTAGAGGTGTTCGACCTCGTCCGGCCGGACGCTGGCGTCGTCCAGACACGCCGTGCCCGCCTCCGCCAGCAGGTCCCGGATCCAGCCCTCGCGCTGGCCGAACTCCGTCATCGACGCGCCGATGATCGCTACGCGTTCCATACGCGACACGTCTTCGCGCGCGGGTTTAGTTCCCGCGGTCAGCGGTAGTCACAGGTCCATCCCGCCGTTGACGTCGATCACTTCGCCGGTGATGTACGAGGAGTCCTCGCTCGCCAGGAACCGGACGGTGCAGGCGATGTCCTCGACGCTACCGAACCGGTCCAGCGGGATCCCCTCCAGGATGTTCTCTTTGACCTGCTCGGGCACCTGTTCGAGCATGTCCGTGGCCGTGAAGCCGGGGGCGACGCAGTTGGCGGTCGAGCCGGATTCGGCGAGTTCCAGCGCCAGCGTCCGGGTGAACCCGAACATCCCCGACTTCGCGGTGGCGTAGTTGGCCTGCCCGAAGTTGCCCTGCTTGCCGACGATGCTGGAGATGTTGAT
>CAYTAG010000016.1:18842-29518 GCA_964435625.1 uncultured Halobacteriales archaeon | reverse complement strand
CGAGGTTGTAGTTGCGCCAGCCGATGGACTTGACCACGTCGGTCGTCGCGCAGGCGCCCCGCTGGTAGACCAGCGGCACGCGGTTGGCGAACCGCATCACGTCGACGGTCCCCTCGTCCTGCAGTTCGCCGCCGTAGGCGATGCCGGCCTCGACGATGAACGGGTCCCCGGCGTGGACCTCGGCGTCGCGGGTCGCCGCCGCGTAGAAGTCGGCGTCGAACTCCTTGCGGAGGCCCGCCTCCACGAGGTCCGCGGAGATGGGCGACAGGCAGTTCGTCGGCGGCGCCATGATGTCGACCGCCCGCATCGCCTCCAGCAGGTCCGAGGCGGCGTCGCGGTCGTCCGCCAGCGACCCCACGTTCGGCGGGTCGTCCGGGACCGTCGCCATCCGCTCCCACAGCGCCTCGACGACGTTCTCGCGGGCGGTCTCGCCGAATGTCGCGTCCTCGTACTCGATCAGGCGCTCGGCCGCGCTGTCGACGAACCCCCGGACCTCCTCGCGCGTGGCACGCTCGCGCGGACCGGCCTCGTCGGCGAACTTCGTGGCGACGCGCTCGGCGACCCCCTGGACGGTGGCGTCGTCCTTGCGTTTGCTCGTCACCTCGTCGACCACCCGGTAGAGGTCGGCGGTCCGGCGGCCGCCGTCGCGGCCACCGTCGTCGGCGTCGTCGTCAAGCGGATCGCCGGTGATCGCCGCCCAGGCCGCCGCGACGGCGTTGTCCCGGACCGTCGTCCCGAACACCTCGCCGTACTCGTCCTCGACGGCCTCGGCCGCGTCCTCGACGGCCGCGGCGAGTTCGTGGTGGGTGACGTGGTCGAACTCGGCCAGGTTCCCGGCCACGGCGTCGCCGAACGCTTCGGTGGCCGCCGCGGTTTTGTTGGCGGTGGCGTCTTCGACCGCCGCGGCGACGGAGGCGTCTTCGTGGGATGCGGGCACAGACCAGGCCATCTCGCGGCCGAAGTGCTGGTCGCGGAACGCGTCGACGACCGAATCGGCGGTCTTCTTGCCGACCCTGGTGAACTCCGACTGCAGGAAGCCCGACACCGTCCGGGAGCCGGTCACGTCCAGCATGTTCAACAGCGTCCCCAGTTCGACGCCGTGGGGGTGGGGCCGGATCTCCTCGGTCTCGTCCGGCATCTCGTAGTCCTCGGCACGTTCGAACTGCCACGGTTCCTCCAGCCCCGGTTCGTCGAACGTGAACCTGGCGTGGGGGTTGACGACCGCGGTGTGCTTGACGTACCGTTCGAGCTGCTGGCGCGCCCGCATGTTCGCTTCCATCTCCAGTTCGATGCGGGTGCCGTGGGTGAACCCCAGCGCCGACTCCCCCGGCGACTGGGTCTCCTCGTGTTTGATCTCCGGCTCGTTTTCGTCGGTGTCGATGACGAGTTCGAAGTAGTTGGCCTCGTTGGCACCCTTCGTCCGGCTGGTGATCTTCGCGGGTTTGCCCGACGTGAGCTGGGAGTACATCACCGCCGCCGAGATGCCGATCCCCTGCTGGCCGCGGTTTTGCTCCCGTTTGTGGAAGCGGGAACCGTACAGCAGTTTCCCGAAGACGTTGGGAATCTGTTCCCTGGTAATCCCGGGGCCGTTGTCCTCGACGACGAGTTTGTAGTAGTTCCCGGACTCGGTGATGTCGACGTAGATGTCCGGCTCGACGTCGGCTTCCTCGGTGGCGTCCAGGGCGTTGTCGACCGCCTCCTTGACCGCCGTCACGAGCGCCCGGGCCTCGCTGTCGAACCCGAGCATCTGCTTGTTCTTCTCGAAGAACTCGGCGATGGAGATCTGCCGCTGGCTCTCGGCCAGCTCCTCGGCGATCCCCTCCTCGTCACCGAGCGTCGACTGGAGCGAGGTCATCGTGCCATCACGTATCCGTGGTGGGGTTAAAACGTAACCGGTAGCGTGGTGGAAGTGAAAACGGGTCGGACGGTTCGGGACCGTGGACCGCCCGCGTCGCGGCGAGTGCGTGTATCGGCCGGGAGGCCCGTCGAGTGCAATCGATCATCGCCGCCCGACGGTTCTTTGAATACG
Organism: uncultured Halobacteriales archaeon; assembly: GCA_964435625.1. GTDB lineage: Archaea > Halobacteriota > Halobacteria > Halobacteriales > PXRE01 > PXRE01. Next base: position 27,489 of record CAYTAG010000016.1, on the reverse strand, counting down.
GAACTTTATTGATCCTACCGCATCACCTTCCGTTGGTTTGTCCGATACGCCGATAGGCGTCCACCTCCCCGCGGGGGTCGACGTCACGACCATGGCCGCCCGCGTCGAAGAACAGGGGTACGACTCCGCCTGGGTCGGCGAGTTCTGGGGGGAGAGCGCGGTCGTCCAGCTCGCCGAGGCCGCCGCGGCGACGGAGTCCATCACGCTGGGGTCGGCGGTGCTGAACGTCTTCTCGCGCTCGCCCGCGACGCTCGCCATGACCGCGGCCTCGCTCGACAGGGTCGCCGACGGTCGCTTTCGACTGGGAACGGGGACGAGCACGGCCGCCCTGGTGGAGGACCTCCACGGCGAGCAGTTCCACCGGCCGGTCCGGCGGGCCCACGAGACCATCGCGCTCGTCGACCGGTTCCTCGGGGACGGCGACGCCGTCGAGTTCGACGGCGAACTCCTGACGGCCTCCGGGTTCGACCCGCTGTCGGTCGACGTTCCCGTCTACCACGCCGCCATGGGGAAGGCCAACCGCCGGGTCGTCGCGCGGCTCTGTGACGGCTGGCTGCCGCACCTGTTTCCCCTCTCGGAACTCCCGGCCGCCTTCGAGTACGTCGCCGACGTCGCCGCCGAGGCCGGCCGGGACCCCGCGGCCATCAGCGTCGCCCCCTTCGTGCCGGTCGCGGCCAGCCCCGATCCCGACGCCGCCCGGGCGGTGCTCCGCGAGCACGTCAGCTACTACGTGGGCGTGAGCGACAGTTACCGGCGGGCGGTCGCCACCGCGTTCCCGGACGCGACCGACGAGGTGACCGAACGCTGGCGCGGCGGCGACCGCGACGCGGCCGCCGCCGTCACCAGGGAGATGCTCGACGACCTCGGCGTCGCCGGGACGCCGGAGACGGTCCGCCGGCGGGTCGAGGAACTCGCCGAACGGTCCGTCGTCGACGAACTCCTGGTCGGTACGCCGCCGTCGATGTCGACCGAGGCCGCCGTCGAGACCGTCGCCGCCGTCGCCCCCGACGGGTAGCGGCAGCACTCAAGGACCTCGCAGCGACGGGACCCCGCGGCCGGGTAGATCGCGCGACGGTCGCCGCGACGCCGCCGCGTCCGGGAACACGGTGATTCATCCGGCCTGGAACCGTTGGGGGAGACGAGATGGCCGCCCAGGACCTGTTCGTCGAGGTCGCCGGGACCGACCCCGTTGTCCAGGCGCTGGTCGGCGGCGTCGTCATCGCGACGATGAACACGCTCGGGGCCGTGCTGGTGTTCGTGTGGCGCGACCCCGGCGAGCGGTTGCTGGACGGCGCGCTCGGGTTCGCCGCCGGCGTCATGCTGGCGGCCAGTTTCACCAGTCTGATCCTCCCGGGCATCGAGGCGGGCGGCGGCGGAACTGGTGGCGTCCTTCGGGTGATCGTCGGCTTCCTGCTGGGGGTGGCCCTGCTCGACCAGGCCGACCGGTGGGTGCCCCACGTCCACGTCCTCGTGACGGGCCGCGAGCGGCCCGACCAGGGCCGCAATCCGTCGCTGGCGGAGGCGGACACGCGGTTCGAGTCGGTGATCCTGTTCATCGTGGCGATCACGCTGCACAACATGCCGGAGGGCCTGGCGGTCGGCGTCGGGTTCGGGTCCGGGAACCTGCCGGACGCCCTGGCGCTGATGGCCGCCATCGGCCTGCAGAACGTCCCGGAGGGGCTGGCGGTCTCGGTGGCTGCGGTCAACGCCGGCTTCGACCGCGGCTTCTACGCGGCGCTGACGGGCGTCCGCGCGGGCGCCGTGGAGGTTCCGTTGACCGTCCTCGGCGCGCTAGCGGTCCAGTTCGCGGGAGCGTTGTTGCCGTATGCAATGGGCTTCGCGGCCGGGGGTATGCTGTTCGTCATCAGCGACGAGATCGTCCCGGAAACCCACGCCCGCGGCCACGAGCGGATGGCCACCGTGGGCACGATGGCTGGCGTCGCCGTGATGCTCTTTCTGGACGTCGCACTGGCCGGGTAGGACGCTCTTTCGGGGCCAGGTAACGTCAACCTTCCCTCACGTGCGCGCACTCGCGCGCGCACGTCGTGGGGTTTAAGGTTCGGGACGGCTTACCGGGAGACAAGTTTTCCATGTCTCAGGAGAGTGAGTACGGGGCGGGCCAGATCGAAGTTCTGGAAGGGCTCGAAGCGGTCCGGAAACGCCCCGCGATGTACGTCGGGTCGACGGACGCGAGGGGGCTACACCACCTCGTCTACGAAGTGGTAGACAACGCCATCGACGAAGCACTGGCGGGGTACTGCGACGCCATCGAGGTTACCATCCACGACGACGGGTCGGTGACCGTCGCCGACGACGGCCGTGGCATTCCCGTGGACACCCACGAGGAGTACGACCGCCCGGCGGTCGAGGTGATCATGACCGTGTTGCACGCCGGCGGGAAGTTCGACAGCAAGTCCTACCAGGTGTCGGGGGGCCTACACGGCGTCGGCGTCTCGGTCGTCAACGCCCTCAGCGGGCGCCTCGTCGTCGAAGTCAACCGCGAGGGGGCCGTCTGGCGGCAGTCGTTCGTCGAGGGCGAACCCGAGGACGGCCTCGAACGGGTCCGGGACCTCCGACCCGACGAGGGCACGGGGACGACCGTCCGGTTCTGGCCGGACGAGGCGATCTTCGAGACGAACGACTTCACCTACTCGACGCTTGCCAACCGGCTGCGGGAACTGGCCTTCCTCAACTCCGTGGTCGAGATCACCCTCACCGACGAACGGGACGTCGCGTCGGACACGTACCGCTACGACGGCGGCATCCGCGAGTTCGTCGGATACCTCAACGAGACGAAAGACCCGCTGCACGGGGACGTGATCTACTTCGAAGACGAGGCGCCGGCCAACGACCGCGACGGCGACGACGCCGCCATCCACGTCGAGGTGGCGATGCAGGCCACCGACGAGTTGCAGGGCTCGATCCACGCGTTCGCAAACAACATCAACACCCGCGAGGGCGGCACCCACCTCACGGGCTTCAAGACCGCGCTCACCCGGATCGTCAACGACTACGCCAGCGACAACGATCTGCTGGGCGACCTCGACGACAACCTCAAGGGCGAGGACATCCGCGAGGGCCTCACCGCGGTCATCTCGATCAAGCACCCCGACCCGCAGTTCGAGGGCCAGACGAAGACCAAACTCGGCAACAGCGAGGTGCGGGGCATCGTCGAGTCGGCGATTCACGACGGCCTGGGGACCTACTTCGAGGAGCACCCCGACACCGCCGGAGCCATCGTCTCCAAGGCCGTCGAGGCCGCGAAGGCCAGGATGGCCGCGAAGAAGGCCGAGGAACTCACCCGCCGGAAGAACGCGCTCGAATCGACGAGCCTGCCCGGGAAGCTGGCGGACTGCCAGACGCGGGACCCCAGCGAGGCCGAACTGTTCGTCGTGGAGGGCGACTCGGCCGGGGGCAGCGCGAAACAGGCACGCAACCCCGAGAACCAGGCGGTCCTGCCGATCAAGGGCAAGATCCTCAACGTCGAGAAACACCGCCTGGACCGCATCCTGGAGAACGACGAGATCCGGGCGATGATCACGGCCATCGGCACCGGCATCGGCGACGAGTTCGACGTCGAGGACATCCGCTACGAGAAAATCGTCATGATGACCGACGCCGACGTCGACGGCGCCCACATCAGGACCCTGCTCTTGACGTTCTTCTACCGGCACATGCGGCCGCTGCTGGAGGCGGGCTACGTCTACGCCGCCCAGCCGCCGCTGTACCGGGTTCGCTACCGCGGGGAGACCTACGACGCGATGACCGAGGCCGAGCGCGAGCGGATCATCGCCGAGGAGTGCAACGGCAACCCCACGCAGGTCCAGCGGTTCAAGGGCCTGGGGGAGATGAACCCCGAACAGCTGTGGGAGACGACGATGAAGCCCGAGAACCGCCGACTCAAGCGGATCACCATCGAGGACGCCGCCGCGGCGGACAAGATGTTCTCGGTGCTGATGGGCGACGCCGTCGAACCGCGCAAGCAGTTCATCAAGGACAACGCCCCCGAGGCGGACTGGGTGGACATCTAACATGAGTTCGGACGTACCGGATCCGACGGACGTGGACGCAGCGCACGTCGAGAACGTCCGCGTCGAGGACGAGATGGAGCAGAGCTACATCGACTACGCGATGAGCGTCATCGCCGGCCGGGCGCTGCCGGACGTGCGGGACGGTCTCAAGCCCGTCCACCGGCGCATCCTCTACGCGATGAACGAGATGGGCGTCACCTCCGGCAGTTCCCACCGCAAGTCCTCGTCCATCGTGGGCGAGACGATGGGTGACTACCACCCCCACGGTGACGACCCCATCTACGACACGCTGGTCAAGATGGCCCAGGAGTTCACGATGCGGTACCCCCTGGTCGACGGCCAGGGCAACTTCGGGTCGATGGACGGCGACCCGCCCGCGGCCCCGCGGTACACGGAGGCCCGGATGGCCGCCATGGCGGAGGAACTACTGGACGACATCGAGAAGGACACCGTCGACTTCCAGGCCAACTACGACGACCGCCTGGAGGAACCGGAGGTGCTGCCGGCGGCGTTCCCGAACCTGCTGGTCAACGGCTCGACCGGCATCGCCGTCGGGATGTCGACCAAGATCCCGCCGCACAACCTCGGGGAGGTGATCGAGGCGACGATAAAGGTGATCGAGAACCCCGAGGTCGGCGTCGAGGATCTGATCGACCTCGGCGACGGCGACGGCCCGATCAAGGGACCGGACTTCCCGACGGGCGCGAGCATCGTCGGCCGGCAGGGCATCCAGAAGGCCTACGCGACCGGCCGGGGCCGGCTCCGGGTGCGCGCCGACTACGAAATCGAGCGATCCGAGAACGGCCGCGACCGGATCGTCGTCACCGAGATCCCCTACCAGCAGAACAAGGCGACGCTGGTCGAGCGCATCGCCGAGGACGTCAACGACGGGCGGATCGAGGGCATCGCGGACCTCCGGGACGAGTCCGACCGCAACGGCGTCCGGATCGTGATCGAGGTCAAGCGCGGCGCCAACACCGACGTCGTCGAGAACCTGCTCATCGAGCACCACCTCGAACGGACCTTCGGCGTCATCAACCTCGCGCTGGTCGACGGCAAGCCCGAGGTGCTGACGCTGAAGGAAACCATCCAGCACTACGTCGACCACCGCCGGGAGGTCGTCCGCCGGCGCTCCGAGCACGACCTCGCGGAGGCAGAGGACCGCGCGCACATCCTCGAAGGGCGGCTCCGCGCGCTGGAGAACGTCGACGACGTGGTCGACCTCGTACGCAGCAGCGCGGACCGCGAGGCCGCCAGGCAGGGGCTCCAGGAGCAGTTCGACTTCTCCGAGCGACAGGCCGAGCACATCGTCCGGATGCAACTCGGCAGCCTCACGTCGATGGAGCGGACGGAGATCGAAGAGGAGTACGAGTCGGTCCAGGCGGAAATCGAGCGCCTGGAGACGATCCTGGGCAGCGACGAGAAACTGGACCAGGTCGTCGTCGAGGAACTCCAGGAGGTCAAAGCGGAGTACGACGACGAGCGCCGGACGACCATCGTCGAGGACCAGGGCACCGTCACCCACGAGGACCTGATCCCCGAGGAGGACGTCTTCGTCGTCGTCACCGAGGACGACTACATCAAGCGGATGCCCGTCGAGAACTTCGACCCGCAGGGCCGCGGCGGCAAGGGGATCATCGGCGCGGACCCCAAGGAGGGCGACCGCGTCTCGAAGGTGTTCCGCGCGAACACCCACGACTACTGTCTCTGTTTCACCAACCACGGGCAGGTCTACCGCCTGAAGACCTACGAGATCCCCGAGATGGGCCGCACGGCCCGCGGGAAGTCCGCGGTCAACGTGATCGACCTCGACGACGGCGAGGAGATCACCGCCGTCGTGACCACCGACGAGTTCGAGGCCGAGGAGGTCATCACGATGGTCACCCGGAACGGGTACGTCAAGCGGACCGCAGCGACGGAGTTCGAGAACATCCTCTCGACGGGGATCATCGCCGCCGACCTCGAGGCGGGCGACGAACTCGTCGACGTGGAAGTGACCGACGGCACGATGGACCTCGTGATCGCAACCGACGACGGGTTGGCGATCCGGTTCGACGAGACCGAGGTCCGGACGATGGGCCGCAACGCCAAGGGCGTCGGGGGGATCGACCTCGAACGCGACGGCCGTGAGGACGCTCACGTCGCCGGCCTGGTCGCGACCGACGAGGCCGACGGCCAGGATCTCCTGACGGTCACCGACGGCGGCTACGGCAAGCGGACGCCCCTCTCGGAGTACCGCACGCAGTCGCGGTACGGCAAGGGGCTGGTCGACATCAAGACCGACGAGCGCAACGGCCGGGTCACCTCCGTGAAGGCCGTCGACGCCGACGACCACCTCGTCGTGATGAGCGACGAGGGCCAGATCATGCGGACGCGCGTGGCCGAAATCTCCGAGCAGGGCCGCAACACGATGGGCGTCATCGTGATGCGCCTGGCCGGGGACGACCGCGTGGCCAGCGTCGACGTGCTGCCCGGGGCCGACGCCGTCGCCGAGGGGAGCGAAACCGCGGCAGCGCCCGCCGAGGAGTAGCGCCCTCGTCCCCGAAACCGTTCTCATCGTCGCGTTCCCCGTTGCAGCCAGTCGTGGGAACCGGTGACAGTACGCCGGGGATATATGAATATATGGTCATATATTCATATGCGGGGCGACGGAAGGACGGAGTTCGCGTCCGGCGACGTCCTGGCCCCCGGTCGCCGGGTGACTTACCCGGGGCTATCACGTAGAACGGCCATGACCGAAGCGGTCCTCGTCCTGGGCGACGCCCACGCGGGCGACCCGGAGAACCGACGCGCGCTGTTGGCCGCCTACGAGGCCGCCGGCGCCGACGTGGCGCTGCAGGTCGGCGACGTCGAACACTACGACCTGCCGGTTCCGACCTGGTTCGTCGCGGGCAACAACGAGGACTTCGACGTGATCGAGTCGATGCGGGAAAACGAGACGTTGCCCGGCGGCGCGACGGCCGGCGGATCGGGCGCCAACGCGCACCTGCTAGCGAGCACGGCGGCCGAAGTCGCGGGCCTCCGCGTGGCGGGGCTATCGGGCAACTTCGCGCCCACGCAGTACGAGCAACCGCGGTCGGAACTCTCCGGCGACCGCCGGCGGCACTTCGTCCGCGAGGACGTCGAGGCAGCGACGGACCTCGGCGACGTGGACGTGCTGTTGACCCACGAGGCGCCACACGGACTGCTGGATTACGGCTACGACCCCGGCTGTACGTACGTCGACGACCTGCTGGACGCGCTCGACCCCGACCTGTGTCTCGCCGGCCACCACCACCGCCACGCCGAGACCGAACGCGGTGGGACGCGAGTAGTCAGCCTGGCGCCGGTCTGGGAGTCGTTTTACCTGCTCGATCCGGACGCGCTGGAGCTGCGACGGCGGGAGACGCCCTAGACTCCTTCCGGCCAACGTGACGTCGGTTTTACTTCCGCCCTCCGGATCATTATTTACATAGATAAGTACGTTGAATACGCGTGGTCGGTTCCCGGTCCATCCGGTCGAACCGGCCCGAGCGTTACACATGTTCGACGACTCACAGTCCCCGGGGTCGGACCCGGAGACGCGACAGCGGAACCTCTCCGCCGGAGGCGACGAACCACCGGTCAGCCGTCGGTCGGTCCTGAAGATGACGGGGTCGACGGCCGCGCTCGCGGCCGCCGGCTCCACGCCGGTCGCCGGCGAGAGCTACGACACGATCACGGTCCCCTCGAACTCCAAAGAGACCATCTACGTCGGCGACGGGGAGACCTACGAGAACGTCCTCATCGACATGACCGCCAGCGGGGCGTCCGCCCAGATCATCACGCAGGGGTCGAACTGGACGATCCGCGACGTCGGGTTCGAGGGCGTCCACCCCGGCGGCCACTACCTGTTGACGCCGGGCGTGGAGAGTGCAAGCGGCACCGGCCTCATCGAGAACGTCTACCTGGGCGACGGGCAGGTCGAGGGCACCGGGTCCGGCGGCATCTGGATCAACGCCAACCTGCCCCACCGGGGCACCATCACGTTCCGGAACGTCCACGTCGCCGGGATGGTGGACAACGGCCTCTACGGGTCCGGCGTCGGCGCGCAGGGCCACTGTGGCAACCACCACGTCGAGGAGTCGTACTTCTACAACAACACCATCTCGAACAACCGCACCAACGCCAGTTGCCGGCGGTGTGACGTGTACGACACGGTCGTCCACGTCGACGGCGACAACCCCGCCTGTGGCACCGGGTGTTCGGCTCCGGGGTCGACCAACACGCGCGGCTTCTGGTCGTGGTACGGCGAGACCTATCTCGAAAACGTCGACGTGCGGGTCGTCGGCGGGAGCACGTTCGCGACCGCAGACGGCGGGTACTTCACGACGAACGACGTCCGCACCGGCAGCGACGCCGACGTGACGCCGCCGGACTGCGTCCCCACCACCGCCGAGGACGCCGCGGACGGACTCGACTGCGACGGTGGCGGTGGCGGCGGCGGCGACGACCCGAGTCCGGACGACGAACACCTGGAGGTAGTGTCCGCGGACGGCGGCCCGCTTTTCACCTACGAGTTCACGGTGAAAGGCAGCGTCTCGCTGGACACGAACAACGGCGACGACTCCGCGGAGAACAACGACTCCATCACGGAC
>CAYTAG010000016.1:0-18742 GCA_964435625.1 uncultured Halobacteriales archaeon | reverse complement strand
CAACGGCGACGACTCCGCGGAGAACAACGACTCCATCACGGACGACGGCGACGGGACGTTCAGCGTCTCGGGCGAGGTCGGCAACGGCTACGGCGACAGCTACTACTTCGATGGCGACCTGTCGAACTGGTCTGCGGACACCGACGCCTCGAACTACCGCCTCTACGTCGACGGGTCGGAGATACAACCCCCGGACATCGGCGACGGGGGCGAAACCGTCCTCGACGACTTCGAGGACGGCGACGTGGCGGAGTACAGCGGCCACACGTCGGGCTACCAGGTGCAGTCCTCGACCGTACTCGAAGGGTCGTCCTCCCTGGAGAACACCGACACGTACGGCCAACTCGGACACACCAGCGCCTCGACGACGCGGGGCAACGAGTACCGATGCAAGGTCGAAGCTGCCAGCGGCAGCGCGGCGGAGCCGAGCCTGCTCGTCGGCGTACAGGACGAGAGCGACCCGCTCCGGGACTGCTACTGGGCGTTCCCGGACGCGAGTTCCGGAACGTTCGAGCTAGTGCGCCGGGACGGCGACTCCTCGACGATCCTCGATTCGGTGTCGCACACGTTCCAGGAGGCCACCACGTACGAGGTGGCTCTCGAGTACGGCCAGGACTCGGTGAAGGCGGTCCTCTACGATAGCTCGGGCGACGTGGCCGCCGAGACGGCGACCGTCTCCGACTCGACGTACTCGGGCGGCACCTTCGGCTTCTACACCGGCGGTGGCAGCCCCGCGTACTACGACCACGTGACGGAGCGTTCGCTCTAACCCGACGAGCGGGGTGGCACCGCCGCATTACCACGCGATCCAGTCCGCTCCGACCGGCCACGCAGTCCGCCGGGAGAGCGCTCCCGACCGTGTTTCACCCGATTTACTTTCACTATCATAGTTATTATTTCCTTTCTATCTACCGTGTAATACATTGGGCGGACGGCCGGCACCGCCGGCCCGCCTGCCCCTGGAGCCATACATGTTCGACGACTCACAGTCCCCGGAGTCGGGGTCCGAGAAGCGACGCCAGGACGGCCCCTCCGAGCAGGGGTCCACAGACGCGGTGATCACGAGGCGGTCGGCCCTGAAGTTGGCAGGGTCGGCGACTGCCTTCGCGGCCGCCGGTAGCACGGTCTCCGGCGCGAGCTACGACACCATCACCGTTCCGAGTTACACGAAAGAGAACATCTACGTCGGTTCCGGCGAGGTGTGGGAGAACAAGCTCATCGACATCACCGCCGCGGGCGCGTCGGTCCAGATCATCCCCGGTGGCAACGACTGGACCGTGCGGAACGTCGGCATCGAGGGCGTCCACTCGGGCGGTCACTACGTGCTGACGCCGTACGTCTCCGACCACGATTCGACGGGCGTCGTGGAGAACGTCTACGCCGGCGACGGCCAGGTCGAGCGCACCGGCAAGGGCTTTTGCTGGGTGCAGTACGACCACCGTGGCACCATCGAGTTCCGCAACGTCAACGTCCAGCACTTCGTGGACAACGGCCTGTACACGTCCAGCCCCGGCGACGAGCAGAACCACACCCACGGGCGCGCGCACATGTACGATAGCTACTTCTACAGCAACAACATCTCCAACTGCCGGACCGGGGCCAGGGAGGACACGAACGGCATGAGCCACGACCACGTGTGCCACGTCGACGGCTGTACCATCGTGGTCGACCACACGGTGCCGCCGTGCGAGGAGGGCTGTTCGTCCCCCGGGGCGCAGAACAGCCGCGCCGTCTGGGCGGTCAACGGCGCCGTGTCGGTCACGGACTGCGACGTGCAGGTCGACACGAGCTACGGCGGGTACTTCGATACGCTGCACGGCGGGTACTACGAGAACGACCCCTGGGCAGACAACCGGACCGGATCGGCCGCCGACACCTCGATCCCCGAGGGCGTGCCGACGACTCCCGAGGATGCCGCCAGCGGGACCTCCGACGGTGGTGGCGGCGACACCACGGAGGTGGCCGAGGACTTCAGTCACGCCGACGTGCCGGGCACCTACTCCCTCGACACCGGCGCGTTCACCACAACCTCGACCCGGGCCACCACCGGGTCCTACTCGATCCGAGCGGACGATTCGACGGACAGCAACGAACTCGTCCTCCGCGAGGACATGGTGACGTCGGCGGGCAACACCTACGAACTCGATCTGTACTTCCCGTCGGACACCGACGTGGGGATCATGTTCGGCGTCCAGGGCGCCACGGGGTATAGCGACTACACCGGCTACTCCGGCTTCTTCGAGGGCGACGACGACGAGATCCGGATCGACTACCTGGAGAACGGCAGCTTCACGAACCAGGCGGCGACGGCGACGACCTGGCCGCTGGACGAGTGGCTCACCGTCGAACTGGACTACCGCGACAGCGACGCCAGCACCATCACGATGACCGTCTTCGACGCCAGCGGCGCGGAAGTCGCCAGCGTCTCGCTGGCCGACACCACCTACGACAGCGGGTCCATCGGCTGGTACAACTGGTACGCCGACGCCGACTGGCACGCCGATTCGTGGTTCGACGCCGGCTCCGGCGGTTCGACCGCAGTACTCGATGCCTTCGAGGACGGCGACATCAGCGAGTACGACGGCCACACCTCCACCTACTCGGCACAGAGCTCGACCACCCTCGAAGGGTCGTACACGCTGGAAGCATCCGACACCTGGGGCCAGCTCGCGCATACGAGCACGACGACGCCGCGGGGCAACGAGTACCGCTGCCAGATCATGGCGCCGGACGGCAGCGGGGCCGAACCGGGCCTGCTCGTCTCCGTCCAGGACGCCTCCAACGCCATCGACAACTGCTACTGGGCGACGCCCAACGCCAGCGCCGGCACCTTCGACCTGTGGCTGCGGGACGGCGGATACTCCTACGAACTCGACAGCATTTCGGCCACCTTCCAGGAGGGTACGACCTACGAGGTGGCACTCGAACTCGGCTCGGACACGGTCAAGGCGGTGCTGTACGACAGTTCGGGCAACGTCGTCGCCGAAACGAGTTCGGTCAGCGACGCGACCCACTCCGGCGGTACCTTCGGGTTCTACACCAACAACAGCACCCCCGCCTACTACGACTACGTGACCAAAACTTCGCTGTAGGTCCGCCGGCGGAGTTCCTCGGCCATTCACGGTCGTTCGATCCCAGCGTCGTCGACGACGCGTACTTGGACTCGGGCCAGGCCGCCTACTTCGACGACGTCCAGATACTGTAGCACGTGACCCGCCCGCTCGCTCACAGGATCCGCTTGCCGACCGCGCTCGACGTGAGTTCCGTGGCGAGTTCCGCGGTCTCGTTGTGCGAGTCGAGGATGGGGTTGACCTCGACGACCTCGAAGGAGTGAAGCAGGTCGGCGTCGCGGTCCCGTTCGGCGACGATCTCCATCGCGGCGTGGGCCTCGCGGTAGGTCACGCCGCCCCGGACCGGCGTGCCCACGCCCGGCGCGATCCGGGGGTCCAGCCAGTCCAGGTCGAGGCTCACGTGGAGGCCGTCGACCCCGCTGGCAGCGATCTCCAGCGCCTCCTCGACCACGTCGTTGATCCCGCGTTCGTCGACGTCGGCCATGGTGTAGGCGGTCGCGTCGCCGTCGTGGATGGCCTCCCGCTCGGCGTCGTCGAGCGAGCGGAGACCGATCCAGACGACGTTCTCCTCCCGCAGGCCGTCGGCGCGCGCCCAGTCCATGTCGGCGAACGTGCCCCGGCCGAGCGAAGCGGCCAGCGGCATCCCGTGGACGTTGCCGCTCGGCGACGTCTCCGGGGTGTTGTAGTCGCCGTGGGCGTCGAACCACAGGAGTCCGAGGTCGGCGTCGCGGGCGGCGCCGGCTACCGTCCCGATGGCCAGCGAGTGGTCCCCGCCGATCACGATCGGTAGCGCCCCCGCGTCGCGGGCGTCGGCGACCTCGTCCGCGATCCGGGTGCTGACCTCCGCCACCTGGTCGAGGTGTTTCGCGTTCTCGACCGGCTGGTCGCGGTCGTCGCCGCGCCGGCGGACGTGGGGGACTCGGACGTCGCCGGCGTCGGTACAGTCGGCGCCGGTCGCCTCGATCCCCTCGACCAGCCCCGCGTACCGGATGGCGGACGGCCCCATGTCCACGCCCCTGCGGTTCGACCCGAAGTCTGTCGGCGCGCCGATGATGCGAACGGTTCGGCCCATGGCTACGACGAGGGCGGAAACCGGTAAAGAACGTCCGGTATCACTCCTCGACGGTCCGGCCGGACCCGCCGTACTTGACGAAGAGGTACGCCAGCGCGAGCGTCGAGGCCAGTGCCCCCGCGCTGGCGACGCCGAGCGCCTTCGCGCTGTCGGGCAACCGCGTGCCGACGATGTCGCCGCCGCCGCCCTCCTCCCCGCCAGTGCTCACGGTCGAGACGTCGTCGCCGACGGCGACGGCGCCGAGCATCCCGAGGTTGACGTGGGGGTCACACTGGTATTTGGTGATGCCGGCCTCCGCCTCGGTGAACTCGAACTCGAAGTGGACGCCAGCGTCGCCGATGATGTCGGTCTGGAAGCTGGCGGGCCCCTCCTGGGCGTTGACGTTGTGGTCGCCGTTGCCCGACCACTCCCAGCGCACCGTCGTGCCGGGGTCGACCCACAGGCCCGCCGGATCGAACGCGTTCGTTCCGTCGTTGCCCTCCGCGCCGACGGTCACCGTCACCTCGCTCTCCCCGCGGGCGTCCTGATAGCCCCCGTCGACGCCGTCCAGCCAACCGCCCCAGTCCGGCCGCTCGTCGCCGCCACCCCCATCGCCACCGTCCTCCTGGGCGGCAGCTGGCTGGCTCGCGATTGCCGCGGTCCCCGCACCGGCGCCGGCGGCCCCCTTGAGAAACCGGCGCCGCGACACGTCCGCATCGGAGTCACCTTTCATGGCCGGGGGTAGTCGCTGCCCCGTACTGAATACTTTGGTTCGCGCCGGCCCCCGGCGACCCGCCGACGCCGCGACCGCCTGGTACCGAAACCACCGGTCGGACCGAAGAGAGAGGGGAACGGAGACGTTTCGGCCCGGACGGAATCGTTTCCCCGAAGGCGGACCGTTTCCGAGCTATCCGGCCACTGTACTGCGGTAAGGCGTCCGTACCGGCCGCACCAGAAGGGCTATTACGCACTTCCCGGAACACTCGCGCTCCACGTGGCTCCAGACGACCCGGGGCGGGACGGCGAGGCGGACGGGACGAACAGACGACGGGTACTCGAAGCGACGGGCGCCGTCGGTGCGGCGGGCCTGTCGACGCTTGCGCTACTTGATCGGCGAGAGTCCCAAGGTGCTGGGCCCCGAAACGGGGACGTGACGACGGACGACCACGCGAAGGTCAGCGAGCGAGCGGACCGGACGGGTGGTGGAGCTATTCCGATTCTCGCCCCCGACGTCGGCGGGCTGTCGTACTGGGAGTACCTGACGTTCTGCTGTCTGCAGGGGCTGGCCAACCGCGACGCCCCGCGGGTGTTCTTCTACTACCCTGACAAGAGCGAGGAGGGCTGGTACGACCGCCACCCGGTCCCCGACGAGCGGGTGTTCTACGAGTGGTACAAAGAGTACGACAACACCGACTTCGTCGAGTTCGAGGACCCCTACGAACTGTTCGACCGGCTCGACCCCCTCCCGTTCGAGGGCTACGTGGTCGTCGACCGGCAGGCCCCGGTGACCGCCAACGTGGCGGCCAACTACGCCGGCAGCGAGAACCTGCTGCCGGTCACCGCCGACGCGCTCGACCGTCTTCCCGACCGGCCCGTCCGCTACGACCTCCGGGAGCGACACCGCGGGATCAGGTTCCGCGAGGTCGACCGCGTCGCGGCCTACGAGTGGGCCTTCGAGCACCAGTGGCCGGACAAGAACCACGCCCGCCTGGCGAACCTCGGGACTCCCGAGACGAAGCCGGCCCTCGACGTCTCGCCGTACACCGACGGGGGGACGATCTACCTGCGGTTCGCGGACGCGGGTCCCGAGGGCGGCGGCGGCACGCAACTCCACGAACTGCGAGTGCTTCGCGACGGCGACGTCGTCGCCGATGTGGTCCCGACGACCGACCGGGAGGACGAAGTGCTGGTCGCGGCCGAGGGGACCGGCACGGGCGAGGACCGGCAGATTCGCTGGACCGGCGAGGACGGCTACTGGATCTACGAACTGGACGGCGTCGCTGGCGCGGACGAACTCGAACTCGTCGTCCGGAACCAGTGGCACGTCTCCGTCACGACGGCGGAAGACGGTCCCTACGACCTCCTGACCGAGAGCGAAGACGAGGACTTCGGCGAACCGGTCACGCGGTTCGGCGAAGCCCCGCCGGTCAACGACTTCTACACCTCCAACCGGGCGCGGGACTTCACCGTCGCGGAGAACGGTTTCTTCGTGGACCTCGCCAGCGCCGGCAACCCCCGCGAACGGGACCTCAAGGACCGCATCCTGGCGGGGATGGACGACCAGGGCCTCGTCTTCGGCTGGCACACCGGCCGCGGCGGCGACTCCGAGGGCCATCACATCGGCCACCTCTCCGAGCACGGCCAGCTGGCCATCGGCGCCTCCACGTACGCCGCGAATATGTCCTTGCACTCGCGGTTCGACCCGCCGGGCGACGCCGTGGAACGCTTCCGCGAGCGCGCGGGCGAGGGCCGCGAGACGCCGCCCCTGGAGGAGAAAATCTACCTTACCTTTTTCCTGTCGGACGGCGATTCGCTGAACTTCCTGCTGCGGCGCGCCCAGGGCGGCCAGTGGCTGCTGCCCGAGCGAGGGAAGGTCCCCTTCGGCTGGGAGATGCCGCCGTTGCTGGCCGACCTCGGGCCGGGCATCCTGGACTACTTCCAGGCGACGGCCAGCGAGAACGACCACTTCGTCGGCGGCCCCTCGGGCGTGGGCTACTTCTACCCCGGGCGGATGGGCAAGCACGGCCCGGACCTCGACGAGGTGCTGGCGTCCACGAAGGAAGCGTTCGCCCGGGTCGGGTTGACCGAGACGACGGTGATGAAACCGGACGGCCGTAGCGCCCGGAAGTACCGCGAACACGTCGGCGAGCAACTCAACGGCGTGATGGAGGGCTACGTCCGGGGGACGTCCGACCCGCAGACGTTCGACCGTGGCACCGACCGCGCGATGTGCTGGCTGCCGACGGCGCTACCGCTGGGCCACCACGCCCGCGGGTCGGTCGCGGACCTGCGAAAACCGCTCGAAGCGCTCGCCCGCCGGTGGGACGACCGGCCGGTGTTCGTCCCCGTCCACGTCACCGCCCACTCGCTGACCATCGCGGACGTGGTGGAACTGGTCGAGGGGCTAGACGGCGGGTTCGAGGTCGTCGGGCCGAACCGGTTCTTCACGCTCGCTGCCGAGGCGGGCGACGCGAGCGTCCGGGACGTCCGGGACGTGCTGGCCCGGTAGTCAGACCTCGCGCTCGACGACGAACCGGGTGAACTCCTCGAGGTGTTCGCGGGGTTCGGGATCGAGGTCCAGGCCAGCGAGGCTCTCGCGGGCCTCCTCGGCCAGGTCGAGCGCCCGCTCGCGGGCGTGTTCGATGGCGCCGCTCTCCTCGATGATCCGGATGGCCTCCGTGATCTCCTCGTCGGTGTTCTCGTCGGCGGCCAGGATGTCCAGCAGTTTCTCGGCGTCCTCCTCGGGGGCGTTCTCGACGGCGTGGATGACCATGAGGGTGGTCTTGCCCTCGCGGACGTCGTTGCCGAACGCCTTTCCGAAGTCCCCCGCCCGGTCCAGGGAGTGTTCGACGTCGAGGATGTCGTCGTTGATCTGGAAGGCGAGACTCAGGAGTTCGGCGTAGTCGGCCACCTTCTCCTGGGTCTCGCGGGACTGGCCGGTGACGATGGCCGCGAGCTGGGCGGCGAGGCGGGCCAGACAGCCGGTCTTGCAGGCGCACATCTCCAGGTACTCCATCTCGGCGACCGACCGGCCGGGGTCGTTGTGCCAGTCGATGTCGACGCCCTGGCCCAGGTGGGTGCGGTTCATCTCGTACATCAGCATGTCGTACGCCCGGAGGCGGTCCTCGTCGTCGAGGTCCACGGGGTCGTGGGCGATGATCTTCAGCGGGATGAAATACAGGGCGTTGCCGGCGTTCAGGGCGACGTCCACGCCGTAGACGTGGTGCAGAGCAGAGTCGCCGCGGCGCTTCTCGGCGGCGTCCTCGATGTCGTCGACGATGATGGTGCCGTTGTGCATCAACTCGGGGATGGTCGCGTACGGCAGGTACTCGTGGGGGTCCTCCCCGAACGCGTCGACCAGCAGGAGGAAGATGACGGGCCGCCAGCGCTTGCCGCCCCGGTCCAGCAGTTCCCAGACGGGGTCCGCGATGGAGGTCTGGATGGCCTCGACGTCGTATCCGTACCGCGCAGGACCGAAGAACGATTCGAGGTACTCCCGGGACGTCTCCCGGGGGAATACCTCCTCGATTGCCTCGTCGACGACCGGCTTCCACTCGGCGAGCACGTCCCGCATATATTCCGAGAGACGCGCCTAATCGTAAAAAAGTTTCACTCCGGCGACGGTCACCTGACGAGGTCGGGGTCGTCGACGAACTCCCGGCGCTGTCGGGAGAGTCGCGCGTGGTCGCCGGCGTAGACGTGCGAGAACATCGACTCCGGATCCGGGTCCGGCGTCGCTTCGACCGCGTCGATGGCCGCCGCGACGCGGTCGGTCGCCCACTCCTGGACCGACTGCTCGTCCTCGTCCGTCCAGTCGTGGTGTTCGACCAGGTACTCGCGGGTCACCTCGACCGGGTCGCGCCAGTTATCGCCTTCCCCGTCGTCGCGGTACCTGGAGGGATCGTCGGTCGTGGTGTGGGCGCCCTGGCGGTAGGTGACCGCCTCGATCAGTTTGGGGCCCCCGCCCGCCTTCGCGTCGGCCAGCGCCTCCGAGACGACGTCGTAGACCGCCAGCACGTCCGTCCCGTCGACGCGAACGCCGTCGAAGCCGTACGCCTGGGCCTTCTGGGCGATGGTGGCGCTGGCCGTCTGCCGTTCGATGGGGACGCTGATGGCGTACTGGTTGTTCTGACAGAGGAACACGACGGGCGCGTCGAACACGCCCGCGAAGTTCATCCCTTCGTGGAAGTCGCCCTCGCTGGTCGCGCCGTCGCCGAAACTGACCAGCGCCGCGGCGTCGTCGCCGAAGTAGTCCGCGGCCATCCCGACCCCGGCGGCGTGGGGGACCTGCGTGGCGACCGGAATCGCCGGCGGGAACGTCCGCACGTCGCCGTCGGACCGGTCGACGTAGTTGCCCCGGCCGTTGAGGTGTTCGAGGACGTCCTCGACGCCGAACCCGCGGGTCAGGTACATCGCGTGGTCGCGGTAGGTCGGGAGACACCAGTCGTCGTCGGAGAGCGCCTCCGCGGCGCCGACCTGGATCGCCTCGTGACCGGCCAGCGGCGCGTACGTCCCGAGTCGCCCCTGCCGGTTGAGTTTCACCGCCTTCTCGTCGAGCGTCCGGGCGAGTACCTGCTTGCGGTACAGTCGCTCGACCAGTTCGACCGGTCGCGGGCCGGTCTCCGCGCCTTCGACAGCGTCCATGACGGTCGTGACGTCGGGGGCGTCGGTGGACATCCTTGTATCGACCCTTCGTAGAGAAATAGGGGCCATAGAGTCATAAAACGCCGGACGATTCCTGATTTACCGACGATCAGTCGTCCCATTTAAATATCTAGTCGATAGTACGTCGACATTACGGAGGTGATCGTCCGGGGAATCGACGACCCGTCGGCGGCGGCGGACCGCGAGGATTGCCGCCCGCGGGAATCCGCGTCGGCAGTCGAGGGGGGATTCCAAAACCGTTAGGGGCCGCCCGGGTGCAGTCCCACGAATGACCGACTGGATCGGCGACGTCTTCACGAGCACCGCTGGCTGGGACCACCTCACCGACCTGGTCGACGTCGGCAACCGGATGGCCGGCAGCGACGGCGAGCGCCGGGCGGCAGAACTGACCCGGGACGCGCTGGCGGACGCGGGTGCCCGCGACGCCCACGTCGACGAGTTCGACATCCAGGGCTGGACGCGGGGGGACAGCCGGATCGTCGCGGGCGACACCGGGCAGGACTGCATCGCGCTCCCGCGCAGTCCCGCGGGCAGCGTCGAAGCCGAACTCGTCGACCTCGGGTACGGCCTCCCGGAGGACTTCGAGGCGGCCGAACTCGAGGGCAAAGTCGTCATGGCCGACAGCTTCGTCCCGGAGTGGTACGACCGCTACATCCACCGCACCGAGAAGTACTACCGCGCGGTCGAGGGCGGGGCCGTCGCGTTCGTCTACCGCAACCACGTCGAGGGCTGTCTCCCGCCGACCGGCAGCGTCGGCACCGACGACGACCCAATCGGCGAGGTGCCGGCCGTCGGCGTCAGCAAGGAGGTCGGGACCCGTTTCGCCCGCCGGTTCGACGGCGAGACCGTCGAGGTGGTCGTCGACGCGGAGATCGGCGACGCCACGAGCCGGAACGTCCACGCGGAACTCGGCCCCGACACCGACGAACAGGTGCTCGTCACCAGCCACGTCGACGCCCACGACGTCGCCGAGGGGGCCGCCGACAACGGCGCGGGCACCGCGATGGTCGTCGAACTGGCGAACGCACTCGCGGCGCGGGAGGACGAACTTGACACCAGGGTCCACTTCGTTGCCTACGGCGCCGAGGAGGTCGGCCTGGTCGGGTCGAACCACCACGCCGGGGAGGCGGACCACGATTCGATCAAGGCCATCGTCAACAACGACGGCGTCGGCCGCGGGCGGACCCTCGCCTTCACGACCCACGGGTTCGAGGCGCTGGCGGACGCGGCCGAGACGGTCGCCGACCGGTTCGACCACCCCGTGAAGACGATCCCCCGGCAGGGGCCACACAGCGACCACTGGCCGTTCGTGAAGTGGGGCGTCCCCGGCTACCACGTCATGAGCGAGACCGGCAGCGAGGGCCGCGGCTGGGGCCACACCTTCGCCGACACCCTCGACAAACTCCAGTCGCGGGACCTCCGCGAGCAGGCGATCCTGCTGACCGAACTGACCGTCCACCTCGCGGACGAGGAGTTCGAAGTCGACCGCAAGGACCCCGAGGGGATCGCCGCCGCCCTGGAGGACGAGGACAAGGACGCCGCGATGAAACTGATGGACGAGTGGCCCTACGACGGTTGATCCGTCCTGGGGCGGTCGCCCACCCCGGCTAAAATATATTTTAGCTAACACTTATCCCCACGTGGTCCCGAGGAAGATCCATGCCGTCGAGAGATACCCCCGCTGGGCACGGCGAACTGGCCGCCGGATCCCTCGGGCCGACGGACGCACAGCAACTATCGAGTGACGGACAAGTTCCGGCCGACGGACGGCTCCCGACCGACGGGGAGTTGCCCGCCGACGCGGTCGAGACGGGCACGACCGTCGTCGCGTTGACGACCGACGACGGCGTCGTGTTGGGCGCCGACCGCCGGGCGAGCCTCGGCGGCCGGTTCGTCTCGAACAAGCGCGTGATGAAGATCGAACAGGTCCACCCGACCGCCGCGATGGCGCTGTCCGGCGCCGTCGGGCACATCCAGTCGTTCACCCGCAACCTGCGCGCGGAAGCCGACCTCTACGAGGCCCGCCGGGACGAGCGGATGAGCATGGGGGCGCTGTCGACGCTGGCCGGCAACCTCCTGCGGAGCGCGCCGCTGCACGTGACGCCGGTCCTCGGCGGCCTGGACGAGGAGGGGACGGCGGTGTTCTCGCTGGACGGCGGCGGCGGCGTCATGGCCGACGACTACGCGGCCACCGGCAGCGGCATGCAACTCGCCTACGGCGTCCTCGAACGGGAGTACGACGCCGGGGCGACGGTCGAGGAAGCCACCCGGACCGCGGCGCAAGCCATCGAGAGCGCCAGCGAGCGCGACACCGCCAGCGGCAACGGGTTGTCGCTGGCGACGGTGACCGGGGAGGGCGTCGAAATCACGGAGTACGACGATCCCGGAGCCGTCGCGGACGGGGAGGTGGCGACATGAACGGCAGCAACCAGCAACAGGCCTACGACCGCGGGATCACCATCTTCTCGCCGGACGGCCGCCTCTACCAGGTCGAGTACGCCCGCGAGGCCGTCGAGCGCGGGTCGCCCAGCGTCGGCATCACGACCGACGACGGCGTGGTGCTGTTGGCCCGGACGCGCAAGCGGTCGCCGCTGGTCGTCCAGGACAGCGTCGAGAAGCTCCACCGCGTCGACGATCACCTGGCGGTCGCCAGCGCGGGCCACGCCGCCGACGCGCGCAAACTGGTCGACCTCGCCAGGCGGATCGCCCAGCGCGAGCGCCTGCGCTACGACGAACCGATGGGGGTCGAACCGCTGGCGAAGGCGATCACCGACCACGTCCAGGAGTACACCCAGACCGGCGGCGCCCGGCCGTACGGCACCGCGCTGCTGGTCGGCGGCGTCGACCCGGACACGGGCGAGGCACGCCTCTACGAGACCGACCCCTCGGGGACGCCCTACGAGTGGCACGCGACCGCGGTGGGCGCCGACGCCACCGAGATCGTCTCGCTACTGGAGGATGAATACGCCCCGGAGCTGACGCTGGACGACGGCCTCGCCCTGGGTCTGCGCGCGCTGGCCGAGACGACCGACGACGACCTCGACCCGGAGACCGTCGAGGCGACGACGGTCCGGGCCGACGGCGTCGACCGTCTCGGGGCCGAGCGACTGGCCGACGCGCTGGGCGCGCTGTAACCGCTGTCGAATCGGCCGAACCCCGCCGTTACTCGACCGGCGACCGCCGCGTCGCCACCACGGTCCCCTCCGCATCCAGAAAGAGGTCCAGCACTTCGTCCTCAAGCCGCGTCGAGACCAGGACGCACCACGGCTCCGTCGAGACGACCGTCTCGCGCCACTCGGCCCCGACGTTCCACAGCGGGCGCTCGCGGACGTCTTCGTCGTGGTCGCGGTAAAAGGACACCACCGCGGGGTGGCCCAGGACCGACAGCGTGACCGGGCACCGGAGGCGGTGCCCACAGGCTTCGCAGGCCATCGCCAGCCACACGCGCTCTGCCTCCTCGGGGAGTCGCGCCCGGAGGTCCTCGGGTGGTCGCTCCACTGACCCTTCGACCGCGGCGCCACACTCCGGGCAGACGCCGTCGGCCAGCAGCGAGATGCGGTGTCGGTGGTGGCGGTCGAACGCCCGGGGCAGGTCGGCGTCGTCGTGTGAGCGGTGGCCGCCGGGCGGGAACGGCAACGTCAGCAGGCGTCGCTCGCAGTCCCGGCAGGCGACCGAGGTGTAGTTGTCCGCCGAGCGCAGTTCCAGCGCCTCGGCCTCACAGAACGGGCAGGGGTCCTCCACTGGAACCGGGTCCCGCGTGACGCTGTCGGTGAAGGTGCCGCCGGCGATGGCCTGGGCGACCTTCCGGCCGGCGTAGGTGAGTTCGTACCACGCCTCGTCGCCGTCCTCGACCTTCCGGACGTAGTGGCCGTCCAGTTGCCGCAGGTGGTAGGCGAACCCCGCGGACGTGTCCGCGCCCGACGCCTCGAACAACGCCGAGAACGCTCGGCGGCCGTCGTCGTCCGGGTCGCGCCGGGCCGCCCGCTCGGCGGCGGCCAGTTCCCGGAGGACGCCCATCCGGACCTCGTTGCCCAGCGCGCCGAACGCGTCGCTGGGGGCGGGCGTGTCCGCAGCTCCGGCGTCGTCCGGTACCGAATTTCCGGTCTCGTTCCCGGCCGTTCCCGGTTCGTCGGCCTCGCCATGGGCCGTTCCCGGTTCATTGGCCTCGCCGTCGGCCGCCGACTGTCCGTCGGTCCCGGCGGCGTCCGGTTCCCCGGACCCGGCGGTCGGCGACGGTTCGTCGGGTGCGTTCCCGGTGGTGGCCGGCGCCTCCGTCCCCGGCCCCTCGGTCGGCTCGGCCGTTTCCGTCTCGGAGTCGGTCATCCCGTCGACCCGCCCTGAGGGTGCGACCGACTTAAACGGTCCGGCAGCGGCAGGTCGACAACCCCGGGCCTTATGGCCTCCGCCCTCCCAACGCCGGGACGATGGCCTCAGAGGGTAGTCCGACCGTCGGTGTGGTCGGCGACGGCGTCGAGGGCGTGGTAGCGGCCCTGGACGGGGCGGGCGCCAGCGCCGTCGAGGGCCCCGTCGCGGACGTGCTGGCCGCCGATCCGGCATGGATCGTCGCTAGCGGGGAGTCGGCGCTGCTGGAACTCGTCCGGGCCGGCGTCGACCGGCCCGTACTCCCGGTGGGCGCCGGCCGCGGCGTCGCCGCGGTCCCGGCGGGCGACGTGGTCGACGCCGTCGAATCCGTCCTGGCCGGCGACGCCGTCGAGACGACCCGTCGCCTGCTCTCGGTCCGCTTGGACGGCGAGACCGCGACCGCGCTGTTCGAAGTCGCGCTCTTCACGACCGAGGCGGCCCAGATTTCGGAGTACGAAGTGCGGACGGACGGTCGGCAGGTCGCCCGATT
Source organism: uncultured Halobacteriales archaeon (assembly GCA_964435625.1). GTDB lineage: Archaea > Halobacteriota > Halobacteria > Halobacteriales > PXRE01 > PXRE01. The sequence goes on along the minus strand of CAYTAG010000016.1, from coordinate 4,383 downwards.
CCGGGCGGACGGCGTCGTCGTCGCGACGCCGGCCGGGAGTTCCGGGTACGCGGGCGACGCCGGCGGGCCGGTCGTCGAACCCGGGACGGACGTAGGCACCGTCGTCCCCGTGGCGCCGTTCGTCACCGACGCGGATCACTGGGTCGTCGACCTGGAAGCCGTCTCCGTGAACGTGCACCGCGACGAACCGGTGACGGTGATCGTCGACGACCGCGAGTGGCTGGGGATCACCCCCGGCGAGACGGTCCACCTGGGGCTGGGCGATCACCTCCGGCTGTACCGGGTCCCCGCGAGCCGGGGGTTCGGCGACGCGGCGTCGGGATTGGAAAAACTCTAATGGGCGAACGCCGCACTTGCGGACATGGAACCACTGCAGTTGCTGGGCCCGCTCGACGCGCTGGGGCAGACCGTCGAGTACGTCATCCTCGTGCTCGTGCTCGTCAACTTCGTCACGAGGCGACTCGCCCACGGAAAATACGTCAGGCAGGCCGAGGCGTCCGACGACGCGGAGGAAATCAGCCGGAACCTCTTCCACGAGGCGACGAACGTGCTGTTGTTGCTGAGTGCCTTTTACTACGCCACGCTGGAACCCCACGGCGGGACCGTCATGACGGTGCTTGTGATCGGCCTGGTCGTTACCGACTTCTTCGAGTTCGAGGCCCGCAGGGTCGAGGCCCGCAAGGGCGACCCGCTGGACGCCCCGAAGGGAGCAATCGCCGCCGCGGTGCTGGTGCTGCTGTACGCGGCCTACCAGGCGCTGTTCCACCTGATCGAGGGGCCGTTCGGCGCCATCATCTGATCGCGTCCGGATACCATCTCGATCCTGCTTCCCCCGGCAGGGGTCCTCGCCGGACGAGGCCACGCTTTACCTGCGTCGCGCCCTAGGTCCGGGTATGCCGCCCGACACCTTCTGGACCGACCTCCGGGAGGCCGCCGAGCGCCTCCAGCCGGGGTCCGAACTCGTCACGCCCGTCTCCGAACGCCCGTTCCGGATCGCGGCGACGTTCGCGGACCGGTTCGTCGCGCGGTTCGTCGACGGCGGCGAGGAACGGTCGCTGTGGCGCGAACAGTTCGACGTGATCGCCGACCGACTCGACGACGAGGCCATCGACCTCGACGACCTGGCGCCCGGGGTCGAACCGTACGCCGTCGTGTTGAGCCTCTCGCCGGACTACGCCGCCGACGGGGGCACGCTCGAGCGGTCGGAGGAGACCGCTGCAGGCGAGTCCCCGTTTCTCCACTCGCCGTCTGAGACCCGGACCCGGCCGGAGCGCGTCCACGACGACGCGATGTTGCTGGCCGACGTCCTCGCGGAGGTCGACGCGACCGAACCGGAGTCGCTGCCGACCGAGCGGTTGACCGACCTCTACGTGCTCCTGTCGGACGTCCAGCGCGGCGCCGACCGGTTGCGCCGTGCCGTGGGGGACCCGCTGCTGGAGCGGGTCGGACCGGGCCAGCGGCTCCACGGCCGGTTCGGGACCGTCACCCGGACGACCCGCGAGCGGCGGCGGTCGAAGGACGACGAGGCCGTCCTGGATGCGCTGGACGAGCACGGCGTGCCCCACGAGTGGGTGCTCGGGGTCGACCCGGACAAACTGGACGTGGTGGTCGCCGTGACGGAGGTCGACGGATCGGACGTCTTCGAGGTCGACGAGCAGGTGTACGTCCAGAAGACCGGCGTCGACGAGGACGAGAAGTACTCCCGCCTGCAGGGGCTGGTCGACCGCCTCGACGAACTGGACGAGGAGGAGGGCCGGAGACTCCGCGAGGAGGTCGACGACGTCGAACGGCGCCTGGAGGAACTGCTCTCGTCGGGGTGACCGGCCGCGGCGACGGACTCGTTTCGAGTGGGGTCGACGAACCTGCAACGTTAATCGCTTAACGGACGCCTTTTACCCCCTCCGGAACCTAGGCGATGGTATGTCAGACGTACGCATCGCCGGCGTGGGGCTCACCCACTTCGGGAACCATCCCGAGCGGACCGGCCGGGACATGTTCGGGGAGGCCGCCGGGATGGCCATCTCCGACGCCGGCGTCCCGCGGACGGACGTCGAAGCACTCCACTACGGGAACTTCATGGGGTCGCTCGCGGAGCACCAGTCCCACCAGGGACCGCTGATGGCCGAGGCGGCGGGCCTTTCCTGCCCGGCGACCCGCTACGAGACCGCCTGCGCCTCCAGCGGCGCCGCCGCCCGCGAGGCCGTCCGTGCAATCGAACACGGCGACGCCGACGTCATCGTCGTCGGCGGGATGGAGCGGATGAACAACATGGGCACCGCGGGCGCGACCGAGGGGCTGGCCATCGCCGCCGACGAACTCCACGAGGTCCGGGCCGGCGTGACCTTCCCCGGGGCATACGCCCTGATGGCCCGGGCGTACTTCCGGGAGTTCGGCGGCGACCGCGAGGACCTCGCGCACGTGGCCGTCAAGAACCACGAGCACGCGCTCGGCAACGAGACCGCCCAGTACCAGCGGGCGATCACCGTCGAGGACGTGCTGGAGGCGCCGATGGTCTCCTCGCCGCTGGGGCTGTACGACTCGTGTCCGATCAGCGACGGCGCCAGCGCGCTCGTGTTGACCAGCGAGGAGTACGCCGACGAGCAGGGGCTCGACGCCCCGGTCGCCGTGACCGGCACGGGCCAGGCGGGCGACCGGATGGCACTGCACGACCGCGAGTCCTACGTCCGCACGCCGGCCGCCGAGGAGGCCGTCCAGGAGGCGTACGCGTCCGCCGACGTCGGGCCGGGCGACGTCGGCGTCGCGGAGGTTCACGACTGCTTCACCATCGCCGAGGTGCTGGCGGTGGAGTCGCTGGGCTTTTACGGCCCTGGCGAGGGGATCGGCGCGGCCCGCCGGGGCGAGACGACCGCCGAGGGTGACCGCCCCGTGAACCTCTCGGGCGGCCTGAAGGCGAAGGGCCACCCGGTCGGCGCGACGGGCGCGAGCCAGCTGGCCGAGTTGACGAAGTTGTTGCGGGGCGACCACGTCAACAGCGACGCCGTGGACGACGCCGAGGTCGGGGTCGCCCACAACGCCGGCGGGACCGTGGCCAGTTGCGTCGTCCACGTGCTGGAGGTAAGAGCATGACCGACCCCAGCGAGTACCCCAACGAGGGGTACGACGAGTGGCTCGACGCCATCGCCGCCGGCGAGGGCTACTACCTGGAGTGCCCGGAAGGCCACGGCTCGCTGCCGCCGCGGCGAATCTGCCCGGAGTGTGGCGCCGCCGGGCAGGAGGAGCGGCCGCTCTCGGAGTCAGGCGAAATCGAGACCTACAGCGTGACCCACGTGGCGTCGCCGCGGTTCGAGGACGACGCGCCCTACGCCATCGCAATCGCGTCGTTCGGCGACGTGCGGATCACCGGTCAGGTGCGCGACGTCTCGCCGGAGGACGTGGAGGTCGGGATGGTCGTCACCGCCGACGTCGACGACAGCGAGACCGACGGCGAACCCGTCGTCGTCTTCCGGCCGCGGTAATCGGGCCGCGCTGACCGGGCGAACCGACCGAGCGGCGGTCTTTCCTTCTCACTCCCCGACGACCGCCGGCAGTTCGTCCGCCAGCGCCCCCAGGAAGACGTCGGGGTGTTCGTGGTGGGGCAGCAGTTTCGCCTCGTCGATCACCACGAGGCGCACGTCGGCGTGCCGGGCGAGTTCCCGGCCGGCCGACAGCGGCGGGAAGGGTGCTTCCCGGCCCCAGACGAGGGTGACCGGCACGTCGAGTTCGGCGAGGAGGTCCCCGAAGTCCTCCTCGAGGTCGAGGTAGCCGCTGACGAACGAGGCGGGGGCGAATCGCGCCCCTGGCTGGTGGGCCGTCCGCCAGTAGTACTCGACGTCCTCGTCGGTGATCGTGGCGGTGTCGACGACGGATTCGCGGTCGCTGAAGTACCACAGCGAGGGCTTGCTCGCCAGAACGTCGAACAGCGCGGTTCCGACGACCGGCGTACGGACCAGCGTCCGCAGGCAGGTCCGGCGCGGGCCGGTCTCGCCCAGCGGCGCGACGAGCACGAGTTGTGAGAACGGGGCCTCGTCGCGCTGGGCGGCGGCCGCATACGCGCCCGATAGCGAGGACGCGATGCAGATGGCGTCCTCGGTGACCTCGTGGGCGAAGTCGGTGACGAACGAGCGGTACAGCGACGCCGAGTACAGAAGCGGCGGCCGGTCGGACAGCCCGAACCCCGGCAGATCCGGCGCGATGACGTGGTAGGTCTCCGCGAGGCGGTCGAACACCCGGTCGAACTCCTTGTTCGAGGCCGCGGCGTGGGCGCCGTGCAGCAACAGGAGGTCCGGATTCTCGGGGTCGCCGCCCTCGGCGTAGGCGACGTCGAACCCCCGCCAGCGGAACGTCCCCGTCTGGCCCGGGAGGGCCTGGTCCAGGTCCTCGGCC